>UQIE01000007.1 GCA_900541065.1 uncultured Collinsella sp. | reverse complement strand
AGCGGGTGGTTTAAAGCTGGCCGCTGCGCGGCCAGCGGACTAAAGTCTTGAATAAAAAACCCGGCCTTCCATAGGAAGTCCGGGTATCAGATGCGTGGTAGCCCGTACCAGATTCGAACTGGTGATCTCCGCCTTGAGAGGGCGGCGTCCTAAACCGCTAGACGAACGGGCCATAAGCCTCAGCAGAAAAGAAGTGGTAGCCCGTACCAGATTCGAACTGGTGATCACCGCCTTGAGAGGGCGGCGTCCTAAACCGCTAGACGAACGGGCCACATGACATCTGCACTGCCGTGCTGCAAGGAAATATATTACGGGACAAAAAACGTCAGCGCAAGAAGAAATTCCAAATTGCCAAAAAATTGTCGGCAGGTTATGGAACACGCAGGTAAACTAGGTAGCTAATTCAAGTTGAGATGGACCAAAAGAGCTTCGCGATCGTTGGGAATGTTGTCTTCGATCACGGCGTCGAGGGCGGAGTTGAGAAGCTGCCCCAGTTCCGGCCCGGGCTTGACTCCAGCACGGATCAGGTCGCCGCCGTTGATGGCGAGCATCTTGAGCGTATAGGGCTCCCCCGCCCTCAGCAGCTCGTGCGCCATCGCGCGCATCTCCTCAATCGTCTCAACGTAATAGAAGCACGATGGGGCCTTGCCAAGCGTGTCAGCACGCTTGAGGTCCATGAGCTCGTCAATCAGGCGGGCCGTGTCGACGCCCTCACCCGAAAGCGCGCGCATCATATTGAGCAGGCAGGAGCGCTCGGGGCGCAGCGGCTTATCGTGATATTTGATGAGCAGGCAAACGTCGCGCACCAGGTCGTGCGAGAGTGCCAGGCGATCCATAATGACGCGCGCTTTCTTGGCGCCGAGCTCGGGATGACCGTAGAAGTGTCCGCTGCCGGCGTGATCGACCGTAAAGCACTCGGGCTTGGAGACATCGTGCAAAAACGCCGCCCACATAAGGCTCGACGATGGCGCGACGCCGTCGCACAGCGCCAGCTCCCCTGCCACCGTCAGCACACGGGCGATATGCTCGTAGACGTTAAACGCATGATAGACACTTCGCTGATCAAACCCGCGACCCGCTGCCAACTCGGGCACAGCGGCGCAGATGAGCTCAGGGTAGCGCAACATGGCGTCTCCCCCGTGACCGGTCGAAAGAATGCCCTCGAGCTCAATACCCACACGCTCACGCGCCACGGCATCGAGCAGCGGCGCGCACTCGGCAAGCGCACGCTTGGTCTCGGGCTCAATCATAAAGTCCAGACGGCAGGCAAAGCGCACCGCACGCAGCATGCGCAGGGCGTCCTCGTTAAAGCGACGCCTGGGATCGCCGACAGCGCGAATCAGCTTGCGCTCCAAGTCACCCTGGCCGTCGTAGCGGTCGACAAGCCCGCGCTCGGGATGCCAGGCCATGGCGTTGACGGTAAAGTCGCGGCGCGCCAAATCGTCCTCGAGCGAGGCAGCACGCTCCACACTCTGGGGATGGCGACCATCGGTGTAAAAGCCATCCAGACGGTACGTGGTGACCTCGATACGCTCGCCATCGGAAATAGCCGTGATTCCGCCAAATTTAATGCCCGACTCCACAACCGCGATGCCGGCGGCCTCGAGCGCCGCTTTGGACTCCTGCCACAGGCCGCTACAGCACATATCAACATCGTGGCTGGGGTACCCCATCAGGGCGTCGCGCACCCAACCGCCCACGTACCAAGCCTCAAGACCAGCCGCCTCAAGCGCGCGCAGGACGCGCAGGGACGCATCGGACGGTTGAGTACCGTTGAGCGAAACATTGCACATGCCTATGGCCTCCTGCGACTATCAAATTGGCTATCGATTGCGTCTGCAAGAAGTCTAGCAAGAAACAGCCTCCACTGCACACGCAAGTCCCGTAAACAAAAACGCATCCGTCCTAGTCTAAGACGGATGCGAAATAATCAAACTATTCAGACAAGGTGCCGGAACTAGCAGACCTGGCGAACCTCGATGTGCTTCTTATATTCGTCCACCTTGGCAAAATCACCCAGACCGGGGCACTCGACCACGTTGGCGCCAGTGGCCATCGAAAGGCGCAGGGCGTCCTCGACGCGCTCGGGGGCGTCGTGCCACACGGACAGGAAGGCAGCGAGCGAGGAATCGCCGGCGCACACCGTCGACAGCAGCTTGACGTCGAAGGTGCGGTTGGCAAACCAGATATGCTCGCCGTTGGAGAAGTACGCACCGGCGCCACCAAGGGTCAGCAGCACGTTCTTGGCGCCCTTGGCGTGCAGCTCGGCCATAGCGCCCTTGACGGACTCGTCGTCGCCACCGCTCACCTTGATGCCAAAGATGTCAAGCAGCTCGTCGTCATTGGGCTTGATCAGCAGTGGCTCCAGAGCAATGAGGTCTGCCAGCTGATGGCTCGAGATGTCGAGGACGAACTCGGCCCCCTTGGCCTTGACACGGCGCAGGACCTCGGCCAAGAAGCCCTCGGAAGTGTTGGGAGGCAGCGAGCCGCTGATGACCAGGCAGGTCATGTCATCGAGCGAATCGATAAGTTCAAACATCTCCTGCTCGTTGGCCTCATTGATGGCGGCACCGGCATTGACCATGTTGTACTCGGTGTCGGGACCGGCGTTGAGGAACACATTGACGCGCGTAATACCGTCGGTCCACACGGGCTTGACGGGCACGCCCAGGGCCTCGGCGCCCTTAACGATAAACTCACCCGAGAAGCCGGCGAAGAAACCCAGGATCGTGGTGTCGACACCATAGTGGTCAAGCGTAAACGAGACGTTGAGGCCCTTGCCGTTGGGCGTGTAGACGGCATTGCGGGTACGCGTGACGGTATTGGCAGTAAGGCCGTCGCAGGCGATGTTGTAGTCAATGGCGGGATTTGCAGTGAGCGTGTAAATCATGAATGTTCCTTTCACGAAGCAACGTGTTAGTGAAAGTATATTCCACGCATCGGTAAAAGGCTAGGACAACTCGGCGAACGGTGTGGAAGCGATGAAGCACGGCGGGACACCTCTCCCCCGTGGCGGAACAAAAAGGCGCCCCAGCCGAAACCGGGGCGCCACATGCGCACGAATATGTCGCGTTTCAATTACTGACGATCGAGCTTGCGGACAGCAACGCGCTTGCTGTACTCGTCGACGTGACCGAAGTCGCCGATGCCGACGGACTCGGCAACGTTGGCGCCGGTGGCCATAGCGAGCTTCATGGCCTCCTCGACGTTGTCGCGATCCCTGTACCACTTGTGCAGGAACGCAGCGAGGGTGCAGTCGCCGGCGCAGACGGAAGAAACCAGCTTGATGTTGAACTCACGCTTGGCGTACCAGATGTCCTCGCCGTTGGAGAAGTAAGCGTCGCCGCGGCTACCACGGGTGAGCAGCACGTTCTGAACGCCAGCGTCGTGAGCCATCTTCATGGCAACGCGGACCTCGTCGTCGGTGTCGACCGGCACGCCGAAGATGGCCTTCATCTCGTGATGGTTCGGCTTGATGAGCAGCGGCTTCTTGTGAGCGAGCTCCTTGAGCTTGTCGGAGGACAGGTCCAAGACGACATCGGCGCCACGAGCCTGAGCGTGCTCCATAACCTTAGCCAGGAAGTCAGGCGTAGCTTTGGGAGGCACGGAGCCGGAAACGATCAGGCACTCGAGATCACCCGCGGTGTCCAGGATGTTGTAGAGCTCCTCCTGGTGCTGCGGCGTGATCGGAGCACCCGGGTTCAGGATGCCGTACTCGTGCTGGCCATCGTTGACGTAGGTGTTAATGCGCGTGATACCGTCGGTCCAGACCGGGCGGCAGAGGCAACCCAGGTTCATAACCTCCTCGACGATGAACTTGCCCGTGAAGCCGGCGAAGAAGCCGAGCGCGACGGTGTCGACGCCCATCTTCTTAAAGGCGAAGGACACGTCGAGGCCCTTGCCGTTAGCCGTGTAGCTGGCCGAGCCGGTGCGGACGTTCTCGTCGGGCTCGAGCGGAGAGCTCGAAACCGTCATGTCGACAGCCGGGTTAGCGGTTAGCGTGTAGAACATTTACAGTACCCCCTGTATATGTGAGGGCCGCGTGACCGGCCCATTCCAACCACGCGGTTACCTCTGATACCAAATTAGCGAGCTGCGGACTCGAGCAGTGCCTTGACCTCGGCGGCGGTGTTGCAGGCGAGTGCCTTCTCGGCGAGCTCGTCGCACTCGGCCTTGGTCCACTGGCTGATGGTCTTGCGGGCGCGCAGGATCGACGGAGCGCTCATCGAGAACTCCTCCAGGCCCCAGCTGATCAGCAGCGGCTCGAGCAGCGGATCGGCAGCGGCCTCGCCGCACATACCGACCATGATGCCGGCCTTCACGCCGCTCTCGATGATGTTCTTGAGCGAGCGGAGCACGGCGGGATAGTAAACCTGGTACAGGTTGGAGATGGTGTCGTTACCACGGTCGGCGCACATGGTGTAGCCGATCAGGTCGTTGGTGCCGATGGAGAAGAAGTCGGCGACCTCGGCAAGACGGTCTGCGAGCAGCGAAGCGGCGGGCGTCTCGACCATGATGCCGACCTCGATGTTCTCGTTGAACTTGCGACCCTCTTCGGTCAGCTCGGCCTTGCACTGCTCGACGAGCTCCTTGACAGCCAAGACCTCCTCGACGCAGGTGACGAGCGGGATCATGATCTTGACGTCACCGAAGGCGCTAGCGCGCAGCAGAGCGCGGAGCTGGACCTTGTACTGGTCGGGATTGGCCAGGCAGTAACGCACGGCGCGGAAGCCCATGAAGGGGTTGTCTTCCTTGACCATATGCAGATACGGAATCTCCTTGTCGCCACCCACATCGAGCGTGCGGATGATGACCGGAGCACCCTTGAGCGCGCTGGCGACCTTACGGTAGGCGTTGAACTGCTCCTCCTCGGAAGGAAGCTCAGCGGAGTCCATGAACAGGAACTCGGAGCGGAACAGACCGATGGCCTCGGCGTCGTGATCGAGCGCGTTGGGCACGTCATCAGGGTTACCGATGTTGCAGGCGATGATCTTCTTGATGCCATCGGCAGTCACGGACGGCTTGCCGCGGAAGGCCTCGAGGGCCGCCTTCTCAGCAGCGAAGGCCTCAGCCTTGGCGGTGTAGGCAGCGAGCGTCTCCTCGTCGGGATCGGCCTCGACGATACCCTTGCCACCGTCGACGACAACGGTCATGCCGTTGCGCAGAGCGGTGCAGCTGTTGGAAACCGAAAGGACAGCCGGGATCTCGAGGGCGCGCGCGATGATCGCGGAGTGCGACGTGCGGCCACCGGTCTCGGTGACGATACCGGCAACGTGGGTCTTATCGATCGTGGCGGTCATGGACGGCGTGAGGTCGTGCACGACAACGACGGTGTTCTCGGGCAGGACGGAGAGGTCGACGACCTCCTTGCCCAGCAACTCGGCCAGAATACCGGTACGGATGTCGGCGATGTCGGCCGCGCGCAGACGGAACATCTCGTCGTCCATGGACAGGAACATGTTCTCGAACATGGTCGAGGTGTCCATGAGCGCCTGCTCGGCGCAGGTACCGCCGTCAATGGCGGCGTTGATGGCGTCGGTCATGCCCGGGTCCTGAGCCAGGACAATGTGTCCGCTCATGATCTCGGCCTCGGCCTCGCCCACCGTCTCCTTCATGTGGTCGGCCTGAGCCTGGGTCTTCTCGCAGAAGACCGAAAGAGCGGACTGATAGCGCTCCTTCTCTGCTGCCGAATCGGCAACCTCGTGCGGCTCAAACGTCAAGTCGGGATCGACGGCGACCATGACGGTGCCGATACCGATGCCCTCGGAAGCGTTGACTCCCTGATACATTCCCATTCCTCTCTCCGTGTCATGTGATAAAGCGTTTTGCCATATCCATGACAAAAGAGCGCAGCTACCTTACAACAGGTCACTGCGCCCCCAAATATGAACTTAGTTGTTCAACATGCGACCCGTTTGAGTTCTACTCGCCAAGACCGCTCTTGATGAGCTCGATGGCAGCAGCCAGAGCCTCGGCCTCGTCAGCGCCGTCGCACTTGACCTCGACCTCGGTACCGCAGGGGATACCAGCAGCCATGAGGGCCATCGGGGACTTGCCGTTGACCTCCTTCTCGGGGGTGACGACCGTCACGTCACAGGCGTACTTGCCCATGGTGGAGGCGAACAGACCAGCCGGACGCATGTGCAGACCCTGAGGATTAACGAGGGTAGCCTTCTCAGAAACCATAATTGACTCCTTTTTGTGTTTAACCCCTGTCATGCATGTGGCAGGAGTCAGATTCACGACGTTGTTTATATTAACTCACATCAAACGGTTTTTCATTGTGTTTCAGACGAATTATTGGACAGATGTGTTTGTCGTCCGCTTGCTCACCGGGCGGGGCGATTAAGTTTGCTGCTCTACAGTCCTGCGCAAGACGGAAAGCACATTAAGTGCTTTCCTTTGCGTGCGGAACTCGCGACAAACTTAATCGCCCCGCCCGGCGAGCAAGCTGCGGAAACTCGGTCGGTCCAAAGTAATATCGTGCGAACGGAATTCTGGCTGAAGAACTGTTCGCGATAAAGACTCGATAGGTAGCCCCCTCTATATCCTTTTATAAGTTGCGGTGAAATAGGGACTGTATTGGGGTTGAATCGTTTAAACAGTCCCTATTTCACCGCAACTTATGGGAGGGATAGAAAAAGGCGGAGGCCCTGGAGAGAGACTCCGCCTTATATACAGGGGGCGATGGTATTCGCGTGCCGTGGAATTAGACCAGGCGGGCGTTGATCGTCTTGGCGATCTCGGCGGCGTCGGTGGAACCCTTGACGGTGGCACGGAAGTCCTCGTCCATGAGCGCCTCGGCGACCTTGGACAGGATCTTGAGGTGCGTGGTGCCAGCCTGGGCACCCGGGATGAGCAGGGCGATAGCCACGTTAACGGGAGCGCCGTCCATGGTGTCCCAACCGGTCACGCCGGACTCGTCCTTAACGACGATGACGGCAGCCTCGGTAATGGCGTCGGACTTGGCATGCGGGATGGCGAAGCCCTCCATCATGCCCGTGGTGCCCTCGGCCTCGCGAGCCAGGAAGGCGTTCATCACGGCGTCGGCGTCGCTGGCGATACCTGCCTTGACGGCCTGGTTGGAAACGAAGCTCAGAGCCTCGTCACGAGAAGCGAAGTCCTCGGCGACAAAGACATTCTCGACCTTCACGAAGTCGGCAGCCTCGGCCTTGGGGGCCTCGACGGCAGCGGCCTTGGGGGCCTCAACGGGCTTGGCTACAGGAGCGGCCTTCTGATTCTTCTCGCAGTCGTACTTCTTGAAGGCCACGAACAGGATGCCACCGACCACAGCGCCGATGAGGATCGCGAGGACCCACAGCGGACCGTTCTCGACAACAGGCAGGACCAGGAAGCCGCCGTGAGGCGCCGGATCGTGAACGTTGAAGAAGATGGTCAAGATGGAAGCGATGGAAGAACCGAGCATCATGATGGGCATGACGGGCCAGATGTTCTTGGTCATGAACGGAATGGCGCCCTCGGTGATGTGGGTGCAACCAAGGATGAGGTTGACGATACCGGCGTCATGATCCTCCTGGCTAAAGTACTTCTTACCGACAACGACGGCGAAGGTGGTGATCAGCGGCGGAACGATGCAAGCGGCGGAGACGGCAGCCATGAAGTTGGTGCCGAAGTTGTAGGTCTCGGTGCCGACGCCAGCTTCGAGAGCGGTACCGAGCAGGAAGGTGCCAGTAGCGTAAGCAGCCTTGTTGACCGGGCCGCCCATATCAAAGGCGCACATGCAGCCGATGGCCAGGCCAAGGATCACCGGACCGGAGTTACCGAGGCTCTGCAGGAAATCCATCATACCCTGGTTAATGGCAGCCATGGGGCCGGAAATACCGAGCATGACCAGGCCGACGATGGCGGTAGAGCACAGCGGATACAGGAAGATTGCCTTCAGGCCATTAAGGCTCGCGGGAATTTTAGAGAAAACCTTCTCGAGCAGCAGGATGACATAGCCAGCGAGGAAGCCGCCGACGATGCCGCCCAGGAAGCCAAAGCCCACACCTACGCCACCGGCGTCGATCATGCCGGTATCGGCGTTAACAGGCAAGCCCTGGATGGCGATCATACCGGCGACGAAACCGGGGACGAGCGCCGGGCGCTTGCCGATGGACTCGGCGATGTAAGCGGAGAGCACCGGAACCATGAGGTTCATGGCGATACCGCCGATAATCTTGAGCATCGCGGCAAAGCTGTTGTAGTCGGCAGCCGTCGAATCAAAGGACGTGATGCCCCACAGGAACGAAATGGCGGTCAGAACACCACCGGCAACGACGAAGACAAGCATGTGGCTGACGCCGTTCATGAGGTGCTTGTAGATGACGTGACCGATGGACTCCTTCTCCTCGACCTCGTCCTCGACATCGGCGGCAGCGGCAACCGTGTCGTCGCCCTTGGCGGCGAGCGCGCGGTCGATCAGCTTACCAGCAGCCTCGACAGACAGGGCCTTGGAAACACCAACGGAAACCATAGGCTTACCGGCGAAACGCTCAGCCTGGACATCCTTATCGGCTGCGACGACGACGGCCTTGGCACCGGCGATCTCGCTCTTGGTGAGCTCGTTCTCGACGCCGACCTGGCCATGAGTCTCGACCTTAATGGTCAGACCTCGCTCGGCAGCAGCCTTCTCCAGCGCCTCCTTCGCCATGAAGGTGTGCGCAATGCCGGTCGGGCAACCGGTCGCGGCGATGATGTCAAACTTAGCCATGTGTCCCTCCTTCTTGAGTACAGCGCCCGCGGGCGCTCCCCTACACGCGCTTCGATGCGCGTTTTTCCACACTTGAAAGATACCAACCTACCGTCCGCGTGAGAAGAGACAAGGCGCAATTCTCCGGTGAAAGGTTCTTTCATAACCGTAAACGGCAAGTGAAAGTTTACCATCAACACTTGAAACGGCAAGGTGTATCTTGTAATTGAAAATGCCCGTATACTATGGCATTGCAAATCAAGCTAGATTTTCATGCCAACCAGGAGCCATCCATGACCGATAGTAGCAAGAGCGCACTTTCCCTCATTAGTACCCATCAGGGATACAGCGAGTCCGAGCAGCGCATTGTCGACTATATATTGGAGCACCAGTCCGAAGCGCCACGCCTCACGGCCGCTCAGCTCTCGCGCGCTGCCTCCACGTCCGAGGCGACCGTTTCGCGTTTCTGCCGCAAGCTGGGCTTTGGCAGCTTCCGCAGCTTTCAGTTTTCGTTGGCGAGGGATTTGGAAAGCCAGCGCAACGAGGGTCTGACCGACGAGGTCTCGCTCGATAATATGGAGCAGAGCCTAAAAAATATCCTCGCCGCCAAGGTGAGTGAGCTTAATGCGACCATCGACGGCATAGATCACGACACGTTGGCCGCAGTTGTACACGCGCTTAAGAATGCCGGCGTTATTGAGTTCGCCGCCGTGGGCAATACGAACGCGGTCGCGCTCGATGCGACGTTTAAGTTTTCGCAGCTGGGCCTGCGCTGCATGGCGAGCACCATTAGCGAGACATCAATCGGCTTTGCGCTCACGTTACGCCCGGGTGACGTCATCGTGCTAATCTCAAACTCTGGCAAATCGCGCCGACTGAATCGCATGGCAAAAGCGGCTCGCAACTGCGGCGCAACCGTAGTCGTCATCAGCAGCGATAGCAAGTCTCCACTTGCGCGCCTCGCCGACTACACCTTTAATACCGTCAATCACGAAGCGCTGCTGACAACGGGTGACTTCGCGTTCTCCAAGATGAGCGCCACGATGATCATAGAGGTCGTCTACAACTTCCTGCTGCCCGAAATCGAGGACGCCCGAGAGCACATCAGCTACTATGAGGAACTCATCCAACCGGATAAGGTCGTGGAGTAAAACGCGAAGTGGGACAAATAATTCAGTCTATTTTGTCCCACCAACACCGCTGATACGACCTAACCTCGAGCTTCTTCAAGCATCTGCTTGGCATGCGCCAAGCTCGCCTCCGATTGATCGCCGCTCAACATGCGGGCGATCTCGGCGGTACGCGCTTCGCCGGTTACCTCGTCCAAATGCGTCTGGGGAACATCGCCCGGTTCCTTGCTGACGACATAATGCTTGTCAGCCATGACGGCGACCTGCGCCAAGTGGGTTACGACAATCACCTGATGCGTAGCGGCGAGATCTGCCAGCACGCCCGCGAGCGCACGCGCCGTGGAGCCACCGACGCCAGCATCGACCTCGTCAAACACCAGCGTATCGACACCGTCCGCGTTACCGAGGACAACCTTACTTGCCAACATGACGCGGCTGAGCTCGCCGCCCGACGCAATGCGGCGCAGGGGACGTGGAGTCAAACCGGCACCGCTGCGGTATAGCAGCTCGTAGCTCGAAGGACCAACGGGCGTCCACTCAGCACGGGGAAGATCGCGCGACTCCCAGACGAGCTCGGCGCCGCCCATCTCCAGGCGAGCCATCTGGCGGCCAACCTCGTGGCAGAAGCGCGGGGCCGCCATATTGCGAGCGCGCTTAAGTGCCTTGGCAGCGGCAAACAACTCGTGCTCGGCGCTCCCGAGTGCCTCACGCGCCTTTCTGATCTGTTCATCGCCATCATCGACCAGGGACAGCAGCTCTTGCGAGCGATCGCGCATGGCAAAAACATCGTCCATGGTAGGACCCCACTGACGCAGCAGGCCCTTGAGGTCGGAATACCGCTCACGCATGCGAGCGAGCTCGCGCGGATCGAAGGCGACGCCATCGCGATAGGCACGAAGTTCGTTCGCGCAATCCTCAAGGGAGATACAGGCATCCGAAAGCAAATCGGCAATGTCGCCAAGTTTGCGATCGACGGAAGCCATACGGGAAAGTTCTGCCACGGCGCTGTTCACGGCATCGAGCGCTCCCTCTTCAGAGGCAAGCGATGCATGGGCATCATTAGCTGTGGCAACCAGCACCTCGGCATGTTCGGAGCGCGGCAGCAGTTCCTCGAGTTCCTCATACTCGCCCGGTTTGGGGTCGACCTCGCCGATGCGCTCGAGCGCAAAGCGCGCTTCCTCGACGCGGCTCCCCTGCGCACGCGAGGTCTCTTCGACACGTCGAACCTCCTTAGCGGCAGCGCGCGAAGCCTTAAAGCAGGCGCGGTAGTGCTCGAGCGCCTCGAGTGCAGGGCGCCCTGCCCAGGCATCGACCATCGCAACATGATGCGCCGGATCGAGCAAGCGCTGGTGCTCGTGTTGGCCGCACAGATCCATCATCACGCCAACGCGCTCCGAAAGCTCGCGCACACTGGCGATGCGTCCGTCAATCTTCACGCGGCTGCGGCCCTCGGCAGAAAGACTGCGCTGCACGATGAAGCCCTCCGTGTCGTGCGGGCCGTCAAACAGGCGCGCCTCGACGCTCGCCAGCGCCTCGCCCTCGCGCACCATAGACGAATCCGCGCGCTCACCCAAAATAAGCTTGAGGGCCGAGAGCAGCGCGGTCTTGCCGGCACCGGTCTCGCCGGTCAGGACAGTCAGGCCGGCACTCGGCAGCAGCGTCGCCTCGCGAATGAGCGCAATGTTAGAAACCTGCAGCTCATCGATCATGACGGACTCCGTAGAATACGCGGCTCACCGAGTTATAGAAGCTCTCGGGGCCGTAATCCAGCAGCAACACATCTCCGGGCCCGCGGCGCACCGCCACGCTCTCAACGGTGCCATCGCAGGTAATAAACTGTCCATCGATAGCAATCGCCGGAACGCTCGGACGATCATCAGACATAAAGATTTCGACGACATCACTCGGCGAAGTCAAGAAGGCACGGGCCTGAATGGTGTGCGGCGCAATGGGTACGCAGACCATGCCCGTATAGTCGGGGCTCACGATGGGGCCACCGGCACTGAGCGCGTAACCCGTAGAACCAGTCGCCGTGGACACGACCACGCCGTCGCCACGCAGGCGATCGATATGGTGGCCGGACACCGTGATGTCAAACTCGACCATATCGGACAGGGGGCCGCGCGTGAGCGCCATGTCGTTGAGGGCGAACGTGCGCACGACATCCTTCGTGCCATCGTCACGCACGGACACGATATCCGCAGCGATGGTAGCGCGACGGCTCACATGCAGCTCGCCGGACAGGGCGTCGCTCACAACCTGCAAAATGTCGCGCTCCTCGGGACTCGCGGCCGTCAAAAAGCCCAGGTGACCATAGGAAAGACCGAGGATAGGAATCTCGCGATGGTTGAGGATGCGGGCAGCGCGCAGCAACGTACCGTCACCGCCGAGCGTAATGACCAGATCGGAGCCGTCAATATCAGGCGTGCTCTGAATCTTCGATCGCTGGTCGGCAGCCCATGCGACCTCATAGCCCTGGCGCGTCAGCCAAAGCTCAAGCATCAGGCCGCTCTCGACCGCCTCTTGTTTATAGTAATTGGGAACCAGAAAGACCTTCATAGCGTTGCAGCTTTCTCGCTCAAAACCGATACCTGGGATTGCAGCTCATCGTCGGTGCGTTCGCCGGGGGCAAACCTCGTGCCGTACAGGAAAAACTCAACGTTGCCCTTGGCACCATGAATGGGTGACACGCACACATCGACCGGAAACAGGCCCTTGGCAGCAAAGAGTTCAACCGCCGCCACGAGTGTATCGCGGCGCACGGCGGGATCGGTCACAATGCCGCCCTCGCCCACCAGCGCCGCCGGAGCCTCAAACTGCGGCTTTACGAGCGTACAGAATGCACCCGTAGGAGCCATGCACGCCAGTACCGCATCGATAATGTTCGCGATGCTGGTAAACGAGACATCACACACAGCCAGGTCGATGGCGCCGGCATAGCCAAGCTCAGGCAGCTGCGTCACGTTTGTGCGCTCATGCAGCGTCACGCGATCATCCTGACGCAACGACCAATCGAACTGGGCGCGACCCACGTCCACCGAGACAACGGTCGCAGCTCCGCGCTTGAGCAGGCAATCGGTAAAGCCGCCGGTAGAGCAGCCCACATCCAGGCAGGCAAGGCCCGTCGGATTGATGCCAAACGCATCAAGTGCGCCTTCGAGCTTAAGACCGCCGCGGCCAACATAGGGAATGCACCCCTTCACGTGCAGCGACAGGCCCGGGGTCACCTTAAGACCCGGCGAAGTCAAGCGCTCGCCGCCACTCGAGACCAAGCCGGCCATAAGAGTGCGAAGGGCATCCGCGCGATCGGCGCAGATGCCCTGTGAAATCAGTTCGTCATCAAGACGCACGCGTTTCATGAATGCCATCAACCATTCGTATCCGGAGATGCGGCCTAGCTATCCTGGGATTCGTTTGCCGCATCCTCATCGTATTCCTGCTCGAGCTTGTCGGCCTCTCGCGGCGTCAACTCAAACTTGTCGACCATATCGACCGCGCGGGAACCCAACTCAATCGCTTCGTCAAACAAATCGAGTGAACGCTCCAAGGAGGTATCCTTGGAGCGAACGGTAGCGATGATCTGGTCCAGACGGTCCGAGATCTCGTCAAAGTTGCGGACAGAACCCTCTGGCATGGCTACTCCTCGACGGAGTCGGCCTCGACGGCCCCAGCAGCGTCCGCGTCCTCGGCAAGTACACCGGCAGCAGCCTGAGCAGCAGCGACCTTGGCGGCTGCCTCGGCAGCCTGTGCCTCCTCGCGAGCGCGATCCTCGGCCAGCAGCTCTTGGTACAGGTCCTCGCCCGGCAGTTCCTCGCTGCGAGCGATCTTGCCCAGCACGCCGTTGACAAACGATGCGGACTGGTCGGTACCATAAGCCTTGGCAAGCTCAACGGCCTCGTTGATGACGATGGCGTCCGAGACCTCTTCGTCGGTAAGGAAGCGCATCTCGTAGACGGCGATACGCAGCAGGTTGCGGTCGGCACCGGGCATGCGCATAAGATCCCAGTTCTTGGCGACGGCTCGCAGGGCACAATCGATGCGATCGATGTGCTCGTAGGCACCGCGGCAAAGCTCCAGTGCATAGGGGTCGAGGGGACCCTTCGAGATCAGGAAATCGCCCTCGAGGACGCGCTCGAGCGGACTGTCCGTGGCCTCGGCCTGGAACAGCAGCTGCAGCGCCTGACTGCGGGCAAGCGTGCGCCCGCGATAAACCTTAAGGCTCAAAGGTTACTCCTTGGGGAAAACGAGACCGTCAATGCAAACGTCGACGCGCTCGACCTCAACGCCCACCTGAGCATCGATGGCAGCGACCACGGCGGCGCGAACGGCCTCAGCGAGCTTCTTGAACGGATAGCCAAAGAACACCACGACACGCACGGTGAGTGCGAGCTTGTCGCCGATGACCTCGGCCTCGACCGCCGGCTCGGAAGCCGGGGCCTTGGACGAGAGCATCATGGAGACAAGGTTGGTGGCAAGGTCCTTGACGCCAACGGAGGCGATGCCCTCGACATCCGACACGGCGCGCGAAACGATGGCGGTCAGAACATCGGGCGAAATGCCGATGCCGTCAATCTTGATTTCCTGGGGCATGAGTCCTCCTATAAGAGTTGGTTGCTAGACGCGGGAGACGAACTTGCCGTCGCGGGTGTCAACCTTGATGACCTCGCCCTCGTTGAGGTACATGGGGACCTGGATGACAGCGCCGGTGTCGATCGTGGCCGGCTTGGTGGAACCCTGGACGGTGTCGCCCTTAAAGCCCGGGTCGGTCTGGACGATGGTGGTCTCGATGAACATCGGCGGGGTCACGCCCATGAGCTCATCGTCGGCGAAGAGCAGCTGGCAAATGTCGTTCTCGCGCAGCCACTTGGAGTTCTCGCCCACCATGTCCTCGGGAACGGGAACCTGCTCATAGGTCTCGTTGTCCATGAAGATGTAGTCGGCGCCATCGTTGTAGAGGTACTGGAACTCACGGGTGGTGAGCATGACGCTCTCGAACTTGGTGCCGGCGTTGCAGGTGTTCTCGACGACACGGCCGCTCTTGATGTCGCGGGTCTTGTAGCGCACAAACGCGCCGCCCTTGCCCGGCTTGACATGCTGGAACTCGACGATGGTGTAGACCTTGTCCTTAATGCGGAGACCGAGGCCGTTCTTGAAGTCGGCGGTAGAAATGGTAGGCATAGCGACCTTTCTTGTTATGGGCAGGACGCACAAGCGTCCAAATTACATACGACCGAAATTATACACTTGCAGACGGCGCCTGCAGCGAGCGCATAAAAAGAGAACGCGGGGCGCCCGAAGTGCTCCGGACGCCCCGCCCCAAAAATCTATCGAAATGGGCTAGCAATCGATGATGTGCAGGTCGTGCGGGGTCTTGGTGAAGGGCTCGTAGCCGCTCTCGGTGACCACGCCGTAGTCCTCCAGGCGCACGCCGCCCACACCGGGCAGATACACGCCGGGCTCCATGGTGATAACCGAGCCGACCTCGATGGTGTTCTTGCTGCGGTTGAAGTTGGGCAGCTCGTGGATGTCGATGCCCACGCCGTGGCCCAGACCATGGTTGTAGTAATCGCCATAACCGGCATCGCCGATGATCTTCTTGGAAAGCTTAAAAATGTCGTTGCCCTCGACGCCCGGATGGATGGCAGCGACGCACTCCTCGTGCGTACGGCGCACGAGCGCGTACAGGTCAAGCTGCTCCTGGGTAGGCTCGCCCATCACGACGGTGCGCGTCATGTCGGAACGATAATCGCAGTAGCCCGCGCCGTAATCCATGAGGACGAAGTCGCCCTTCTCGATGACACGGTCACTCGGCACGGCATGCGGGTTGGCGGTGTTGGGGCCGCTCGCCACAATGGAGCCGAAGGCCAGGCTGTCGGCGCCGTTGGCGAACATAAAGTTCTCGAGCTCGTTGCGAACCCGCTTCTCGGTCATACCGGGCTTAATAAAGCCGAGCATATGCTGGAAGGCGGCATCGGTGATCGACTGCGCATGGCGCATGAGCTCGATCTCCTCAGCGTCCTTGATGGCGCGCATCTTGCGAATGTCGTCATGCATCAGCGGCAACATGCAGGCGACGGAACGGTCCTCCAGGCCACGCTGAATACCCTGGTAGAAGTTGATCTGCATGTCGTCCTCGACAGCACAGACGCGGCACTTATTGGCTGCGATCTTACCGGCGACCCAACCAGGGATGGTGCCCTCGTCCATGTCGTAGACCCAAGGGCTGCCGGCGGGCGTGTTCTCCTCAAAGCTGTTGAGGTAGCGCGAGTCGGTATGGAACAGGCACTGGTCAGCCGTAATAAACGCCGCGTGCGGGAACTCGAAGGTGTAGTCGAAGACACCCTTAACGCCCGTAAGCCAACGAAGGTTGGCCTCGTCGCGCACCACGATGGCGTCGTAGCCACGCTCGACCATAAGGGCACGGACACGCTCGATACGACCGGCAGGACCGGCAGCAAACTCAGACATGCAGATTCCTTTCTTGTTGTCTCTATATAGACGGGACGGGTCTCAACCGAACGACGGAATCGCATGCGATCCGCAACCGATTGGAAACCCGCCCCTCAACATGATACGAAAGAGGATGGAAGTCAATAAATCTTAGAGAAGTTCTTTACGAGAAGCCAAGTAGGCGTGAGCATGGCGCTTAAGAACCTCGTCCTCAACGTTCGTTAGGCGAATGGCGCCGAGTGCCGCGGGCAGCGGCAACATGCTGCGGTTCGAGCGTGCAAACTGCTGCTTGCGGAACTCCTCGATATATGCGGCAGACTCCAGATCGAAGGCAAGTTCCTCGATACCAAAGTCCTCCAAGCAGTCATCGACCTCAAAGACGTAATCGATATCGAAATCGCAGGCATCATGTGCAAGGCGTGCCTCAAAGCGAATGCCCTCGGACAACAGCTGGTAGGCAGGGGCCTGCGAAGCGGCATCGCCCAAGCAGGCGCGCAGGGTACGCTCCCCCGTCTTGCCAAAATCGAGCGCATGGCGAGCGCTCGGGTTCGTGGCCATCAGTACGTCCTTGCGGGCAGTCTGAGACCATTGAACGGCATTGACGAGCGCGACCTCCTCGCCCGCGAGAATCTCGGGGACGGTCTCAGTAAACTGATTCCAACGGGACTTACTGCTCGAAAGCATGGTGCCAACAAGTACCACATAGCCGAGCTTGAGGTCCTCGGGGTCCGCCTCGCGAACAAGGTCGAGGTCACACACGACCAAGCCCGGTTCGGGACGGAACGCGATAGCGGGAAGCGCATTCGACGACGAGGCAATGAGCGGCTTCATGGTCGTCGCGACCGTGAGCATGGCGTCGAAGGTCGTCGGCAGCAGCGCGCACTCGGTTCGGCCACACCACTGGTTGGCGCACCAGCTAACAACCGAGCAGGTTGCGGCATCGCCAACGGCGACAACCAGATCGTCGCAGGTAATGCCGTTGGCAGACAAGGCGCCAAAGATAGCATCGGCATCGGCCAGCGTGGCACCAGCAGGCGAAACCTCAAGGGAGAACTGCGACACGGCAAAACCGGCGTCGACCAGCGCATGCTCGACGACCTCATCAAAACGTTCTGACGAGGCGGAGTTCCAAACCACCATCGCGCGCTTAGGCTTGCCCACAGCCGAGGCAAACATACGCGACAGCTCATCGAACGCGCCCAATCCGACACGGACATCGACGCTGCGGTTTTGGAAATTGATCAGTTGGCGGCGAATCATAGCAGTCCACGCTCCAAAAGCATCTCGGCACAAAGGTAGGAAACGTCCTCGAAGGACTTGTTGCGAATATCAAGGGTAATATCGGCGGCCTGGCGATACAGCGGACGGCGATGCTCAAACAAGCGCGCGGCATGCTCGGGCGAGCGGAAATCGGGGCGCGTGTCGGACCGACGAATCTGGCGAATCGAATCCTCAAAGTCGCCCTCGAGGTACACGCACGTACCCATTTCGTGCATCAGCTCAATATTCACCGGCGTCTCGACGATACCGCCACCGCACGAAACCAACAGACTGCGCTCGCTTTGGAGCGAACGGAGCGCCGAGGTCTCGAGCTCGCGAAAACGATCCTCACCCTCGGTCTCAAAAATCTCGGTTACCGACTTGCCGCGACGGCGGACGACTAGGCGGTCGGTATCGATAAAACGCCGCTTGAACATAGTGCCGACGTTGCGCGCGAGCGTTGATTTGCCCGCGCCCAAAAAGCCGATAAAGAAGATATGGTCGCAGCCGTGTTTGGTGTGCTGGGACATGACGAGACCTATTCCTCGCAGGGAAGGTCGCGCAGGGCCCGGCGCTCAAAGATACGGAAGATCTGCGTATACCACAGGTCCTGCGTGGCCTGCGGCTTTACCAGGATGGTATCGACGCCGGCGAAGTTGCCGCTCCACACGTCCGTGTAGAGCTGATCACCGATCAGCACCGCCTCGTCGGCCGTGGCGCCGAGGCGCTTAAGACCCGCCTTGAGGGCAAACGGCGCCGGCTTCATGGCATGGCTGATGGCCTCGAGTCCCAGCTCGCGTGCTGATGCCATGACCTGGTCGCGATGCCAGTTGTTGGACACCATGCACAGCTTAAAGCCTTTGGCGCGGGCGGTATCGAGCCAAGCGGAAACCGCAGCGGGAACCTGCTCGGTGTCACGCGGCACCAGGGTGTTATCGCGATCGAGCAGAATGGCGCGTTTGCCGTCGGCCCAAAGGGTATCAAGGTCGATGCGATCGACCGAGGCAACGTAACGTTTGGGGCTAAAAATCCTCATGCTAATTCCAAGACTGTTGATGCTCTTCGTAGGTTTGCGAGAAGTACTCCTCGTCCTGCGTAATGTAGAAATACAGGTCATCGGAGTCGGTCGGCTCAAGCGTGGCCTTGAGTGCCTCGAGCGACGGAGAGCAGATGGGCGTGGGTGGCAGACCCTCATGCTTATAGGTGTTATACGGACTATCGCTCTGCAGGTCGTCGGCGGTAACCTCGCCACCGGTGACATACATCATGGTCGCATCGCTGTTGAGATAGCGCAGACCATCGAGCTTGCCGGCAAGACGGTTGTAGAAGACCGAGGCCACGTGCGCGCGCTGGTCGGCGTTGAGGCCCTCGCGCTCAACGATAGAGGCCAAGTTGACGATGTCGTAGTCGGACATCTCCACACCGTAGCGTTCCTTGATCTTGGCTTCGCAGCTCGCAAAGTCAAGCGACTTGTACTCGGTCTTAAACTGATCGAGCATAGCGCGAACAACGTCATCGGCCGTCGGCGAATCACCCAACGAATAAGTCTTGGGGAACAAGAAGCCCTCGAGCGAGTCGTTGGCGGCGCCCTTAAGGAAGCTATAGTCGTCCACGTAGTTGGAGGCCTTGGCCTGGTTGAGGAAGTCTTCCTTAGAGATGCTGTCGTAAGCCTGGGCCACACGGTCGGCGACTTGATCGACCGTTAGGCCCTCAGGGATAGTCAGCGGATTGGAGCCCGCGTTGGGGCCTTCCATGAGCTGCTGAACAACCTTGGTCGCATCCATGAGTGTGGTGAACGAATAAGTACCAGGCTTGAGCGACATATCGGCGTTGAGCTTTTTCACCGCCGCATAATAATCCTTGGGATTTTCGACGATATGGTTCTCGGAGAGAATCGAGGCGATCGTATCGCCTGAAGCACCATCGGGAATGGTCACCGTAACCTGCTGACCAGCCGTGGCCTTCGTATCCTCACCGGCAAAGAAGCCCTTGACGGCCGGCACGACAAAGAAAGCGATCGCAGCAAGCGCGAGCACCGCCACCACAACGCCGATAATCATAGGCACCGGGGAGATTTTCTTTTGAGCACCGCGACGAGCATGCGTGTTGTAGCTCGAGCGGGTCGCCGGAGCAACGCCATGCGAACCGCGAGCGTGATGCGAATGCGATTGAGGGGCCTGAGTTCGCTGGGTAGGTGCCTGCTGCTTAAAGCGGGTACCGCCTGCAGGCTGGGCCGTACGAGCAGTGGGCTGCTGAACCGTCCGCTGAGTAGGTTGGGCCGAACGAGAGGAGGACTGCGCCGGGCGCGCGGCAGGCTGAACTGCACGCTGCGCCGGCTGTGCCGGACGCTGGCCAGGCTGGGCTGGACGCGACGCCGGCTGCCGTGTACGATTTTGTTGGCGCGGATCGGAAGCGCTAGGCATGCGAAACCTCCTCGTTTTTACGATCGAGCCACGTCTGCAAAAACAGGCTGGCGGCAATCATGTCGATCTTGCCCCTCATCTGCTTTTCGTTGAGGCCCTGCTCACGCAGGATACGCTTGGCCTCTTGCGAAGACAGACGCTCGTCCTCAAACTCAAGCGGAAGATCGAGCTCGTCGGCAATCTTTTGCGCCACGGCGGCAACGCGCTCGGCCTGGGGACCAGGCTCACCGGCCATGGTCAGGGGACGTCCGCTTACCAGGATGTCGGGCTCATAGTCCTCAACCAGGTAGCGGAACGTCTTGGCCATACCGGTGACCTCGGCAGCCGGAAGCACCTTGACAGGCATCGCCATCTTGCCATCACGGTTCGAGACGGCGATGCCAATCCTGGTCTCCCCTATGTCCAGCGCGAGCGCAACCACAGCGACTTCTTAGATTCTTAGGCGCCGAGCGCGGTCTTAGCGGCCGCGAGGGCATCGGCGATGCCGGCAGCATTCTTGCCACCGGCCTGGGCCATGTTGGGACGACCGCCACCGCGACCGTCGACCAGACCCGCGATCTGCTTGATCACGTTACCGGCGTGGAAACCGGCCTTGACGGCGTCATCGGAGCCGGCAGCGAGCAGGGCCGGAGTGCCCTTCTCAGTCACGCTGGCGACGACACAAGCGACAGGGCCGGCGACCTTCTGATGCACGGTATCCCATACGTTGCGCAGGTCGGCAGCCTCAAGGCCCTGGAGCTCAGCGACAACGAGCTTATAGCCGTCGAGCTCGACGGCGCCCTCGATGGCGCTGGAGATGGCGTCGGAGGAGCCACCGGTCAGAGCCTTCTTGAGCTTATTGGACGTCTCGCGCAGCTCGGCCTGCAGGTTCTCCACGCGGGCGGGAACCTCGTCGACGCGGCACTTGAGCGCAGCGGCGGCGGCGTCAACGAGCGCCAGGCGGTCGGCCATGTAGTCGAGGGCACCCTTAGAGGTCACGGCCTCGATACGGCGGACATTGGAGCCCGTGGAGGACTCGGAAATGATCTTGAACAGACCAATCTCTGCGGTATTGGCGGCATGGGTGCCACCACAGAGCTCGCGGGAGAACGGCTGGTCCTCGGCGCCCACGGAGACGACGCGGACGACATCGCCGTACTTCTCTCCAAACAGAGCGACAGCGCCGGCAGCCTTAGCCTCGTCGATGCCCATGACACGGGTCACGACCGGCTTGGAAGCGAAGATCTGCTGGTTGACCAGGTCCTCGACAGCCTTGAGCTGCTCGGAGGACAGGGCCTCGAAGTGCGTAAAGTCAAAGCGAAGGTGCTCGGGCGTCACCAGCGAGCCGGCCTGGGAGACGTGCTCGCCCAGGACCTGCTTAAGGGCGGCGTCGAGCAGGTGCGTGGCGGTGTGGTTGCGGCGCAGGAAGCCACGGCGCTCGGCGTCGAGCGCGGCGGTAACAGCGGCACCGACAGTCAGCGTGCCATCGGCAACGTGCGCGACGTGGGCATACAGGCCGTTGTGGTTCTTGGTGTCGTCAACGGTCAGAACAACGCCCTCGGCGGAAAGCTTGCCGGCATCACCCTGCTGACCACCCATCTCGGCATAGAACGGGGTGCGGTCGAGCACAACCTCGACGTCCTCGCCGGCGGCAGCGGACTCGACGGACTCGCCGTTGCGCACGATGGCGACAACCTTGGCGCCCTCGATCACATCGTTGTCATAGCCGTCGAACTCGGTCGCGGCGACCTTGTCGGAAAGCTCGACCCACACGTCGTTGAAGCTGCCCCAGGCGTCGCCCTTGGCATTGGCGCGGGCGCGGGCCTTCTGGTCCTCCATGCAGGCAGTGAAGCCGTCCATATCGACGTCGTGACCAGCGGTGCCGGCGATCTCGACGGTCAGATCGATGGGGAAACCAAAGGTGTCGTGCAGCTTAAAGGCGACATCGCCCGGAAGCGCAGCACCCTCGGCAAGCGCTGCCAGGGCCTCGTCCAGATAGACGCGGCCGTTGTCGAGCGTCGTGGAGAAGCGCTCCTCCTCGGAGGCGACGATACCCTTGACGAGGGCGACGTTCTTGAGCAGCTCGGGATAAGCCTCTCCCATCTGAGCATTGACCTCGTCGATGAACTTGGTCAGGAAGGCACCCTCGATGCCCAGCAGGCGACCGTGGAACACGGCACGGCGGAGCAGACGGCGAAGGACGTACTCGCGACCCTCGTTACCGGGCAGGATGCCGTCCGAGATCATAAAGTCGACGGCACGGGAGTGATCGGCGATGATGCGCAGGGAGCGGCTGGCGCCGGAGTAATCGTCGGCGTCATAGGTCTTGCCGCTAATCTCCTCACCGAGCTTGATGAGGTGCTGCATCAGATCGCCGTCGTAGTTAGCAGTCTTGTGCTGCATGATAGCGGCCATGCGCTCCAGACCCATGCCCGTATCGAGGTTGCGGTGCGGCAGCTCCGGCATGGAGCCGTCCTCCTGGCGGTCGTACTGGGTAAACACGAGGTTCCAGAACTCAAGGAAGCGGTCGCAGTCGCAGCCGGGCTTGCAGTCGGGGCTGCCGCAACCGACCTCCTCGCCCATGTCAAAGTAGATCTCGGAGCACGGACCGCAGGGGCCGGTGGGGCCAGCGGCCCAGAAGTTGTCGTCCTCGCCCAGACGCGAGATGTGATCCTCGGCAACGCCCAGGGAGCGCCACACGTCATGGGTCTCGTCGTCCTCGGTAAAGACGGTGAAGTACAGGCGGTCGAGCGGCAGCTTGAACTCCTTGGTGATGAGCTCAAAAGCCCAAGCGCAGGCCTGCTCCTTGGAGACGCCGCCAAAAGAGAAATCGCCGAGCATCTCGAAGAACGACAGGTGACGGCCGTCCTCGCCGATGCAATCGATGTCGTTGGTGCGGACGCACTTCTGGCAGGAGATCGCGCCGATCTCCTTCATGGTCTTCTTGCCCTGGTAGTACTCCTTAAACTGGTTCATGCCGGCGTTGGCAAGCAGCAGCGAGGGATCATCGGGGACGAGGGACGAAGAAGGATAGAGCTTAAGACCGCGCTCCTCAAAGAAGTTGAGGAACTTGGAGCGGATCTCGGCCGTAGTCATTGACGGGTAGTCAGCACTCATAGAGGGAATCTCCTCGGTTTCACATCGAAACAGTTCAAACGTAACGATATTACCATCCCGCCGCGCAAGTGCAAAAAAGAGGGTCGGCACAATGCCGGCCCTTCAGCGAAATTGCATGTTAGCGCGTATGAATATTAACCCGAATTACCCCGCTAGTTGTCGTCATCGTCCATGGAGCCGTCGATGCCGGTTTTGGTATCGTCGTCCGAGTTGGAGCCATCGTCCTTGGCGAAGGGATTCTTGAAAAAGCCCGTAGCATCGGGCTGAAGGCCCGAGAGCTTCATCCAGGGATTATCGAGCTCGGGTTTGGGCATGTCCTGGGCCTCGGGCGCGGTCTCGTTGCCGATGAGCTCGGACTCGTAGATGAAGGTGTCGTCGCCGAGCGCGTCGTAGGCGGCGACCGGGTTGCCATCGGCATCGCGGTACGGTGTGCCCTTAAACACGGCGCCGTCATAGGCCACAAGCTGGCGGCCGGTCTCATTCTCGAAGTAGTACACGAAGATACCCTTGAGGGCCGCACATAGCGGGATGGCAATAATCATGCCGATGGGGCCCATGAGTGCCGAGCCAATAACGAGCGCCGTGAGGCTCATGATGGGATGCACCTGCACCGAGCCCTGCATAACCTTAGGCGAAATCACGTTATCGGTGACGTTTTGCGCGACCATCGTCACGATGAGCGTCCATAACGCCAACATGGGACTGAACATGAAGCCGAGTACCGTGGCGATTGCTGCGCTCACCCAGGGACCGACGACCGGAACCAAATGCATGATGCCGGTAAAGATAGCCATGAGCGCCGCATACGGATGACCGATGATCAAAAAACCGATAAAGGCGAGGAAACCACCGCAGATGGACGTCACGACCATACCGCGCATGTAGCCGCCGACAGAGCGAGAAAGGATGGCGACCATAAAGCGGTACGAGGTCTCCTTCTCCTGACCGATGATGGTGCAAATCTCGTGATGCATGCGAGGGTAGTCGCAGGCCATCCAGTAGGCAAGCACCAGACCAAGGAAGATCACGAACAACTGCGAGGCCGTATTGGTGATGAGCGGGAACACACCGCGACCAAGCTCGGCAGCAATCTGAGACACATACTTCGATGCCACGGTAACCAGGGACGAAAGATTATCGTCCAAATACTCCTTGAGCGGCGTGTTGTTGAGCGTCTTGGCATGCGAGATCATCTCATTGAGATCGCCACCCGCAACACGAAGCTGCTCGGGCAGGCGGCTCAGGACTTCCATGATCTGACCAAAGAGAATCGGCGACAAGATGCAAACGACACCGACGAGCACGGCAACAACAACAATAAGCGCGATAAGCGAACCGATGCCGCGATTCACGCCATGGTGCTCGAGCCAGTTGGTGATCGGGGACATCACAAAAGCAATGATGGAGCCGACGGCAAGAAACTCAATAACCGGTGCCAGGATGCCCATAAGGTTAAAGATGACAGCAGCAATAACAATGCAGCCGACAACAGCCCAAATGCGCAGCGTCAGAATGCGGGTGTCGCGCAGCACGCGATCGGTTTGTTGGGGGTGCTCACTCATGAACGAATCATCACTCCGTCGGGGTCGATCTTGTCCTGAATCTTCTTAAGCGTGCGGCGCAGCAGACGCGAAACCTGTACCTGAGAAATACCCAGCTTCTTGGCGATCTCGATCTGGGTCATGCCCTTCACAAAGCGCAGCTCAATCACCTCGCGCTCGCGCGGCGAGAAATCACGGATGGCTTCCTCGATCACTAGGCGGTCATCGGTAAAGTCGAGCTCGTTGTCGTCGTCGGCGTAACGGTCGAGAATCGAGGGGGCATCGTCCGAATCGGACGCACCAGGAGCCTCGATGGGCACCGAGGTATAGGCCGAAGACGATTCCATGGCCTCCAGCACCTCATCGACCGTCACGTCCAAGTACTCAGCGATTTCCTCAACCTTAGGCGAGCGCTGTAGCTCGTTGGTGAGCTTATCGGTAGCCTGGTTGACCTTGGCCGAGAGCTCCTGCAAGCGACGGGGCACGCGCACGCTCCAGCCCTTGTCGCGGAAGTGACGCTTGATCTCGCCCAAGATGGTAGGCGTGGCAAACGTGGTGAACTCGAGTCCGCGCTCAGGGTCAAAGCGGTCGATAGCCTTGAGCAGGCCCAAATAACCAACCTGCATCAGGTCATCGAGCGGCTCGCCGCGGTTCTTAAACTTGTTGGCAAGAAACCTTACCAGGTTCATGTGGGACATGACGAGCTGCTCGCGTGCGTCCGGGTCACCGGTCTCTTTATAGCGACGAAACAGCTCGCGGGTTTTCTCCTTGTCCCAAGCGGTCTTACCGCTCCGGGAACGTTCGGTCATATTAGATATCCGCCTTGAGGTCGAGGGAAAGCGTCAGGGGCGCCGCAGTCTTTTCGTAGGAGTCGCACACGCTCGCCAAAATGAGCTCGGCATACACAGCGGCCTGGTCATCCTCGTCGACGGTGGCCTGGTCGCCAAAGGTAAAGGTCATGCCAACGTGAGATTCGTCGACATCGAATTTGATCGAGATGTCATCGGAATCAACAGCCGTGCAGCCGAAAATAAATGCTTCCTCGGCAGCCATACGAATGTCCTCGATGCGATCGACGGACATGGAGCAGAGCGCACCGACATTTGCCGCCGTCATGCGCACAAGGCGCGCCAGACGCGGGTCGCCGGCAACGGTCAGCGTAATGGGGCAAGTTGCTTCGCTACTCATCGCAGGACTCCTCAGAGGTCTCGGCGGGCGTGTAGGTGTAATACTGGGCTGCTTTAGCAGCAGGCTTCTGTGCATCATTGTCACCAGCAGCGACATCGTCCCCGGCTTCGCCAATCAGGACACGCTCGGTCGGCTGCTCGGCTTCTTCGGCAGCGGAAAGCTTGCACTCAGCGTCGGCCGCGGGAGCCTTCACCTTGTTAAAGAGTTTCTGCACGGCACCTGCCGCAGAATCAGTCACGCTCGACACAGCATTGCTGGCCTCGGCCATGCTACCGGTGACCTCAGAAATGTCGCGAACCACGGCTTCGACCTCTACGAGATTGGAGGTAAGGGCATCAACTGCCGTCTTGCTCGACTTAAGCAGCGGCTCCATCTGGGCAAGCGCCGGCGTAAGCTCATCGACAGCGCCATCGAGCTTTGCCACCACAGGCTGAGCCTCGGCGATGGTGTTGTTGAGGTCGTTAACGGTCTTATCGAGCGAGTCGACAACGGTGCGGGTCTTGCGCAGGGTAAGCGCGAGCTCAACGATGGCCCACACGCCGGCAACAGCGAGCAGCAGCAGGGCGATTTGAATGGGACTCATACAAGCCTCCCAAAGGAATCGATATACAGACGGTTTCCATGGTACCCCAAAGGGGACCGAACATGCCATGAGCAGCAACGTGGGACAAAATTATCAGCAGCTACTTCGGTGCATTCCCGCTGCGGTCGCGTTCACTTTGCTCTACGCGCCATTCTTCCCAACCGCGGCCGGCAGGCTGCCAAAATGCACCGCGTTCCAAGCCTTCGGGCAAATAGCGCTGATCGACCCAGCCTTCGGGATAATCGTGCGGATACTTATACACACCGTATTCATCGCTGCCCGGGCGATGGCGATCGCGCAGGTAGCTGGGCACCTCGCGAAGACCACTGCTGTGGATATCGGCTAGCGCCGCATCGATCGAGGCCTCGCACGCATTGGACTTGGGCGCCAAGCACACATAGAGCGCAGCTTGTGCAAGGTTAATGCGACATTCAGGATAGCCAATAACTTCAGCAGATTTAAAGGCAGCATGCGCCACCAAAAGCGCCTGCGGGTCGGCGTTGCCAACATCCTCAGAAGCGTGAATCATAATGCGGCGAGCGATAAACTTAGGATCCTCCCCAGCATCGATCATGCGCGCGAGCCAATAGATCGTGGCATCGGGGTCGCTACCGCGTATAGACTTAATAAACGCACTGATGATGTCGTAGTGCATGTCGCCGTTTTTGTCATACGTAAAGCCGCGACGCGGGTTGGCGATCTTCACGTCATCCACGGTGATGGGATAGCGCTCCCCCGCCGCAGGCGCTGGCGTTCCCTCGGTATCGGGACGCGTGACGGCAATCTCGCTCGCAAGCTCAAGCGTCGTGAGCGCCGAGCGAGCGTCACCCGCTGCCAGCGTGCAAATGGTCTTAACCGTATCCTCATCGGCCGAGAATTTGCCGTTCAGGCCCTGAGGTGCCTCGAGCGCACGCTCGATAAGCATGGCGATATCCTCGTCCTTTAAATGCTCAAGCTCCACGACGCGACCACGTGAGAGCAGCGCCGAGTTGACCTCGAAGTACGGATTCTCCGTCGTAGCGCCAATCATAATGACGGTACGGTTCTCAACTGCATGCAGCAGGGCATCCTGCTGCGACTTAGAGAAGCGGTGAATCTCATCGATGAATAGAATGGTGCGGCGGTCGTACGTATTCAGGCGCGTCTTGGCCTCATCAATCACACGACGCAGGTCCTTCACGGTACCCGTGACGGCGCTGACCTCGACAAACTCGCTCTTGGTATGGTTGGCGATAATGTGGGCCAGCGTCGTCTTGCCCGTACCGGCAGGCCCGTACAGAATCACGCTCGAAAGCACGTCGTGCTCGATCGCGGCACGCAGCCATGAACCCTTACCGACGGCCTTTTGCTGGCCCACGTACTCGTCAAGCGAATTGGGGCGCATGCGCACCGCAAGCGGCGCATTCTGAAAGGAACGCTCGCGCGTCGAAGCAGAAAAAAGGTCGTCCATAGCCATCCCGTGTATCAATCAAAAACGTTTTCCACTAACAGTATACCGAATTAATACGAACTACCGTTCGTTAATATAGGTACGGTGCGGAAACTCCAGACCAGGGAACAGCTTGCTCGTCAGCTCGCAGAAATAACCGTCCGTCATGCTCGCGATATAATCCACCACGGCTTGATCCTTGTCGTCCTGCCAGGCATAGGTGCGATCATAGTAGGAAAGCTGCTGCTCAATGCGCGAAATATGGTGCTTAAAGATGTAAGAGGACTCGTCGCCACTGTTTAGATCCCGCAGGCAACGGTCGTAGAGCTTTACGAACGCCTCGCGCAGCTCCGCCTCGGAATCGCCTTCGATACCGCCCTTGCTATAGATCTTCTCGTAGTTCTCGCGCTTGGCTCGGCGAATTTCCTCAAACAGGTCCTCGCTCATCTCGATGCGCGGCTTACCATAGCTGTGCTCAACGATATCGATAGAGGCATGCGTGAGGATCCAACTGTTGTAGGCACCGCCCCGGCCATCATCAAAAGCGTCGGGCGAAAGCAGGCCCGCCGCGATCGCATCCTGACGGTCACGACCGACGTAGGCAAGAATATCCGAGATGCGAACGACGCAGCCCTCGAGCGTCATGGGACGCAGATGCTCAATTGCGCTATAGCCCGTGGCAATGCAATCCTCAACCGTCTGGTCAAACTGGTCAAAGGAGCCCATGTCCGAGAGCTCAAACACACGCTGCTCGTACTCGCCGTTATGGCATAGCACGCCGTCGAGCGTCTGGAGCGACACGTTGCGGCCATACAACGCGTCGAGCACGCGGACCGACTGCACGTTATGGAAAAAATAACGCCCCGTACGCTCGTGATAGATATCGTTGAGGAAGCGCTCGCCGGAATGGCCGAAAGGCGTGTGTCCCAAGTCGTGGCCCAGGCCAATCGCCTCGATCAGATCGCAATTGAGCCCCAGGGCGCGACCGATATCGCGCGCAATGCGCGAGACAAGCTGCACGTGCAAACCGCGGCGTGACAGATCGTCATTGCTACGAAAGCTAAAGACCTGCGTTTTGCCCGCATACCGGGTGTAAGCCGGAAGATGAAGTATCTTTTCGGTATCGCGCATAAACGCCGGACGCATAAGCGTGCCTTTGTCGGGGGCGCGATCAATACGACGAATAGCCTGATCGTCGTTGCAACGATACGGGTTGACATAGCCCGAAGCACGATCGGCGGCAATGCGCTCGACAAGCTCGGGCGACAACGCTGAGGGAATACGGTCCATGCGCGCCTTAATGACGGCCGTTTCTTGATTAGATTCCATGGCATGCTCCTTAAGAAGGATGCGCAATCGGTTACAAAGTGCAGCCCACGACCTCGATTATGGCAAAAATCGGCACTAAAAACGGGAGCAATGGCAGGGAGCGCGATTTTGTGAAGAGGCAGGAAAGGGCCAGAGCCAGGAGTGCGACGGCAAATGCCACGATGCCACCCATAGGGTCGAGCGTGCAAAGCGCGAAGAGCGCCTTGGCATCCCCCATGCCGATGCCCGGGATTTGGCGAAGACGACGCCAGAGGGACTCAGTCAGCACGAGAGCAAGATACACAATGACGGCAAGACCCGCGTGGTCAAGCGCTGTGTTAACGCCTTTGTCGAGCCAAACGCCCACTAACGCCGTCACCGCACACGCACCGGCAAGTTCATTGGGAAAACGTCGCTGACGGGCATCAATCGCCGCGCCGGCAAAGATGCAAATCCAAAACGGGATATAAAACATCGAGTACCTCCTCGAGCTGCATCGCAAAAGCAAAAACCACCACAAAGGTGCCTGTCCCCTTTGCGGTGGTTTTGGTGGTGGTTATTTGGCGCCTTGCATGACCTCGTCGAGGGTGACGTTTACGGCATGCTGGGTAGGAACCCAGTCGACCTTCAAGAACAGCGCGGCCACCGTGATGGGGATATAGCTGAACATAAAGATCGGGAAGGTAAACAGGTTAGTCACCAGACGCCACTTTTGCGCGCAGTGAATGTGCTTGTACTCAAAGATAGTCGTGAGCAGCGCCAGGATAAAGAAGGTCAGATACATCATGGCGAAGGTCATAATGAGCGAAGCGGCGCACGCCTGCATCTCGACTTCGGTAGCCAAGAAACCATGCGAAAGGCCACCCACAATCAAGAACGTCGCATTAGCGAGCATCGAGATCAGCGATAGCAGCATACCCGGGGCGATCGTCATGAACATGTCGTAGGCGGCAAAGCGATGATAGCGGAACGTCGACTTGACCAGATGCTTGCCGTAGGTAAAGAACACCTGGTAAAAGCCCTTGGTCCAGCGCATACGCTGCTTCCAGGATGCCTTGAACGTCACGGGTTGCTCGTCAAAGAACTCCGCCGGCGCATAACCGATGCGAATGCCGTGAATCGCGCAGAACGTGGTGAACTGGATGTCCTCGGTCAGCGTATGGAACTGCCAGCCGTGCATGCCCTCAATAACGCTTGCGGAGATGAGGTAGCCCGAACCCGAGACGGCGCAAGACGTCTTGCAGATGTTACGCGCGTTGTTGAGAAAGCGCGCCTCGCGCAGATACCAGGTGGCATTAGCTGCCGAGATCCACGAGCTGCCGAAGTTCTTAGAGTTGCGGTAGCTCGTGACCACATGGAAACCCTGGTCAAAGGCATCATTCATCTTGGAGACGTAATCGCGGGAGATAACATTGTCGGCGTCGAAGATAAAGTAGCCCTCAAACGTGTCGGGATGCTCGTTGAGAATGCGATCGAAACCAAAGTCCATGACCCAGCTCTTGCCCTTACGGGCCAGGTCATTGCGCTCATAGACGATGGCGCCCGCCTCGCGCGCGAGCTGTGCCGTGTTATCGGTACAGGCATCGGCGACCACGAAGACCTCGATGAGCTCGGACGGATAATCCTGGTCCTTGATGGAGCGAACGAGATTGGCGATAACGGCCTCCTCGTTATGCGCCGCGATAAAGAAGGCATAACGATGGAGCTTTTTGGCCTTAGGGGGCGCGACCTCGCCACGAAGAGCGCCAATGACAAAGAAGACCACCTGGTACAGAAAACAGACCGTGAGCAGCGTGACGACAATCTGGTTGAAGATCACGATGGGTGTGTTGGTTTGTAAAAAGGCGAGCATGCAGGCTCCCAGCAACGCGTTACGTAAACAACCGTATATCTTACCGCAGGCTTACCGAGTTCAAGAAACCATCTAATACTGGCTAGGCTTCGAGAAGACCGAGCTGCGGAACGATTTCATCTCCAACGGCCGTGCGACCGAGCGAGCGCGGAGCCAGATCGTCGAGAACCGCAGCGAGATCCCACGGCAACTCGTCGCGGCACTCAATGCGCTCCCCCGTCACGGGATGGTCGAACGCCACGCGCCAGGAATGAAGGAACTGCCTGGTCAGGCCCTGGTCGGCGCGCGCATCGCACTTGCCGTAGAGTGGATCGCCCACGCAGGCGTGATTGATATGACGCATATGCACGCGAATCTGGTGCGTGCGACCGGTAAACAGATGGCACTCAACGAGCGTATAACCATCGTCAAAGCGCGTGGAATCAAAGCGCTCGAGGACTTTAAAGGTCGTAATGGCCTGACGGGCAAAGGGGTCGTCCGAAACCGCCATCTTGAGGCGGTCGCGCGTAGAACGGGCGATACCGGTATTGATGGTGCCCTCGTCCATGGCGATGTGCCCGTGGACAAGCGTGATATAGCGGCGGTCGAGCGTACGCGTGCGAATGAGATTTTGAAGCGCGCGCTGCGTGTCGTCGTCCTTTGCCGCAAGCATGAGACCCGAGGTATCGCGATCCAAACGATGCACGATCCCGGGGCGGTCCTCACCCTGTACGGTACCAAGATGGTCGATGCCGCAGTGGTAGACCAGAGCGTTCGCAAGGGTGCCGCTCTCGTGGCCATGGGCGGGATGGCACACCAGGCCCCGCTGCTTGGAGAGCACGATAAGGTAGTCGTCCTCGTAGCGGATATCGAGGGGAATGGCCTCGGGAATCACGTCGGTCGGGTCGTGCGGCTCGGGCAAGTCGACCGAGATGCGATCGCCGGCGCGTACGGCGTACTTTTTAGAGAGACAAGTCTCACCGTTGACGGCAACGGCGCCTCCCTCGATCAGATGCGCGCAGGCAGAGCGCGTGGGACAGCCATCGTTGGCGCCCAAATAGGCGTCAAGACGCTGACCAGCGGAATCGTCGGCAACAAGAATATGGATGTCGGCCATTAACGCTCATTCCTTTCGCGAATCTTGCGGGCACGCTCCCCACGCTGCTTGGCTTTGCGCTTAGCGCGGGCCTCATCACGGGCATTGAGCTCGGCAGTCGCATCAACCTCGCGGCCCGCGGGACTCAAGAACATGTAGCCGAAGAGGGCGAGCACAACGCCCACGGTAATGCCGATATCGGCCACATTGAAGACGGGAAAGTCGATGAAGGTGGTGGCAATAAAATCGGTCACAAAGCCAAAAACCAGACGGTCGATCGCGTTGCCAATGGCGCCGCCCGCGACCATAGCCATGCCCACCACCTCCAAGCGAGCAAGCTGGGGCGCGCGAAGCAAGTACACGGCAATAGCGATAATGACCGCCAACGCCAGCACGGCAAACGCGATGCCATGCCCCTCGCCCATGCTAAAGGCAGCACCGATATTGCGAACAAACAGAAAATCGATCACACCGGGGATAACAGTCACATGCAAAGCGTCGCCCACGGCACGAACCGCAAGCTTGGTCAGCTGGTCAACAAGCAGCACAACGAGCGCCACCCCACCAGCAACACCCAACCGCCAACGCAAAGGCGGCGTCATATCCCCAGCACGACCCAAATCAATCCCCTACCTTCAGATAATCAAATTCCGTTTACGCAATAATCCATCTTATATTGCCATAAGCAGAACGCACGACATATCCACCAACGCTAGCGAAATAACCAGCTAAAAACGAAAGCGGCATTCCGAAAAACAGAATGCCGCTTGAATGTGACACAGATAGTCAATGGGGACGTTCTTGTTTGACTAGTCGTTTAAGAACGTCCCCAACAACTAAACAATGGAAACGCCGCATTACCATCGCCAACAGCGAAAACGTCCCTAAGCGAGCAAGGTGACGTGAAAGAGGAGGGAAGCGTACTTTGGTACGCGACCGACGATTGAACGTCAGATTGCCGCTTAGGGGCGTTTGCAGCGTCGGTAGGTTACGGCGTTCTACGAACGCCGTAACCTACAAAGCATCGGCGCAGCGCTTGCAAATATGAGCGTGGCCGTTGTACTCGCCGACGGTGGTGCGGTAGTTCCAGCAACGGTCGCAGCACTCGCCCTCGGCTGCCTCGATGGCAACGGAGAGCTCCTCGCCCTGGGTCAGCTCAACATCGGAGACGATGTAGAACTCGGCCAGGTCGACCGCCTTGTCGCCGGTCAGCAGCGCGTACATCTCGGCGGGAACGACCGCCTTGACGCGGACCTGCTGGCTCTTAGTGAAGGTGCCGACGGAGCGGGCATCCTCAAGGGCCTTGGTCACGGCGCTACGGAGCTCGAGTGAAGCCTCGAGCACGCCCTCGAACTCATTGGCCTCGTCGACCGTGATAGGCGACTTATACCAATCGAGCAGCGCGGCGTACTTCTGGTGGTCGACGCAGCCGGCAGGCGCGTAGGCCATGGCCTCGTCGACGGTGTAGGACAAAATCGGCTGCAGGTCGCGCATGAGCATCGAGAAGAGCTCGGCAAGTACGGTCTGGGCGCTGCGGCGCTCGAGCGAACCGGGCTTGTCGCAGTACAGACGGTCCTTCAGGGCGTCGAGGTACACGTTGGAGAGCTCGGTAACCACGAAGTCGTAAAGCGCACGGTAGGCGCGCGGGAACTCGTAGCTGGCGTAGGCATCGTCGACCTCGGCCTGGACCTGGGTCAGACGGGCAACCATGAGCTTGTCGAGCGGCAGCAGGTCGGCAAAGGCGACGCCGTCGGTCTCGGGCTCAAACTGACCCTCGAGCTCGGAGAGCAGGAAGCGCAGCGTGTTGCGGAAACGACGGTAGGCATCGGACGTACGGGCGAGAATCTCGTGGTCGATGGACACGTCGGAGCTGGTGTCAACGGAAGCAACCCACAGGCGGATGATGTCGGCGCCCATCTCGTCGCAGACCTTGTTGGGGTCGATGACGTTGCCGAGCGACTTGGACATCTTGCGGCCCTGGCCATCGAGCGTGAAGCCCTGAGAGACGACCGCCTTGTACGGAGCATGGCCGTTGGCACCCACCGAGGTGAGCAGCGAGCTCTGGAACCAACCGCGGTGCTGGTCGGAGCCCTCGAGGTACACATCCGCCGGATACTCCAGCTCGGGACGGTACTCGCAGACGGCCTTCCAGGAGACGCCGGAATCCCACCACACGTCGAGGATGTCCTTATCGGCCTTGAGGTGATGGCCGCCGCACTTGGGGCAGACGCAGGCCTCGCCCAGGTAGCTCTCGGGAGCGTCGGTGAACCAGGCGTCGGAGCCCTTCTCGTGGAAGAGCTTGATGACGGCGTCGAGCGTAGCGTCGTTCATGACCTTCTCGCCGCAGTCGGCACAGGTGTAGCTGGGGATAGGCACGCCCCAGTTGCGCTGACGGCTGATGCACCAGTCGGGACGCTGCTCAACCATGGCGCCGATGCGGTTGGCGGCGTGAGCCGGATACCACTTGACGTTCTCGCGAACCTCCTTGCCAGCCTGCTCGCGCAAACCAGTCTTGTCCATCGAGACAAACCACTGGTCGGTAGCACGGAAGAGCACCGGGTGCTTGCAGCGCCAGCAGTGCGGATAGCTGTGCGTGATCTTCTTCTCGAGGACCAGGGTTCCGCGCTCGCGCAGGAACTCGATGATGTGCGGGTTGGCCTCATCGGTATCCATACCGCTGAAGGGGCCACCGGTGCCAAACTCCTCACCGGTGTAGAACTTGCCGTCGTCATCGACCGGCATGCAGATGTCGGTGATGCCCTCCTTGAGGCAGGCAAAATAGTCGTCGACGCCGTGGCCGGGCGAGTTGTGGACGATACCGGTACCGTCATCGACACCGACGTAATCGGCCAGCAGCGCCACGCCCTCAACACCGTCAAAGATTGGCTGCTTGTAGTGGATGTGGTGGAAGGTCTCGGCGGGAACCACATAGGGCTTGCCGTCGACCATAACCGGGGTGTACTCCCAGCCAAACTCCTCACAGCACTTGGGAGCCAGGTCCTCGAGCATGACCTCGGCACGACCATCGTGCTCAACGGCAACGTAGGCGGCACCGGGCTTGAGAGAAACTGCCTGGTCGGAGGGGATGGTCCACGGCGTGGTCGTCCAGATGATAAAGTCAACCGGGCCGTCGAAGTTCTCGAGGCCGGCGGGCTTGGAAGTCATCTCGAAGCGCACGAAAATGGACGGGCTCGTCTCGTCGGAGTACTCGATCTCGGCCTCGGCCAGCGCGGTGTGACAGTGCTTGCACCAGTGAACCGGCTTGTGACCGCGATAGATCATGCCCTTATCGAACATGGCCTTGAAGACCTCGATGTCGGCGGCGTCGTGCTGGTGATAGAGCGTCAGATAGGGGTTGTCCCAGTCGCCGAGCACGCCCAGACGACGGAAGCCGGCCTTCTGCAGCTCGATGTTCTCGACTGCGAACTCGTTGCAGAGCTCACGAATCTTGGCCGTGGAAGTCTGGTTGAACTTCTCGGTGCCGAGCTTCTCCTCGACCTTGTGCTCGATCGGCTGGCCGTGGCAGTCCCAACCGGGGACATAGGGAACCTCATAGCCCTGCATCATCCAGTAGCGGTTGATCATGTCCTTGGAGATCTTGTTCATGGCGTGGCCGATGTGGATCGGGCCGTTGGCGTACGGAGGGCCGTCGTGCAGCACGAACTTCTTGTGACCCTCGTTCTTCTTCAGAACCTGCTCGTAGACCTTGTTGTCCTGCCAGTCCTTGAGTCGCTTGGGCTCGGACTTGGAAAGACCGGCACGCATGGGAAAACCGGTCTTGGGCAGATTCATCGTCTGCTTGTACTCGTTTGCCACGGTACCCCTTTCATGTCGTGGGCGCGCACGCCCGTTGGGCACCAAAAAAGCGCCCGTCCCTACAAGCTGGGACGAAGCGCCACAAAACGAGCTGTACGCCCGAAAAAGCTCTTCGCTTAACCACCCAGCTTAGATGCCCTCGCCCGCGTATTCGCGCGCTCGCATCCGTTACTCGGCTGGCCTGTATCGACGACCATCTCGGCGATATCTACTAAGACGTGCCTGTGCGGCACGTCCGTTGGGACCGCAGCTCCGGGGTGATTTTCATCGGTCGCATGCACGGGCTCTCAGCGCTCCCCGCTCTCTGTGGCATGCGGACGGCCGACTACTCGTCCCCATCAACGCTTATGCGGAGTATGCTAGCACGTTCCGCGCCGGCGAAAAACCCTCAACACTGGTTTTATACGTTCGAAATTTCTCGTGGTCGTTAGCCTTCTCTAGGAGCAAAATACCTGAAAGCACTTTAACTAACGAAAGAAGGCTGCCATGCGCACAATCGGAATGAGCGACTACACCGTCGGCGAGGATTGCTTTACCGAGCTGCCCGCCGCACTGGCGGAGTACGGCGCGAAGAAAGTCGCCATCATTGGTGGCAAGCGAGCCCTAGCTGCGGCGCTGCCGGGCATCGAGGCGGCGCTTGAAGGTACCGACGTCGAGATTCTGGAGACGCGCGTCTACGGCACCAACAGTACGCGCGCCAATATCGCCAAGGTCGTGAACTCCCCCGCTTGCCAGCAGGCAGACGTGCTTATCGCCTGTGGCGGCGGCAAGGCACTCGACACCGTCAAGACAGCGGCAATCGAGCTCAAGAAGATTGTCTTTACGGTGCCGACGATTTGCTCTAACTGTTCCGCCGCGACCGCCATTGCCGTCGTCTACAACGACGATGGATCGCTCGAGGGCTATTCGTACCCCAACCGACCGGCGCACATCTTCATCAATCCCAAGATCATCGCCGAGGCTCCGGCGGAGTACTTCTGGGCCGGCGTGGGCGACGCCCTGTCCAAGCAGCCCGAAGTCGAGTACGCCACGAGCGCCGGCGACCTGGAGCACACCGCCGGCCTTGGCCTGGCTCTTGCCCACACCTGTTCCGAGCCGCTGTTTACCTATGGTGTTCAGGGTCTTGAGGACGTTCGTCAGAATCTGTCGAGCGAGGCCGTCAAGCAGATCGCGCTCGACATCGTGGTCAACACGGGCTATGTCTCGAACCTGACAAACCAGAACGATTACTACTACAACTCGAGCGTGGCGCACGCGTTCTACAACGCCACCTGCAGCATTCCGCGTGAGGGCACCTACCTGCACGGCGAAGTCGTAAGCCTGGGCGTGCTGGTGTTGTTCGCCTACACGGGCGACACCGAGAACCTTAAGCGCTATGCTGACTTCAACAAGCAGATGGGGCTGCCCGTAACGCTTGAGCAGGTCGGGCTTTCCGAGACCGATATCCCTGCCCTGTGCGAGCACGCGCACGCCACCAACGAGTGGAAGCAAGGCAACCCGGAGCCCTTCACCGACGAAAAATTCGCCGCCGCCATCAAGGCCGCCAACGCCTACGGCCACTCTATCCTGGCCTAACCGACCAAAACCGCCACAAAGGGGACAGTACCTTTGTGGCGGTTTTTTATTGCTGTAACATGCTCGAGTCGAATTCGCTTGCCGGGATCACGCGGTAGCCGTGGCGCAGGAGCAGGTCAACGAAGACACCGTTACCCGTTGTGAGCGTGCCGCTGAAGGATCCGTCGTAGATATGGCCCACGCCGCACGACGGACTACGATCCTGCAAAATGCACGCGGAAATCTCGGACGGCCCACCCGCCTGCTCGCACATATTGAGCGCGCGTTGGGCACCCAGGCGAAACTCGCGATCGACCGAGGTACCCCCGCAGGTACGGACCTCGCCGTTCACAATCTCGGACGGCTTGCGCGGCGTGGGCAGGCCGCCAAAGACCTCAGGGCACACCAAGAGGACCTCGGTCCCCGTGCGCTCGCAAGCCTCGATCAGCTCTCGATGATAGTTGTCGAGCCCGTTATACTTGCAGCTCTCGCCCATTAAACAGGCGCTCACCACGATCTTCATATACAACACTCCCCACGCAAAACGCCCCATTTGAGATGGACACTCAAATGGGGCGATTGACACTGCGCAACTAGTATTACTGTTGCTTGGGCATCAGCGGATTCTCGCGCGTGAGGAGGTTCATGAACTCCTCGCCCGTGATGGTCTCCTTCTTATACAGATAACGAGCCAGCTCGTGGAGCTTAAACTTGTTCTCCTTCAGAATCTGCAAAGCGCGGTCGTGCGCATCCTCGATCAGCTTGGCGACAATCGCGTCCACGCGCTCGGCCGTACCGGGGGCGCAGGTGAGCGACGTGTCCTGATTGAGATACGCGTTCTGCACGGTACCGAGCGCCATCATGCCAAACTCGTCGGACATACCAAAGCGCGTCACCATATTACGGGCGAGCTTGGTGGCCTGCTCGATATCGTTGGCGGCGCCGGTCGTCATCTCACCAAAGATGAGCTCCTCGGCTGCGCGGCCACCGCAATAGACAGCGAGCTTGTCCAAGACCTCCTGGCGCGTCGTCAGGAAGCGCTCGTCCTCCTCGACCTGCATGGTATAACCAAGAGCACCGCTCGTGCGCGGCACGATGGTGATCTTCGTGACCGGCGCAGAGCCCTTCTGGCGGGCGGCGACGATGGCATGGCCGATCTCGTGATAAGAAACGACCTGCTTCTCGTGGTCGGACAGCACCGTGGACTTACGCTGTTGACCGGCAATGACGACCTCCACCGACTCCTCGAAGTCGTCCTGGGTTGCACGCTTGCGACCCTCGCGAACGGCGCGCAGGGCGCCCTCGTTGATGATATTGGCCAGGTCGGCGCCCGAGGCACCGGGCGTGGCGCGGGCAATCGCGGTCAGGTCGATCGGCGGCTCGGTCTTCACGCTCTTGGCATGCAGCTCGAGGATGTTCTTGCGGCCGGTCAGATCGGGCAGCTCAACGGGGATGCGGCGGTCAAAACGACCGGGGCGCAGTAGAGCGGGATCGAGACTGTCGGGACGGTTGGTTGCGGCAAGGACAACGATACCCTTGTGGTTATCGAAGCCATCCATCTCGGTCAGCAACTGATTGAGCGTCTGCTCGCGCTCGTCGTTGCCGCTAAAGCCGCCGCCATCGCGCTTCTTACCGATGGTATCGATCTCATCGATAAAGACGATACACGGGGCCTTTTCCTTGGCCTGCTTAAACAGGTCACGAACCTTTGCAGCGCCGCGACCAACAAACATCTCAACGAACTCAGAGCCCGAAATGCTAAAGAACGGAACACCGGCCTCGCCGGCAACAGCCTTGGCAAGCAGGGTCTTACCGGTACCCGGAGGGCCAACAAGGAGAGCACCGCGCGGCAGCTTGGCGCCGATCTCCTCGTAGCGCTGTGGCTTCTCCAGAAAGTCGACGACCTCCTTGAGAGACTCCTTGGCCTCTTCCTGGCCGGCGACGTCCTTAAAGGTCACGCCCACGTCCTTGGAGGCGATCACGCGCGCGCCGGACTTACCCAGTCCGCCGCCGCCAAAACCGCCGCCGCCAAAGTTCATCGACGGGCCATCATCGCCCATAGCCTTCTTCATGCGGCGGTTGAGCCACCAACCGATGAGGAAGAAAATCGCCATGGGAAGAATGAGTGTGAGCAGGTAGTAGGTCATCAAACCCGAGTTCTTATCGGGAACGACCGACTCCAGCGAAGCGCCAGACTCAAGCACGCGATCGGTAAAGCCCGCATCGTTCGGCACACCGGTCGTCTTATAGGCGATGTTCTCGTCCTCGCCCTTCTTGGTGTAATAAATCGAGTAATCGTCCGTGTTGTACTCGACCTTGTCGACACTCTTCTTATCGAGCGCTTTGACAAACGTCGAGTAATCGGTCTTCGTAATCTGCTGCGTGTGACCGATGTTGGGGAACAGAACGGTCGAGAGCACGAGGTAGACGACGAAGGCGATGAGCACGTAGAGGATCATATTCCGTCTACGCTTGTTGTCATCCATCTCCATCTGCTTGAACTCCATCTACTGGGGTTGATAATGCTTTCTAGAATACCCAACCCAAGCGACGATAAACCGACGCCGGGCACGAAAGGACAGAGATGGCATCACTGTAAGTCGGCAAGGTTCAAATCTATACAGGCGACGGCAAGGGCAAGACGACGGCTGCGCTGGGGCTCGCGCTGCGCGCGACGGGCTACGGGCTCGACGTTCTTAGGCTGCAGTTTGCCAAGAAACTGCACTGCGCCGAACACGATGCCGCGCCGCGCCTGGGGCTGCGCATCGTACAAGCTGACCGCGACACGCCCGAGGCTTGCGCCGCACAGATCATGGAGCTCGCATGCGAGCAGATATCACAGGTCGACGTTCTGATTTTGGACGAACTCGGCGAGGCCATGCGCCGCGGCTTCGTGACACGCGAGGATGTCGAAGCGCTGATCGCGATAAAGCCCGCCACCACGGAGCTCGTGCTCACCGGCCGCGGCTTGCTACCCCTCGCCGACCTTGCCGACCTAGTAACCGAAATGCGCCCCGTCAAACACTACTTCGATGAAGGTCTCCTAGCCCGCCAAGGCATCGAATACTAATTGATTCGTTTTCCGCCAGCACCTACAGCTCATAAGGAAGTTGCGGTGGAATAGTACTTGTTTGACGGTCCGCAAGGGCTTTTCAGGAACTATTTCACCGCAACTTATCAGGGGTATCCGACGGATGAGCTAGGCGGTGGCGCGGCCTAGCCAGTTGCCGCTGTGGTGGTAGATGGTGAACATCGTGGCCGTAATGAGCCAGGTTACGGGGTAGACCAGCAGTAGATGTTCAAGCGACGGATCGAAGGGCATGATCGCAAACACCCAGATCACCCTCAAGACAACGGTGCCAAAGATGGTGAGCATCATAGGCTGCAGACTCACGCCCGCGCCGCGAATGGAGCCCGACGCGTTCTCGATAATCGAGAAGATCGCGTAGAACGGCGCGATGAAATGAAGAATCGTCGTGGTGTACGCCGAAATCAAAGCATCGTCGACAAACAAACGAGACAGAGGACCCGAGAACACCAGGAGCACGGCAGACAGGCCACCAATGAGCATAAACGAAAGCACGAGCGACGTGTGATATCCCTTGCGCATGCGCTCGTAATTGCGCGCGCCAAAATTCTGCGCCGAGAACGTGGTGATCGATACGCCGAGCGCCTCGGTCACCATCCAGATAATGCCATCCAGGCGCCCAGATAGACCCCAAGCAGTTGTGACATCGGCGCCAAACGAATTAACCGACACCTGGATCAGCACGTTCGAGATCGAATAGGCAGCCGATTGAAAACCGAGTGGCAGACCACACGAGATCATACTCTTGCAAATACCGCGATCGATGCCGAGCTTAGACAGCGAAAGACGCCATGCACCCGGAGCGCGCATCATGCGCAACACGATCATCGTTGCATTGGAGCAAATGGTCAGAGCCACTGCGATGCCGCAGCCCAGCGCCTCCATATGCAACACAGCGACAAAGATGATATCCAGCACCACGTTAACAAGGCAGCCAGAGGCAATGATCACGGCGGGCCCGCGCGTGTCGCCCACGGCACGCAGCAGTGCGGTTCCCATATTCAGCAGCAGTGCCGCAACCATCGCGGCAAAATAACAGCGAGCATAGGCCACACCCTCGGCCAATAGTTCATGCGGCGTGTTCATAAGCACCAGCATGGGCTCAACGAACACTATGCCAAGAATCGAGAAAGCGATACCGCCCACCAGCGCGAGCGTCATGGCCGTGTGAACCGAACGACTCAGTCGTTCATCATCGTGCTGGCCAAAATACTGACCGGTAATGACCGCGCAGCCGGCGCCGACGCCAACGCAAAAGCCAATGCAGAGCTCGGTGAGCACCATCGTGGCTTGAATGCCACCCAGCGCGAGCTTGCCGCCAAACTGGCCGACGATATACGTACCGATAAGCGTGTAGGCCTGCTGAAAAAACGAACTAAAAAAGATGGGAACGCACAGCGACAGCAATTGCTGCCAAATGACACCTTGCGTTACATCGATCGCCGTAGATTTCTTAGCCACACGCCCTCCCCACACGCATACGTCAAACAGCAAAACGGCAATTTAAGACCAAAGCCAATATCAGCTTAGCACCGACTGGCGTCGACCGAAACACCCCGAATCAGAGCCAGGTGCGAAATATCTGCCTAGTGATACAAACCCGGCTGGTAGTGATACTCATTGCTCACGTGCGGGCACAGCTGCCAAAAGGCGACGGCGCTCGCCGCGGCCACGTTAAGCGAATCGACCCCGTGCGCCATCGGAATGCGCACCGCGTGGTCACAGCCGGCAATGGTCTTGGCGCCCAAGCCGGCACCCTCGGTACCCATAAAGATTGCCAAGCGGTCAATCTCCTGCAGCACGGGATCGTCCAGCGATACGGAATCGTCCGTCAACGCCATAGCGGCACACGAAAAACCGGCATCGTGCAACGCGCTCAGACCATCATGCGGCCACACACGAGCCTCGCTGCCAATGCGCGTCCACGGCACCTGAAACACGGTGCCCATGCTCACGCGGGCCGAGCGACGGTACAGCGGGTCGCAGCACGTCGGGCTGACCAAAATACCGTCAACGTTCAATGCGGCAGCCGAGCGGAAAATAGCGCCAACATTGGTGTGATCGACAATACCCTCAAGCACGCACACACGCACCGGACGATCCCCCGCCGCCTCGACGACACCGCCCAGGAACTCATCAACCGGAATCTGACGCGGGCGACGGAACGCCGCGAGCGCACCACGCGTCACGTTAAAGCCCGTCAACTGCTCCATGAGCTCCATGGAGGCCACGAACACGGGAACCGGACCCGCTCCCTCGCGCACGACAAGCTGGTCAAACAGCGGCATCATCTGGTCGAGCCAGCGCTCGCCCAAAAGAAAGCTCACCGGCTCATATCCGGCGCGAACCGCACGCTCGATGACCTTGGCACTCTCAGCGATAAAAATGCCCTTCTGCGGCTCCAGCACGCAGCGAAGCTCACGCTCGGTCAGTCGCACATAGGCATCGAGCCGCTCGTCATCGAGCGAATCAATTCGCAGAACCTCAACGGCATCAGTCATAGCAGCCAGCCCGCACCCTTCTTTACAGCACATCTATACCAAACGAGGCGACGCTAAGCGCCGCCCCATGCATTCAATCAACCCGATGATACCGTTCACGCCAGACGATTTACGCCTCAACGCGATGATACGTCACGAACTCATAATCGACGCCCTCGTCACCCTCACCGGCGGCAATCGTCGCGACCTCGCTACGCTGCGCAATCTCCCACGCGGGATCGGCGTCCAAGTCGGGAAAGTACGTGTCCACGGGATGGACGCAGTGGTCATGAGTGACCTCGGCCTCCACGCAGTACGGCAAAAACTGCCGATAGACATCGCCGCCACCGATCACCCAGGCAACGAGCTCATCGGCAACCGCAGAGAGCGCTTCGTCAACGCTATGCACCACGTCGACGCCCTCGCGGGTAAAGCCCATATCGCGCGTAAGCACGATATTGCGGCGGTTCTTGAGAGGACGCCCGCCGGGAAAACTCAGCAGCGTCTTGCGTCCCATGATAACCGGGCAGCCCTTGGTGCAGGCCACAAAATGGCGCATATCGGCGCGATTGGACACCACCATGTCGCCCTCGCAGCCAATACCCCAGTCGTCACACACGGCGACGATGGCAGAAAGCTTACACGTCATGCGCGTCACCTACACCGCAATGGGGATGTTCTTGACCTGAGGGCCGTGCTCATAGCCCTCGACGATCAGGTCATCGGTCGTAAACGCATAGAAGTCATGCACATCGGGGTTGAGCGTTACCTTGGGTGCCGCAAACTGCGGACGCTCGATAAGCTCGCGGACGATATCGACATGACGATCATAGATATGGGCGTCGGCGATCACGTGCAGCAGCTCACCGGGAATCATATCGACCGACTGCGCGACCATCATCAGCAAAATGGCGTACTGGCACACGTTCCAGTTGTTCGCGGCCAAAATGTCCTGGCTGCGCTGGTTGAGAATCATGTTGAGCGTCGGCTTGTCGTCCTGAGGACGCTGCGTCACGTTATAGGTCACGCTATAGGCGCACGGATAAAGGTGCATCTCGGACAGATCGCTAAACACGTACGTATTGGTCATAATGCGACGACTATACGGCGTGTGCTTAAGGTCGTACAGCACACGGTCCATCTGGTCGAAGTCGCCCTCGGCGTAATGGCTCTTCTGACCAATCTGATAGCCGTAGGCTTTACCGATGGAACCGGTCTCATCGGCCCACTCATCCCAGATATGGCTGTTGAGATCATGCACGTTATTGGACTTCTTTTGATAGATCCACAGAATCTCGTCCATGGCAGACTTAAGCGCTGTACGACGCAGGGTGAGCGCGGGGAACTCCTCGCGCAGATCATAGCGCGCCGTGACACCAAAGTTTTTAATGGTATAGGCAGGGGTGCCGTCCTCCCACACCGGACGGACCTTTTGGCCCTCGGTGGTGGTGCCATGGTCCAAGATATCGCGGCACATGGTTACAAACTGCTGATCAGCTTTGCTCATTGACCCTCCTGTCAGTCGCCTATAAGCGAGATTTATTGTAGCCCAGGCGCACGCGGCCCCACAGCCCAAACATAAGCCCTCATTTTCTGACATATGCCAGAAATTCCTTGCGCAAATCCGCACGTTCGCTATTCTATTGTTGACATATGTCAGATTTGGAGAGTGTATGGCTGGAAGACGCGAAAAACTGCGCCGCGTTGGGATCATCCCCGAATATCGCGGCTTTAACCCCGATGGCCTTGCCAGCGGAGACGCTATCGATATGACGGTCGATGAGCTCGAAGTACTGCGCCTGTGCGATCTGGAGGGCCTCAATCAGGAGGCCGTCGCCCAGCAGATGGGCATCGCCCGTGCAACGGTGGCGGCCATTTGCAGCCGCGCGCATCGCAAGGTGGCCGATGCGCTGGTCAACGGACGAGCGCTCGTCATCGCGGGCGGCAATATCGCGTACTCCCCCATCGCCTCGACGACGGCCGCATGGCCAGCAAAGGAGGTCGGCACCATGAGGGTGGCAACGACGCACGACAACGGCAACATCTTTATGCACTTTGGCCGCAGCGAGCAGTTCAAGATCTACGACATCCAGGATGGCAAGGTGCTCAACGAGCAGGTCGTAGGCACCGGCGGCACCGGCCACGGCGCCTTGGCGGGCCTGCTTGCCAACGGTGGCGTTGACACGCTCATTTGCGGCGGTATCGGCGGCGGCGCTATCAACGCGCTTGCCCAAGCCGGCATCACGGTCTATGCGGGCGCCCAGGGCAGCTGCGATGCCTGCGTCGAGGCCCTCATTGCCGGCACGCTCGCACAGAACGGCGAGGCCACCTGCGACTGCCATGGACATGATCACGAGCACATCCACGAGCATGGCGAGTCCTGCGGCTGCCACGGTCACCACGACCATGACGGGCACGAAGGCTGCGGCTGCCACTAGCGGCAAGCACCTCGTCGAGAACGCGCTTCCACGCGTGCGACAACCAGCGAACAAACGGCGAAGGCCGCCTGGAATACCATCCAGGCGGCCTTCGCCATACACGACTCAACTAGTCGTTACTTCTTGTTGCGCATCTGCGCTTCCATCTGGCGCAGCAGGTCCATATCGGACTTGGGGCCGCCCGTTCCCAGGCCACCCATGCCGCCCAGGCCCATGGCATCCAGACCGGGAATATTGGGCATGCGCATCTTCTTGCCCTTTTTGCCCTTCTTGCCGCCGGCCTGCGCCTGATTGGCCATCGTGCGCATGCGGCCCATCATCTTATTCATCTCACCCCACTGCTTCATAAGGCTATTGACCTCGGTGGGGGTCACGCCGGCGCCCTTGGCAATGCGGGCACGGCGCTGGCCGTTGATGATGGAGGGGCGAAGGCGCTCCTCCTTGGTCATCGACATGATGATGGCCTCGTTCTTGTCGAAGATACCTTCGTCCAGGTTGCCACCCATCTGGTTAAGCGCACGCTGGCCACCGGGGAGCATGCCCAGAATGCCCTTCATGCCGCCCATCTTCTTGACGGCTTTCATCTGGTCGAGCATGTCGTTCATAGTAAAGCCCTCGCGCAGCATGCGCTCGGCGGCCTCGAGCTGCTCGGCATCGGCGGCCTCCTGGGCCTTCTCGATAATGCCGACAACGTCGCCCATACCCAGAATGCGCTTGGCCATACGATCGGGGTAGAACGGCTCCAGCGAATCGGGCTTCTCGCCCATGCTCACAAACTTGATGGGCTTGCCGGTCACCTGGCGCACGGAAAGCGCGCCGCCGCCACGGGCGTCGCCGTCGAGCTTGGAGATGATCACGCCGTCAAAGTCGGTGCGCTCAGCGAAGGTCGAGACGACGTTGACAATATCCTGGCCGGTCATGGCATCGACGACCATCAGCACCTGATCGGGCTTGACGGCCTTCTTGATGTCCACGGCCTCCTGCATCATCTGCTCGTCGATCTGCAAACGACCGGCGGTATCGACGATGACCACGTCGCGCAGGTGGTCGACGGCCTCCTGGATGGCGCCCTTGGCGATATCGACCGGGTGCGCACCGTCGCCGCGGAAGACCGGTACGCCGATCTCGCCACCGAGCGTGGCCAGCTGGTCGGCAGCAGCGGGACGGTAGACGTCGCACGCGGCGAGCAACGGCGAGCGGCCCTGCTTCTTGAGCAGGTAGGCCAGCTTTACGGCCGCCGTGGTCTTACCGGAGCCCTGCAGGCCCACGAGCATGATGACATTGGGAATGCGATTGCTAAAGACGAGCTTGCTCTCGGTTGAGCCAAGCATCTCGGTGAGCTCGTCGAGCACGATCTTGACGACGTTTTGCGCCGGCGACAGCGACTCCATGACCTCGGCGGTCATGCAGCGCTCCTTGGTCTTGGCGACGAACTCCTTGACGACCTTAAAGTTGACGTCGGCCTCGAGCAGCGCCATGCGAATATCGCGCATGGCCGAAGTAATATCGGCCTCGGTCAGCTTGCCCTTGCCGCGCAGGCGGTCAAATGTGTCGTTGAGGCGATCGCTCAGGGAATCAAACACTAGTCACTCCTTAATTGGACTCGCCCACCAGGGCGCGGCAGAAATCTTTGGCATTGAACTCCTGCAGATCATCGACCTGCTCGCCCACGCCCACGCGCAGGATCGGAAGCTTGAGTTTCTCGGCCACGGCCATGGCGATACCGCCCTTAGCCGTGCCGTCGAGCTTAGTCATGATAATACCGTCCAGGCCCAGCGCCTCGTTAAACTCGAGCGCCTGGTTCAGACCGTTTTGGCCCGTCGCGGCGTCGATCACAAGCACGACCGAAACCGGCATGGGACCGGCGGCCATATTGGCGGCGCGCTTACGGGTCACATTGACCACCTTGGCAAGCTCGCGCATGAGCTCAGGGCTCGTGTGCAGACGGCCGGCGGTATCGATGAGCACCAGGTCGCTGCCGCGCTTATCGGCCTCGTCGAGCACGTCATAGCACACGCTCGCCGGATCGGAGCCGCGGTCACGCTTGATAACCGGTACGCCGGCACGCTGCCCCCACACATCGAGCTGCTCGATGGCGGCGGCGCGGAAGGTGTCGGCCGAACCGATCACCACGTTCTTGCCGCGGGCAGCCATGGCGCTCGCGATCTTACCGACCGTCGTGGTCTTGCCGGCACCGTTAATGCCCACAAACAGCACGCAACTCGGCGTATCGGAGAACGGATCTCGTTCGATGGGCACAAAGTGCTGCTCAAGCTGCTCGGCCAGGGCACGGCGAAGCTGCGGAGCGGTCTTGAGGTTCTTCTTGGCCGCGGCATCGCGCAGGTCATCGGAGACCTTGATAGCGACCTCGGCGCCCATGTCACCCATGACGAGGGTGTCCTCCAGGTCCTCCCAAAAATCCTCGTCGACCTCGCCGCCAAAGTAGAAGACCTCGTTGAGGGCCTCGCGGCTGCGCTCAAGTCCGCGCGAGAGAGCATCGAAGAATCCCATTATGCATTCACGACCTTTCCGGTTTCGCGATCGAGTTTTTGAGAGACGACGCGACTGACGCCGTCGGCTTGCATCGAGACGCCATAGAGGACGTCAGCGTCCTCCATAGTACGGCGCTGATGCGAGATAACCAAGAGCTGCGTATCGGAACGCAACACATCGAGCGCGCCGATGAGCTTGGACAGGTTGGCGTCATCGAGCGCCGCCTCGACCTCGTCCAGCACATAGAACGGCACCGTGCGCGTGCGATACACGGCAAAGAGCAGGGCGAGCGCCGTCAGACTCTTCTCGCCGCCCGACATGAGCATCATCTTGGTGATGCGCTTGCCGCGCGGCTGCGCCACGACCTCGATACCCGTCTCGGCAGGATGCTCGGGATCGGTCATCTCCAGATGAGCCTGGCCGCCCGGGAAGAGCATAGCGAAGATCTCGCGGAAGTTCGCGTCGACCTTCTCAAACGTCACCAGGAAGGCTTTGCGCATCTTGCGATCAATGGCCACCGTGATCTTGGTGAGCGCCTTGCGCGCGCTCTCCAGATCGGCCAGCTGCTCCTCGATGTAGTCGGCGCGACGCTTGAGCTGCTCGTACTCCTCCATGGCAACTTGGTTAACGGGACCAAGGTTGTTGATCTGGCGCACAAGCTGGTTGAGTTCGCGCTCGGCGGCATCGCGGTCCGTGGGCGCCGGAAGCATGAGCGCTTCCTCGAGTACCGTGGTGCCATCGGCGGTAATGGCCTTAATGGCGGCCTCTACCTGCACCTCGAGCTTGCCACGCGCGACCTTGAACTCGTTTTGCGCGGCGGAGGCGGTATCGACTCGCTCCTTAGCGCGGGCAACCTCTGCCTTGGCATCCTCGATGGTCTTCTTGAGCGAAGCGGAGTCCGCCTCCTCCAGAGAGGCCTGGTCACGCAGGCGCGCTGCCCAATCCGACGCGCGTTCCAACAGGGCAGAATAGCGTTCGTGCATGGGGTCGACGCGCAGGCGCAGCAGCTCGAGCGAGCGCGAAGCCTGGCGTGTTCCGCGGATACGACGGTCGATGCCCTCAAGACGATGCTCAAGGTCGGGCACGCGGCCCTTCAGCGAACGCAGGCGCTCGCTCGTCTGGGCCAGGCGCACCTTGGCATCGGCGAGCTTACCGGCGGCCTCGGAATCGTCACGGCGAACGCGATCGAGCTCATCGTTGGCCTCGGCAATCTGGAGACCTAGGTCGCTTGCCTGTGCACGCGCCTCGTCACGCGAACGGGTGAGCTCGTCAACGCGCGGGCGCGCGGCACGAACGGCCTCGGCAGCCTGCTCGCGGCGCTTGGAGATGCGCACGCGCTCGACCTCGGCATTGTTGGCGCTTTGCTCCAGGCGGCCGATCTCGGAGAGCAGCGAGCGGCGCTCGCCCTCAAGACGGGCGATCTCACCGGCGGCATCGCCCTCGGCGGCACGGGCCTCCTCGACGGCAGCGTTGGCCTCAACGACTTGGTCCGAAGCATGCTCAAAGATGGCAGCCAGATCGGGTTCCAGGCCCTCGAGCTCACGGATGCGGCGCTTGCGCTCCAAGGCACCCAAAGCCTCGCCGGCATCAAGCCCCACGCGCACCAGGCCGCCGCAGGCGACGCGGGCGCCATCGGGGGTCACGTAAGTCACGCCTTCAACGACCGGCGCCGACAGCGCGGCAGCAAGATCGTCAACGACGTAATAGCCGCCGAGCAGCGCCTCGACGACGGGACCGTAGCCTGCGCGCACGGACAGACGATCAACCAGACGGGTACCGGAGGCGCCCTCAGCGGCGGTAGAGCCGCTCACGCCGCGCGCCACCAGCAGTGCCTCGCCCGAGGCCTTCTTCTGGTCCAGAGCCGCACGACCGGCACGCTCAAGCGTGGCGGCGTCATCAAACAGCAGCGCATCGATATCGCCGGCGAGCAATTGCTCAACCAGACCCTCAAGCTCGCGCGGGGCCTCGAGCACGTCGCCCAGACGACCCGAGACATCGTCGCCCAACGCACCCACCAGACGGCTCACGAGCGGCGAGCTGTCGGCCATGCGGGCATCAAACTTCTTTTGGCTGGCAAGCTCCGAGCGCACCTCGGATAACTTGTTGCGCGCCTCGCTCTCGCGGGCACGCAAGTCCTTCAGCGCCGCACGGGCGACCTCGGTGGCCTCACGCGTATCGACCTGGGCCTGGCGCGCTTCCTCAAGAGCACCCTCAAGCTCCTCGGCGCGGTCGCGACGGCTCTCGAGCGAGGCCATGACCTCCTCGAGCTGCTCGTCGATCTGCTCCAGACGCGAGGCATACATGTTGTCCTCGACCTCGGCATTGCTCAGCGAGTCCTTCACCTTGGCGAGCTCGAGCGCGGCGTTATCGGCCACGCGCTGCACGTCGCGTTGCTCTCGCGTAAGCTGCGAAATCTGATTGTCGAGCACCACGCGCCGCTCGTGGAGCTCAGCGGCGGCAGGACCAGCGGCGTCAACGTCCTCCTGGGCCTGCATGTGCGCACCGGTCACTTCCTCAAGCTGCGCACGCGCGTCCTCGAGCTCCTCGACCACGCGACGACGCTGATGCTCGGAGCTCGAAATCTGCCCGCGCATGTCAGACAGGCGCGACACCATGTTGTGGCCCTTTTCCTCGAGCAGGCGCATGTCGGAGTTAATGCGGCCGACCACATCTTGCATATGACGGCGTTGCTCGCCCAGGTCGCCCACAAACAGGCCCTTTTCCTCAAGCATAACCTGGAACTTCTCGAGCTCGCGCTCCTTTTCGCCCATGCGGTACTGCGCAAGCTCCAGCTCGGCCGCGCCCTCCTTGGAGCGACTCTCCAGGTCGTTCCACTGCGACTGCAGCGAACGCAGCTCGTCGACGGCTAGCATCTGCGTAAGCTCGTTCGCGCGCGAGGACAGCTCTTTGTACTTGCGCGCACGATCGACCTGACGCTCCAGCGGTCGCAGCTGACGGGCGATTTCCTTATTGATGTCGCGGGCACGCGTCAGGTGCTCGTCCATTGACTTAATCTTTTTGAGCGCACGCTCCTTGCGGCGCTTGTGCTTGGAGATGCCGGCGGCCTCCTCGATGAGGGCGCGGCGCTCCTCGGGGCGGCTCTGCAAAATGGCGTCGAGCTTGCCCTGGCTGATGATGGAATGCGTATCCTTGCCCAGGCCCGAATCGTGCAGGATGTCCTGAATGTCCATCAGGCGGCACGGACTCGAGTTGATGAGGTACTCGCTTTCGCCCGAGCGATACATGCGACGGGTGATGGCGACCTCGTCAAAATCGACGGGCAGCATATGGTCCAAGTTATCGAGCACCAGCGTGACCTCGGCGACACCCACCGGCTTGCGAGCTGACGAGCCCGAGAAGATGACGTCCTCCATGGCCTGGCCGCGCAGCTGCTTGGCGCTCTGCTCGCCCAGGACCCACAGAATCGAGTCAGAGATGTTCGATTTTCCCGAGCCGTTGGGACCGACGATGACGGTCAGGCCCGGCTCAAACGTCATATGGGCGCGGTCGGCAAACGACTTGAACCCTTTGAGCGTGAGGGACTTGAGATACACGGTTCCTCGCTTACACGTGCTTCTTGTTCAGAATCACGCCGTTGGTGGTGTAACCCATGCGGTCGAGCGCTTCGAGCGCGGCGGCTCCCTCGGCTTCCTTCTTTGAGGAGCCGGAGCCGCGACCCTGGCGAATACCATCGATCAAAACCACGGCGGTAAAGGTGGGCGCATGCGCCGGGCCCTCGGAGCCAACGAGCTTATACGCCGGGGGTTCGTGACCGTCGGCTTGCACGCACTCCTGCAAAAACGACTTGGGGTTTGCAGGATGCTCGGCACGCTCGGAAGCCAAATGCGGCTTAAGCGTACGATGGATAAACTCCGCTGCGGCATCCCAGCCGGCATCCAGGTACAGTGCGCCCACGAGCGACTCGTAGACGTTCTCGAGGGCCGAATGCAGGCCGCGCGCACCGGTACCGGTCTCGGAGGCACCAAAGATGATGATGTCGTCGATGCCCAGCTCGTGAGAAACCTCGGACAGCGTAGCGCCCGAGACAAGCGACACCTTCAGGCGTGTGAGCTTGCCCTCGTCAAACTCCGGATAGGACTCAAACAGGGAGCGTGCGACCACAGCGCCCAAAATGGAATCGCCCAAGAACTCAAGGCGCTCATAGCTGGCAGAAACCGGCTGGCCCTCGACTGCCGAGGGATGCGTAAGCGCCGCGCGCAGCAGCACCTTATTGTTGAACTCGTGGCCCAAGATTTCCTGGGCGCGCGTAAGTCGGTCGGATAAAGCCAAGACTTAGGCCTCCTTGGCAGCTTCGATAGCGTCGACGGCGTCGGCGACAGAGTTGAGCGAGAGAAGGGTCTCGTCATCGATCTCGAGGTTGAACTCGTCCTCGATAGCCGTAACCAGCTGCAGGCGCTCGAGCGAGTTGGCATCGAGGTCGTCAAAGGTGGTCTCATCGCTAATTTCGGCAACATCGACGCCCAGAACGTCAGCAGCGACCTCGGCGATCTTGTCGAAGATTTCGGAGCGGTCCATAGCGCTTCCTCTCATAGTGCATGAATACCAAAAGAATGGTACCGCCCGGGCGGTACCAAGACACGGTTCTGATTCTACCCCACGACGTGCGCCGCGAAGCACATAACAGCACTCTAACTCGCTCTTATAAAACGATACCGTCCATAGAGTTGGCGACATTCTCGACCAGCCCGGCGCGCACGGCTTCGGCCGCCGCAAGCGTACCGTTTTTAACAGCCTCGACCGAGGTGGCACCATGGCCGATCAGGACCACGCCGCGCAGGCCCAAAAGAATCGCGCCGCCCTTGGCGTCGCCCGAAAGCTTGGCTTTAATCTCGCGCATCTGCTTTTTAATGAGCAGCGCGGCGATCTTGGTGCCGAGCGAGGCCATAAAGGCACCCTTGAGTTCCTGCAGCAAAAACTTGGCAGCGCCCTCGGTGGCCTTGAGCGCGATGTTGCCCGACATGCCGTCGGCGACCACGACGTCAAAATTGCCCGACGTAAGATCGGTGCCCTCGCAGTTACCAACAAAGCCGGGAACGGCGGCTTTCATGGACGGGAAGCAGGCCTTGGTAAAGTTGGAGCCCTTCTCGTCCTCGGTGCCGTTGGCAAGCAGGCCCACGCGGGGATGCTCGATGCCCAGGACGACGCGGGCATAGGCGCTACCCATCTGAGCAAAACGCACCATGTCATCGACCTCCACATCGGGGTTGGCACCCATGTCGCACAGCACCGTCAGACCGCCGGCGCGATTGGGCAACGCATTGGTGAGGCACGGACGCACCGGCTGCTTCTTGCCTTCGGCCTGATACCTAAACGGCGTCACGTAGGCGGTGGCAGCGGCGGTCATGGCACCGGTCGAGCCGGCGGAGAAGAACGCATCCGCGTTGCCCTTCTTAATGGCGCGGCAAGAAAGCACGATCGACGACTTACGCTTGGTCATCACGGCGCGAATGGGATCGTCATCCATGGCGATAACGTCAGGTGCCTCAAGGGCCTCAACACGTGCATGGGAAGCTGCAAAGGGATTGACGATTTCGGCGGGGCCAGCTGCCAAGACCTCGATATCGGAATCGGCGGCAAGCGCAGCCTCGATACCATCAAGAACAACCTGAGGTTTCTCGTCTCCGCCCACAACGTCTACACAAACGCGAACGTTACTCATATACAAGCTCCTTATACAAAAATGGCCGACTCATTGAGCCGGCCATTGTGGTTCCATTTGGAACGGCATCGCATCCAGAGTATACCGTTACTCGGTAACGATAACCTCGCGGTCCTTGTAGAAACCGCAGCTGGGGCACACGTGGTGCGGGAGCTTGACAGCGCCGCAACGGGGGCACGTGGACTGAGCCGCAGCCGAGATCTTCATGTTGGCGGAACGACGGGTGTGAGTGCGGATACGACCCTGCTTTTGTTTAGGTACGGGCATAGTGACCTTCCTTATGAACTATCCAGTGTGGCGATTACGCGCAAGTAGCGATACTACCACAGTTTTACTCATCAAGCTTGAGATTCTTCAATGCTGCAAATGGATTTTCCGTGGCAGCGGCCCATTCTGCCTCTGCCTGGGCGGCGCAATCGCATTGCTCGACGTTGAGATTGCAACCGCATGTGGGGCACAGACCACGGCAATCGGGCTTGCAGAGCACCACAAACGGCGTGTCCATAACGACCGCGTCATTGATGGGCTCACCCAGATCGACGATGCGGTCCTCACCCAGAAGCTCGTAGCCGTCCTCGTAGGCCTCGGGATCCTCGGGCTCCTCAAAGAGGTAGAACTCCTCGATCTCTCCGGCGATATCAAACGAGGCGGGCTCCAGGCAACGGTCGCACTCACCGGTGGCGTGCGCGCGGACCATGCCCGTGAGCAAGACACCGGTACCGGCATTGGTAAAGACAACGTCGTAGTCGATGCCGTCCTGAAGCTGGTACTCCTTCTCGCCCACCGTGTAGGTGGCGACATCGACCTTACCGGTCAGCGGATACGAATCTCCAGGAAACTCGAGCTGCTCGGAAAGATCGACGGTAACGCTCGGGAACTCAGCCATTACCACTGACCATTCTGTTGGGCGGCACCCTCGTTGAGCTGCTGACGGCAACGGGTAACGGTGCCGGTCAGGCTCTTGAGGTTCTCCTCCAGGTGTGTAAAGACCTGCTCTGCGTAGTCCTCGGCAGCATAACGCGTCTCGCGCTCGTACTGCTGGGCACGATCGCGGATGTCGTCGGCCTGCTGCTGCGCAAGGCGGACGATCTCCTGCTCACCGGCAATGGTGAGGGCCTGCTGCTGAGCGTCGGCGATGATGGAATCGGCCTGAGCGGCGGCGGAAGCCATAAGCTCCTCGCGCTCCTTAAGGATACGGCGGGACTTCTGCCACTCCTCGGGATAGCTCATGCGGATCTCGTCGAGGATGTTGAAGAACACGTCGGCGTCGATGACCTTGAACTGAGCGTTCTTGCCGAAAGGCGGCTTGGCTTCCTCGATCAGCCCTTCGAGCTCATCGACCAAGCTGACGATCCTATCGCCAGGAAAATTCTCGCCCGGCATCCGGTCTCCTTTCATAGGTAACATATCATCGTGCTAGTTTACCACATGCCACCAGGCAATAAGAAACGTCACGAAAAGCGATGTTTGAGCGCTTCGACCACGTTGGACGGGACAAACGTCGATACATCGCTGCCGAGCGAGGCGATCTGGCGAACAACCGAGCTCGAGATATAGCCGTACTGCGGCGCACTCATGACAAAGATGGACTCCAGCTCGCTATCCAGGCGATAGTTAAGGTCGGCCTGCTGCAGCTCATATTCAAAGTCGGTCATGGCGCGCAGGCCCTTGACCACGGCCCCCGCCCCCTGCTCGCGAGCGAAGTCGACCAAGAGGCCGGTAAAGGGCAGGACCTCGACGCCGTCGATATCACCGAGCGCCTCGCGGGCCAGCGCCACGCGCTCATCGAGCATAAACGTGGTGCCCACGCCGTTTTTACCCTGCGACTCGGCAACAGCGACGATCACGCTAGGAAAGATGCGGCGGGCGCGGCGGATCACATCGATATGGCCAAACGTGATGGGATCAAAAGTGCCCGGGACGATCACGCGGTTGATGGTGTCATTCATGGGCGTCCTCCTGAAACGTCGTGGCATCATTGTTGTCAGCATCGGTGCCGGCGCTATCGCCCTCACCATCGTCATCGCCGACCCAACGGAGCAGGTCGACCGAGGTAATGCCGTAGCGCTTCTCACGTACAGTCTCAAAGTCTGCCGGATGCGCGCCCGCATCGGCGGCGGCATGCTCAAACAGGGCAAAAGCGCCAGGTGCAAGCAAACCCTGCTGGGCCAGGTCCTGCAGCAGCTCCTCGACCGGCTCGGCACCAAAAGCATAGGGCGGGTCGAGCAGGACCAAATCAAAGGGACCTCCCGGTACACGACCGCGCGAGGCACTCGCCAGCATGTCGCCCGTGACCACGCGCCAACGCGCACGGTCACGGCAGAGCGACTCGATATTCTTGGTAATGAGCCGCGCGGCGTTGCGATCGATCTCGAACGTCGTGAGCGAGCGAGCCCCACGAGAGAGCATCTCTAACCCTAAGGCACCGGAGCCGCCATAGGCGTCCAGCACACGGACCTCGTCCAGATCGAAGTCGAATGCCGACATGACCATAGATGCGCACGCCTCGCGTACGCGATCAGTCGTGGGGCGGGTGACATCGCGACCACGGGGCTCCTCGATCTTACGACCGCGCCATTCGCCGCCGATGATTCTCATCCTCCGCTGACCTCCTTAAAAATGTGTCGATATCGCATGGCGACCGCATCGCGCAGGGGGCGCGTCGCCACGGAGTCAAGGGTGCAAGCATACCGCAAGAGCTCGACCGCGTCCAAATGGGCCCACTCGATCAGTTCCTCGTCGGCATCCAGGTCGACAAAGCGCAGGGTCACACCACCATGCTGGCGATAACCCAGGATTTCGCCCTCATGGCGCAGGCGCAGGTCCATCTGGGCGAGCGTAAAGCCATCCGAGGTTTTTTCGAGCGATTGCAGACGATCTTGCGCCGCCGATGCGCCGCCGTTGCCCTTGGAGTGCGTCATGACCAGGCACGTGCCCGACACGCCGCCACGGCCCACGCGGCCGCGCAGCTGGTGCAGGGCAGCCAAACCAAAGCGCTCGCCGTTCTCGATGACCATGACGGTGGCGTTGGGCACGTCAACGCCCACCTCGACCACCGTAGTCGAGACGAGCACGTCAATCTCGCCACGCTTGAAGGCATCGACAACCTGGTCCTTCTCCCCCGCTGGCATGCGGCCGTGGAGGCGCTCGATAGTGAGACCCGGCAGCGCCAGACGCAGGCGGTCGAGCTCGGTCGCCGTATCATGCAGCGGCACGGGGACCGTCACGCGGCCCTCCTCGTCGCGGGCGATACCGGGCACGTCCTCCAACTCATCGGCCGAGTCACTCGGCTCCACGAGCGGGCAAATCACGTAGGCCTGCTGACCTTTTTCATGCGCTTCGCGGATGGCGCCATAGGCGAGGTCGCGGCTCGAATCGGTGAGCACGCGTGTCGACACGCCAGCGCCAGGGACGGGCCGATGGCGGATGATGCTCGTATCCAGATCGCCGTAGACCGAAAGCGCCAGCGTACGCGGGATGGGCGTTGCCGTCATAACGAGCAGATCGGCACCGGGGCCCTTCGCGCGTAGTGCGTTGCGTTGGCCTACGCCAAAGCGGTGCTGTTCGTCGATGACAACAAGCGATAGATGCTTGAACGCAACGTTATCCGAAAGCACCGCGTGGGTGCCAAAAAGCACGTTAAGCTCGCCCGATTCCAGCTGTGCATGGATGCGCTCGCGCTCTGCAGCCGGCGTGGCACCCGTCAGAAGCGCCCAGGACATGCCGGCCTGCGAGAGCAGAGAGCCGGTCTTATCGGCATATTGGCGCGCCAGCACGCCCGTGGGCGCCATAACGCAGGCCTGCGTGCCGCTATCGGCAGCCACAGCCAGCGCGCAGGCGGCAACGGCGGTCTTACCGGTACCGACATCGCCCAGCAGCAGACGGTTCATCACGCGCCCGCCATCGCACATATCGCGCAGGATATCTTGGAAGGCGGCCTCCTGCTCGTCGCTCAGCGAAAACAGCAGGGCCTGCTTGAGCGCAACCAGGTGCTCGCCCGCGGTGTGGGCATAGGGCACCACATCGACCAGGCCGCCGTCGTTGCGCAGGCGCAGCGCCAACTGCAGGTAGAGGCACTCCTCGTAGGCAAGACGCCGGCGTGCGATGTCGCGCTCAGCCATGCTCGAGGGAAAGTGGATCGAACGCAACGCGCGGGCATTGCTCATGAGCTTCCGCTTTGCGCGCAGCGGCGCGGGAATCGGATCGAACGGATTGCCGACGACCTCGAGCGCGCCGCTTACGATGCGGCGCATCCACGCCTGGCTCACGCCATCGCTCACGTAATGGACCGGCAGAATGGTGCCTGCGGCGCGCCCGTCCTCGAGCTTTTCAAAGTGGGGCGTGGCCATCTGCTTAAAACCGTAGGCAAACTCGACCTTGCCCATCACGGCCAAGCGGTCGCCCTGCTTAAGCTGCTGGGCAATCCAGGGCTGGCGGAAAAAGGCGACCTGTAGCACACCCGTCTCGTCAACAAGTGAGACCTCAGTCACCTGCATGCGCGGGCGCGGCTGCTTTTGGACGATACGGTCAACCGTGGCGATGATGGTGCACACGGTACCGATGGGCGCCATCTCGATGGACCAAGAACGGGTAAAGTCGAGGTATCGATGAGGGATATGGAGAAGGAGGTCCCCCACCGTCCGAATTCCCAGACGGCGAAGGGCCTCCTCACGTTTACCCGAAACATATTTGAGTCGCGCGATATCCTCGTCGAGCGCATTGCTCTGGGCAAAGCGCTCCGAGACGCGCGGCACGGAGCACAGCTCGGACATGGCCAGTTGCCTACTCGATCGAGAAGATCACGGGATAGAGCGGCTGCTCGCCACGATGGGCGTCAATCTCCAGATCGGGCTGAGCCTCCTCGATAGCGTCGACGATCTCCTGGAAGGCCTCATCGGACAGCTCCTCGCCGGCCAGAATCGTCAGCGCGTCGCCTTCCTCTTCCTCCTGCATGCGGTTGATACAATCGAGCGTGACCTGCTTCACGTCGGAGCCGACCACATCGATGGAGCCGGCAATGATGCCCATGACGTCACCGGAGTGAATCGGAGAGCCGTCGGAGGCGCTGGAGTCGCGCACGGCGCGGGTGACCTCGCCATCGCGGACCTCGCTGATGGCGTCGACCATGGCGGCGACGGCGTCCTCGAGCTCGGAATCGGGCAGGACCGCGAACAGCGCGGAGAACGCCTGTGGGACGGTCTTGGTGGGAACGACGGCAACCTTCTTGTCCGTGCAGGCAGAAGCGGCAGCCTCGGCAGCCATGCGGATGTTGCCGTTGTTGGGCAGAATGATGACCGAGGTCGCGTTGACCTGGTCCACCGCGCCCAGCAGATCTGCAGTCGAGGGGTTCATGGTCTGGCCACCCGAGACGATCACGTCGACGCCAAGGGACTTGAGGATGTCGGCCTCGCCGGAACCGGCGGCAACGGCGACAAAGCCCAGCGCCTTGGCGGGCTCGGCGGCCTTTTCCTGGTCCTCGTGAATCTTGGCGGTACGGTCGTGGGCCTCCATCTCCATGTTGTGGATAAAGACCTCGTAGATCTGACCAAGCTGCAGCATGTGCTCGAGCACCAGGTTGGGGGTGTTGGAGTGCACATGGATCTTGTAGTCGGGATAGGCGCCCACGAGTAGCTCACAGTCGCCCATGGAACCCAGGAACTTAAGGCACTCGTCCTCGTCAAACGGGGCGTCGGCCTTAAACAGGAACTCGTTGCAGTAGCGGAACTCCGAGCCCTCCCAATCGTCGTTGGCCTCGATCTCAACGCGACCAAGGGCCGCGTCGCGGGCAGAGCCAGCAGAATCAAACGTGGCGGAGAAATCCTCGACAACGGTGCTGCGGCCAAGCGCGGCGGCAACAAAGTTCTCAAGGAAAATAGCAAAGCCGAAGGCGCCGGAGTCAACCACGCCGTTCTCCTTCAGAACGGGCAGCAGGTCGGGCGTGCGAGCGACGGACTGATATGCCTCGACGACGATGGCGTCGAGCGCATCCTCGGCCGAGAACTTCTTCTTCTCGCACTCGTCTGCCTTGGTCGAGACATCGCGCAGGACCGTGAGGATCGTGCCCTCGATGGGCTTGCGGACAGCCTGGAAGGCAACCTTGACGGCGCGACGGAAGGCGAAGGCGATGTTGGCAGCCGTAATAGGCTCATCGGCAGAGACGAGGCCCTCGGCCACACCGCGCAGAATCTGCGAGGTGATGACGCCGGAGTTGCCGCGGGCACCCATCAGGGAGCCGTGGGTGATGGCGCCGGCGATGGCTTCCATGTCGGCGTCGGCAGGAAGAGCAGAAAGCTCCTTGGTCACCGAGGCGAGCGTGAGCGACATGTTGGTGCCGGTATCGCCATCGGGTACGGGGAAGACGTTGAGCTTGTTGATCTCCTCGGCCTTGTCGGAAACGGCAGCCGCAGCGATCGGAAAACAGGTGCGAATGGTCTTTGCAATCATGGGTATTTGAATCTCCGTTTTCGGATGCTAGTTCAGACGGCTCTTGAGCGCGTCGATGTGGATGCCGATCTTAAGGCTGGCGGGATCGATCTGGGCGATCTCCTGCAGAGTGAAGGCAACGGAGCTCGAAAGATTGTGGCAGACGGACTTCATGTTGACGCCGTTCTCGAGCACGACGTGAAGATCGACCGTAAGGCCGTTCTCGTCGGCGGAGACAAGCACGCCCTTGCGGAGGCGCTGACCGGCAAGCAGGCGCACGCTCTCGGCGCCCTGGAGCTGCTCAGCCATACCGACAACGCCATAGCACGTCATCGCGGCATAACCGGCAATATCGGCAATAACGTCGTTCGAGACGCTCAGGCTGCCGTTAATGGTCTCAGACACAAGAATCTCCTTTTCTTGGTGCTCGCGGCACCATGTCGTGGGAGCAATCATTGCAATATTCTACAACGACCGCGGCATGTTGAGGTGGCGGGCCTCGGGATTACATCCTCGACACGAAATGTTGATATGGTAACGTTCGCGAACGGCGATCGCGGCATGAAAAAACCCGCCGCATAAGCGACGGGTTTTACAACCTGGCTCCCCGGGTAGGACTCGAACCTACAACAGCGCGGTTAACAGCCGCGTGCTCTACCATTGAGCTACCGAGGAATTTAAAGCCCAACGGAAAGGGCTGGAAAATTCTGGCTCCCCGGGTAGGACTCGAACCTACAACAGCGCGGTTAACAGCCGCGTGCTCTACCATTGAGCTACCGAGGAATTTAAAGCCCAACGGAAAGGGCTGGAAAATTCTGGCTCCCCGGGTAGGACTCGAACCTACAACAGCGCGGTTAACAGCCGCGTGCTCTACCATTGAGCTACCGAGGAATAGGTGCGTGCTCTCAAGCAACGAAATTTATTATACGGACGAATCAGCTCAGGGCAAGAACTTTTTTAAGAAATTTTCCGACCCAGTCATTGGGGACGTTCTTAAACGACCAGTCATTCAAGAACGTCCCCAATGTCTACATGAAAGCGCCCCCAAGCGGATGTGCTTGAGGGCGCCTCTTGCTTGACTAGCTCTCGATATAGTCCTTCAGCTTACTGCTACGGCTCGGGTGGCGAAGCTTGGCCAGAGTCTTGGACTCGATCTGGCGGATGCGCTCGCGCGTGACGCCAAACTCACGACCGACTTCCTCGAGCGTGCGGGGATGTCCGTCGACAAGGCCAAAGCGCAGTTCGATAACCTTGCGCTCACGATCGGCAAGCGAATCGAGCACCTGGGTGAGCTGCTCCTGCAGCATAGAGAAGCTGGCCGCATCGGGCGGAACGATAGCCTGGGAGTCCTCGATGAAGTCGCCCAGCTGGGAATCCTCTTCCTCGCCGATGGGGGTCTCGAGCGACACGGGCTCCTGCGAGATCTTCTGGATCTCGCGGACGCGGTCGGCGCTCATGTCCATCTCGGCACCGATCTCTTCGGGGGTCGGGTCGCGGCCCAGGTCCTGAAGGAGCTGACGCTGCACGCGGACGAGTTTGTTGATAGTCTCGACCATGTGCACGGGAATACGGATGGTACGGGCCTGGTCGGCGATAGCGCGCGTAATGGCCTGACGGATCCACCACGTGGCGTACGTGGAGAACTTAAAGCCCTTCTGGTAGTCGAACTTCTCGACGGCGCGGATCAGACCGAGGTTGCCCTCCTGAATCAGGTCCAGGAACAGCATGCCGCGACCGACATAGCGCTTGGCGATGGAGACGACCAGACGAAGGTTTGCGCTGATGAGCGCCTGCTTGGCTTCGAGGCCCACGTTCTCAATGCGCGTAAGACGACGCATCTCGGCACGCGTGAGTTCGAGCTCACCAGCATCGGCAGCCTCGAGCTTCTCGGTAGCCTCGAGACCGGCCTCGATCTTCATAGCCAGATCGACCTCTTCGGAGGCGGTCAACAGGTCGACCTTACCGATCTCCTTGAGGTACATACGGACCGGGTCGCCGGTCAGCATCACCGTGGAGGCATCGATGCCACGCACGCGGGAGCGTGAACGGGACGTGCGCACGGTGCGCTTCTTCTTGTTCTTGGAAGAACCCATCTCAGCGTCGGCCTGACGGGCCATCTTGAGCTCGTGATCGTCGAGCGAGCCGGAATCGTGCTCGTCGTCGTCATCGAAATCGTCGGTATCGGTATCGGTATCGGTATCGCCATCGTCGACACCCATGGGGGCGTCGTCGTTACCGCTCGCGGAGATAATCTGGATGCCGCTGTTGCGCAGCGCGGAATACACCGCGGTGAGCTGCTCGTCAGAAACATCGATATCCTTCAGGGCGACCTGAATCTCGTCCTCGGTTACCGAAGTCCTGTTTGAGCCGTTGCCCATGAGCTTTGCAACGTAGGATTCCAGCCCAGTACCCGTGCTCTCAGTCTTTTTTGGCACAGATTCTCCCTTCATAGTCCACAGGACTCAATACTTTAGCACACACATTGACGTCTATACCCAAAAAGAAGACTGGATATAGGCGAGAATACGCTGGTTGACCACAACATCTAGGCTTGTTCGGTGCCCGCGGCCTCCAGGCCGATCAAACGGAACGGGTCCGCCACGCCGCCGATCGACTTTTGCAGTTCGCGTTGACGTTGCGAATCCTGCGCGGCCTGCACGGTCAGCGCGCGACGGGCCTCATCATCGAGTGAACGGTCCTGGCGCAGCTTGGCCTGTGCGGCACGCATGCGACGCTTGATGGTGTAGAGCTCAAGCGTATCAAGCATAAACACGATGTTCGTCTCGGTGGGGTGCTTGCTCGTCGCCGAGATGCGCCCGGCACTCACAAGCGCTGCCGCATCGGGACACACTGAGCGTGCCGCATCCATGCAGGCTGCAGGATCGGTTCCCGGCGGCGTTGCCAGAACAGCCCATGCGATGGACTCGTGACGTGGGTCAACCCACTCGATGGAGCAGATGCGGTCGGCATACGTGCGGAACAGGTCGGGGTAGCTCGTGAGCATGGTCAGCAGCTCGCGCTCCCCTGCCAAGGACTTGCGTTCAAGATCGGTAAGAACCATCGGCGCAGCAGCAGCCGGTGCGCCCGAACCGTCAGCCACAGGCACAGCGCCCATACCATCGGGCACATCGATCGGCGGAAGGTCGTCGACGACCTCCGCGGGCGCGGCACCGTAGGCATCGAGCGGGACGTAGTCGTACGGCTCTTCCTCGACCGGCGCCGCTACTGCCGGCGTGGCGCCCGATGCCCAAGCACCGCGACCGGCATCGCGAGAACCCGACGCCCGACCGCCCGCGCTACCGGACCGCTCAGTCTGTGCCCGCTGGCGCTCATAGTTCTGCTCACGACGTCGTTCCGCATCCTCGCGCTTGGCGACATCGCGAAACACACGACCCGAGCTCGCGCGCACCGTCTCCAGATCCAAACCCAGCAGATCGGCAATCTGGATAAAGTACGTGTCGATCATATAGCTGTTGCGCAACGGATAGATAAGCGTCAGCGCATCTTCCAGCGCCTTAGCGCGACCGCCCGGCGTGGTGATGTCACTCGACTCCTGCAGCGAACGGTAGACAAAGTCCATAAGCGGCTCGGCAGCGTCGATGCGCGTCTGCAGTGCCTCGCCACCATGTGCGGTGATGAACTCCATGGGGTCGTTGCCGTCGGGGAGCACCACGCAGCGCAGGTCCATGGAATCCTGCTCGATAAACTGAATCGCGCGACGGGCGGCCTTCTGGCCCGCTGCATCGCCGTCGAACATATACACGATGCGCTTGGCAAAGCGAGTGAGCGTCTTGACGTGATGCTCCGTGAGGGCGGTGCCCAGCGTGGCGACAACGTTTTTAATCCCCGCCTCCCAGCAGGCGATGCAATCGGTATAGCCCTCTACCACGATGGCGGTATCCTGCGCGACGATAAACTCCTTGGCCCAATTAAAGCCGTAGAGGTTTCGCTTTTTATGAAACACGCTCGTCTCGGCGGTGTTGAGATACTTAGGCTGGCCGTCGCCCATAATGCGACCGCCAAAGGCAATGTTGTGACCCTGCTCGTCAAAGATGGGGAACATCACGCGGTCGTAAAAGCGGTCGGCAAGCTGCCCGCGCCCGCGACTCACGGCAACGTTGGCGTCGATCATCTCCTGCGGGGTAAAACCCGCCTGGGACAGGTGCGACACCAGCGCGTTACGGCCCGGTGCAAAGCCCAGGCAGTAGCGGCGGCAGACGTCGCCGCCCATGCCGCGGCTGGCAAAGTACTCGCGCGGACGGCCGTCCTTACCGCGCATGAGCATGGTGTGGTAGAACTGGGCGGTCTCGGCGCACAGATCGTAGATGCGGGCACGCTTGGTGCCGCGCTCGCGGCGATCTCCGGTGTCATGCAGCTCAATACCCGCGCGATCGGCCAAGTAACGGATTGACTCGGGAAAGCTCAGGTTCTCGCGCTTCATGATATACGTGAAAACGTCGCCACCCTCGCCGCAACCAAAGCAATGCCACACCTGCGTGGCGGGGATAATGTGGAAGGACGGCGTCTTCTCGCCATGGAAGGGGCAGCATCCCCAAAACTCATGGCCGCGAGGCTTGAGCTCGACCGTTTCCTGCACGATGGCAACCAGGTCAGACGCAGCGCGTACCTGGTCTTTTTCCTCATCGCTAATCACGAATGCTCACCCCCTGATCGCCCAAGTTGTGACGAATATCCTCGATATTACCCTCGACGGTCGCGATCAACTCATCCAGCGAATCGAACACACGCGAGGGACGCAGCCAGCGCGTAAACGCCAGCGAAACGGAAGCGCCGTACAGGTCGCCCGTATAACCAATTAAATTAGCCTCGAGATGCGCAGATGCCGCATCGTCAGCATACGTTGGCGGCAGGCCGACGTTCACAGCAGCGGGCCACGCGGTGTCATCGACCAGCACCAGACCCTCATACACGCCATCGGCTGGCACCTGAATGCCGTCGGGAACCTGCAAGTTTGCCGTGGGAAAGCCCATGCCAGAACCCTCGTGACGGCCGCGAATAACACCGCCACGCACCATATACGGACGGCCGAGTAACCCAGCAGCAAGCTCCACATGGCCCTGTCCCAGCTCATGACGAATGCGGGTGGCGCAAATGGCCTCACCGCCCTCGCAAAGCAGGTCGTGACCATACACGTCAACGCTGTGCTCGGCACCCCAGGCGCGCATCTCGGCAACACCAGAAGCACCGCCACGACCCAGCCTAAAGTCACTGCCAACGCGAATCGATCGAATGTCGACCAGACGCGACACCAGCGAGAGAAAATCAACATGGTCAAGCGCCGCAACCTCAGGCGTAAAGGGAACGGCCACCACCGCATCGACCCCGGTTTGAGCCAAGGCATGCAGACGGTCGGCCGTCGTCATCAATTTTTGAGCGGGCGAAGGGCTCACCACAACGTCCGGGTCGGGATCGAAGGTAACCACGACCGCCTTACAGCCATGGGCACGGGCATCACGGACAAGCGCTTCGATGAGTTCCTGGTGTCCACGGTGAACGCCGTCGAACACGCCAATGGCGATTGAAGCGGCACCCAAGTGCTCACACTCATCAAACGTATCGGCAGCAACGATGCGAGCCTCGTCCGACTCGCCCGCGAAAAAGACACGCGCGAGCTCGCGAGCGGACAACATCATCGAACACCGCCGATTGCCTGCGGAAACACGTGCTCCATGACAAAGCGGCCGCCCTCAATGCGGGCGAGCGCCTTGAGTCCCCCATCGAGCACCAACGCAAACGGTGCCTTCGAGGCATCGAAATCGGCAAGCGCACGCTCAACGGGAATGCGACGGCCGCAGAGCAGGTCGTCGGCAAGATTACCCGGCAAGTCAACACGCGTGGCGCCCAGGGCTGCAATGGGATCCAGGGCAAAGCTAGCCGCGGACTCGGGAGAAAGCTCCTCGACCGCATGACAAGCGCCAATGGAAACAACACCGGAAGCCGTGCGGCGCAGCGCGGAAATATGCGCGGCGCTATCGCAAGCACGGCCCAGGTCGCGAGCGAGCGCACGGATATAGGTGCCCTTGCTCACCGAGAACGCCACGGTCCACACGCATGTATCACCCTCGCCGCCCACGGCAATCAGGTCGGCGGCATAGACCTCGACGGGACGCGGAGGTAGGTCCACCGCATTGCCATCGCGAGCAGACTTGTAGGCGCGAACGCCATTGACCGAGATAGCCGAAAACGCCGGCGGCACCTGCATCTGCGGGCCCAGCATAGCGGCCAAGTGCTCACGGGCATAGGCAGGATCGCGGAGCTCGTTGGCAACAGCCACTGTGCGGACCGCCTCGCCCTCCGCATCATCGGTATTGGTCTCGGCACCAAACGAGATGTCGGCGACATAGCTTTTGGTATCGAGGGTTAGCATGCCCAGCAGACGAGTAGCCTGGCCCACGCCCACCACCATGACGCCGGATGCCATGGGGTCGAGCGTGCCGGCATGGCCGACGCGCCGCTCATGGAGGGCGCGTCGGCATTGCGAGACCACATCGTGGGACGTGCAGCCCACCGGCTTATCGACGGCGAGCAGCATATTCAGTTGAGAAGGCGTACGACGAGCCATGTACCATCCAAAAAGTTAAAGCTCGACGGTCACCGAAGCGGGATCCTCCCCCACCAGCTCGGCCAGCATGGGAAGTGCCACGGCGAGCGTCTCGCGAATCGTTCCGTTGTTGGAGAAACCGGCGGCAGCGGGATGTCCGCCTCCGCCAAAGGCAGCAGCGATCTCGGAAACGTTGAGGTCGCCCTTGGAGCGCAGGTTGCCGCGCACCTTGGTATCGCCCTCGATACCCTTCAGGAACAGGCAAACCTCCACGCCCATCACCGAGCGCACCACGTCAACCAGGCCGTCGCACTCATCCGAGGTGACACCGCAAGCCTCAAGGTCACTCTGGTACGCGTAGCTATACGCGACGCGCCCGTGGGCCACCGTCTTGATGCGGCCCATAACGATGGACTTGAGGTGCAAAAACTCAACGCGCATGCTCTGGTATACCTCGAGTGCCACACGCGCCGGATCGGCACCGTGGGCAACCAGACGCGAGGCCGCATGGAACGCAGCAGCATCGGCGTTTTGGTACTGAAAACGGCCGGTATCGGTAACCAAGCCGCACAGCAGGCAGGTCGCAACGCCATCACGTGCGACAATGCCACAATTGTCCAAGAAGCGGTCGATGATCATAGCGCAGGCTGCGGCTTCGACGCGCCTCAGGCTGAGCTCGGCAAACTCCTCGCGAGCCGGATGGTGATCGAAGCACACCACATGCTTGGAGCGACGAAGCACCTCGGCGGAATTATTGAGGCGCTCGACGACCGGTACGTCCACCGAGATGAACAGGTCAGGATTGCCGGCGTACGCAGATGCCGGCACCAGGCGATCGGAGCCTTCCATAAAGCGGTAGATGCGAGGAACCGGGTCATCGTCTGCCAGCAGCAGCGCAATGTCCTTGTTGGGGAAAAACTTCATGAGCGAAAGGCCCAGACCCAATACGGAGCCCAAGGCATCGCCATCGGGAGAAGTATGTCCCGAAATCGCAATGGAGGACGCATCCTCGATGAGCTCGAGGATGCGTCGCTGAATATCTGCAGACTCGCACGAGGCGAGGTCGGCGGAATTAGTCATCTAAAGCTGCCTCCTGGGCGGCATCCGCTATCGGATAGCCGTCCTCGTCCTTTTCGATCGCAAGCGTGGCGGGAACGTTTTCCAGCGCACGCGTGATGCGCTCGGCCTCATCGGTCGAGCGATCGATGCGAAAATCGAGCTCGGGCGTAACACGCCAATCGAGCGAGCGAGCCAACAGGCTGCGAATACGGCCCTTAGCGCTAGCGAGCGCCTCCATGACCTCGTCGTAGCGGCTCGCATCGCACGACACGTACACGCGCGCGAACGAACGGTCCACCGCGACCTCGACCGCGGTCAAAGTAACCAGGTCGAGACGAGGATCGGAAACCTCAAAGAGCAGGATATAACCGAGCTTCTCGCGAAGCTGCTCGCCCAGACGGCGGGTTGCCTGCGTTTGCTTCATAGCGCTACCCCCTACTCGGTACGGGCAACCTGGTCGATGCGGTAACCCTCGATCTGGTCGCCGGGCTTGATGTCCTGGAAGTTCTCCAGACCAATGCCGCCCTCGGAACCGCTCTTGAGGCTCTTGGCCTCGTCCTTGTAGTGGCGCATCGAGGCGATCTTGCCGTTGAAGACCACGATGCCGTCGCGCACCAGGCGCACGGAATCGGTAGCGGCGATCTCGCCCTCTTCGACGCGGACACCGGCGGCGATACCAACTTTGGGCACCTTAAAGGTGTCCAGGACGGTCGCGGTACCCGTAGAGACCTCGACCTCGGTGGGCTTGAGCATGCCGATACGGGCGGCGTCGAGCTCCTCGAGGCACTTGTAGATGACGTCGTAGCAACGGATCTCGACACCCTCGCGCTCGGCGGCGGAGCGGGCCTTACCGTCGGGACGGACGCCAAAGCCGATGATGATGGCGTTGGACGCGTCGGCCAGGACGACGTCGGTCTCGTTGATGGCGCCAACGGCGGAGTGGATCGTGTTGATGCGAACCTCGGACTGATCCATCTTGTCGAGCGAATCCTGAAGGGCCTCGATGGAACCTTGGACGTCGGCCTTGATGATCAGGTTGAGCTCCTTGACCTCGGCGTCGGCAATGGTCTCGAAGAGGTTCTCGAGCGTGACGTGCTTGACGCGGCTCTGCTCCTCGATACGGGCCTTGAGCGAACGCTCGTCGGCAAGGGCGCGAGCCTCGCGCTCGTCCTCGAACACGCGGAACTCGTCGCCGGCGTTGGGCACAGACTGCAGGCCCAAAATCTCGACGGCGTCGGAGGGACCGGCCTCGGTGACGGCGCGACCCTTGGGGTCGAGCATAGCACGGACGCGGCCGTAGGTAAGGCCGGCGACCAGCGTATCGCCCACGTGCAAGGTACCGCGGGTCACGAGCACGGTAGCGACCGAGCCGCGGCCCTTGTCGAGCTTGGCCTCGAGGACATTGCCGGAGGCAAAGGTGTCCGGGTTGGCCTTAAGCTCGAGCACGTCGGCCTGGAGCAGCACGGTCTCCAGAAGGTCATCGATACCGATCTTCTGCTTGGCCGAGATGTTGACGAACATGTTCTGTCCGCCCCACTCCTCGGGGATGACGCCGTACTCGGTGAGCTCCTGGCGCACGCGGTCGGGGTTGGCGCCCGGCTTATCGATCTTGTTGACGGCAACGACGATGGGTACGCCGGCGGCCTTGGCGTGGTTGATCGACTCGACCGTCTGGGGCATGACGCCGTCGTCGGCGGCGACGATCAGGATGACGATGTCGGTCACCTTGGCGCCACGGGCACGCATGGCCGTAAAGGTAGCGTGACCCGGGGTATCGATGAAGGTGATCTTGCGGTCGTTGATCATGACCTGCGAAGCGCCGATGGCCTGCGTAATGCCGCCCGCCTCGCCGGCAGCAACGCCGGTGTGACGGATGGCATCGAGCAGCGACGTCTTGCCGTGGTCGACGTGGCCCATGACGGTGACGACCGGCGCACGCGGCTTAAGGTCGGCGGGATCGTCGTAGAACGAGAAGGTGTTCTCCTCCTCGGGGGTGATGATCTTGATCTGACGGCCCAGGTCGTCGGCAACGAGCTCGACGAGGTCGTCGGACATGGACTGCGTCATGGTGAGCGGCGTACCCAGCAGGAACAGGCGCTTAATGATGTCGTTGGCCGGAACGTCGAGCGCCTCGGCAAGCTCCTGGACAGTAACGCCCTGGGAGACCTTGATGGCGTCGAGGTCCTCGGGGTTCACGCCCTGGGCCAGCGCCTCCTCTATCTTGCGCTCCTCCTGAGCCTTGGCAGCCTCGCGCTCGCGCTTCTCCTTGCGCTTCTTGCGGCGACCGGTGGACTCACGAGAGGCCTCCTCGACGGCAGCACGAGCCTCCTCGAGCACCTTCTCGCGGCTGTACTCCTCGGCCTCGCGAGCCATGCGGCTGTAGTGGTCCTCTTCGTTGTTGTGACCGCCCTTGCGCTTCTTGCCCTTGCCCTGCTTATCGGGGTTGGGGAAGTCCATGCCGGCAGCGACGTTGTTGCTGGCGTTGGTGCGATGGCTGTGCGGACGGCTCTCGGAGGCGTTGCGCTCGGAGTTGTTGTCTGAGGCGTTGCGATCGTTACGACGGCCACCGCGGCGGTCGTTGTTGCCGCCACGACGGTTACCGCGCTCTGCGGCGCGCTCGGCCTTGGCCTTGTCCTCGGCGTCCTTCTTCTCCTTGAGCACGGTCTCCTGTGCGGCGATCTGGTCGAGCAGCGAACGGAAGCGCGAACCGGAGTCGGAAGCGGGAACGGCGCGGCGCTGGGCCTCGCGGGCAGCCTCCTCCTTCTCGCGAGCAAGGCGCTCCTGCTCGGCCTTCTTCTTGGCCTCGGCCTCGGCGCGGGCAGCCTCCTCGGCAGCCTGGGCTGCGGCAAACTGGCGGCGCTCCTCCTCGCGTGCCTTCTCGGCGGCGATGCGCTCGCGCTCGGCCTCGGCGGCGCGTGCGGCCTCCTCGGCAGCAGCTGCCTGCTCCTCGGCCTGCTTGGCGGCCTCGACTTCCTGAGCGCGGGCCTCGATCACCGAGGCGAGCTGCTTGCGGACCATGGCGACATAAGCGTCCTCCAAGGTGGAGGAAGCGGACTTAGCGGGAATCTTCATATCGGCGAGATGACCCATCAGTTCCTTGGAGGTCATGCCGAACTCTTTGGCCAGGGTGGACACACGGACTTTTGCCATATTACTTCACCTACCCTTTCTGGCACCTTGGGTGCCTAGAGACTGAACGAGCGTGGGAGACGCGCCGGGACCCGCCCGGCGCAACCGCGCGCTAGATCAGGTCCTCCGCATCATCGAAGGCGTCGGTGTCGTGGACACCGCAGAAACGGGAGCCGGGACGAGCCTGGTTGCGGCACTGGATGCCGTCCTCGGACACGTACTCGCAGCGGCGGACGTCCTCGTCCTCCTCGTCACCGATCAGGTCGGCGGCGGGCTCCTCGTGAACGGGAACGTTCTTGAGGATGTCGGCGGCAAGCGTCTCGGACTTGATGTCGATGTGCCAGCCGGTCAGGCGCGCGGCGAGGCGGGCGTTCTGGCCCTCCTTGCCGATGGCGAGGGACAGCTGGTCGTCGGGCACGATGACGCCGGCGTAGGCCTTCTCCTCGTCGATGAGGACGCGGGTGACCTTGGCGGGCGACAGGGCGTTGGCGACGTAGACGGCAGGATCGGCATCCCACAGGATGACGTCGACGCGCTCGCCACGAAGCTCGCCCACGACAGCGCGAACACGGCTGCCCTTGGGGCCGACGCAGGCGCCCACGGGATCCAGACGGTCGTCGAGCGAATGGACGGCGACCTTGGAACGCTGGCCGGGCTCGCGGGCGATCGACTTGATCTGGACGGTGCCCTCATAGATCTCGGGCACCTCCTGCTCAAACAGACGACGCATGAGCTCGGGGTGGGTACGGGAAATGACAATCGGCGGACGGCTGTGCTCGCCACGAACCGGCTGCAGGTTGGAGTTGGGGTCGCGAACGTCGATGATCACGGCCTTGATGTGCTGGTTGTGCAGGTAGCGCTCGCCCATCGGACGCTCATTGCGCTCGTTCTCGTAACGACGCTGATCGAAGTGCGGAAGCTCGGCCTCGACGCCCTCGCGGATCTTGACGATTGTGAAGTCGGGCGTGGACTGCAGCACGGTACCGCTGATGAGGTCACCGATGCGGCCGGAGAACTCCTCGTAGATTTGCTCGCGGGCGGAGTTGCGCACGATGGCGTTGATCTCGGCCTTGGCGTGCTGGGCAGCGATGCGGCTCGTGTTCTTGGGGGTGACGTCGATCTCCTCGAACTCGGTGAAGTTGCCCTCCTCGTCCATGGAATCGTCGATCGGCTCCAAGCGGTAGACGTAGATCTTGCCGGTGGTGCGGTCGATGGTCACCTTGGCGCCCCACTCAAGATGCAGGATCTCGGCATAGCTCTTGGCGAGCGACTGCTCCAGGCGGTCGATCAGGTAGAGCTGGTCGATGTGCTTCTCCTGGCAAAGCTCCATCAGGGCGGACATCATGTCGGATGCTGCCATCTTACTTTCCTTCCTTCGCGGGCTTGAAGTCGTAGGTGGGCTTCAACTTGCACTTTTTAACATCAGAGAAATCGAGGGTAACGGACTCGCCGTCCTCGAGCTCGAGGGTCACGTTCGTCTCGGTGGCGGCGGCAATCTTGCCGGCGTACTTGCGACGGCCCTCGGTGGCGGTGGAGGTAAGCTCACAGTTCTCGCCCACAAAGCGGGCAAAGTCACTCGGGCGGCGCAGCGGGCGCGCCATACCCGGGCTCGACACCTCGAGCGTATAGCTCGAAGAGATGGGGTCGAGCTCCTCAATCACATCGCCGACCCACTTGGTGTTGGCCGTGACGTCGTTGAGCGACAGGCTCTGACCCTCGGCACCCTCGATACGCACGCGCACGCAGGGGGCCTTGGTGGCACCCACGAGCTCGACGTCGACGATGTCGACATCGTGCTGGGGAGCGACGGCCTCGAGCGCGTCGATGATCGCCTGCTCGGTCTTGGTCTTGACCATTGCGGCACCTCCATCCATACAAAAAAGAAGCGGGGCCGAAACCCCACTTCTTTCAATTACAACTTCATTTGCAAGCAAACTATACCAATACCTGCAAAAACGTGCAAGCGTCAAAGAAATTCGCAGGTCAGCGCGCCCACAGCTTCTCCACAAGAATAGGACAATTGACCGAAGGCAACTAGGCAGATACATGCAAAACGAGGGACGACCCAACCGGATCGCCCCTCGTCTTTTATGCATCAGCTTTGCGCGCAGTACTTACTTAACCACCAGGTTGACCAGCTTGCCGGGCACGCAGATGGCCTTGACGACCGTCTTGCCCTCGAGCCACTTGGCGACGGCGGCCTCGGCGGCAGCCTGCATATCCTCATTGGAGGCATCGCGGGCAACGTCGACGCGGCCGCGGACCTTGCCGAGCACCTGGACCACGATCTGCACCGTGTCCTCAACGGACTCGGCCAGGTCGAACTCGGGCCAGGCGGCGGTGTAGGCGTTACCCTCGCAGCCGAGCGCCTCGTGCCACAGCTCGTCGGCCCAGAACGGGCAGATGGGGGCAAGGACGCTCACGATATCCTTAGCCACGCCGTAGCACAGCGCCTTGTCGCGGGCGGTACCCTCGGTGGCGTTGAGGTAGGCGCTCGCCGCGTTGACGAGCTCCATGACGGCCGAGATCGCGGTGTTAAACTGGCCGCGATCGAAGTCCTCGGTGCACTTGGCGATGGTGCGGTGACGCTCGCGATAGAGTTTCATCGCGACATCGTCGAGCGCGGACTTGTCAAAGGCCACGTTGGCGTCGCCGGACTGGACGAGCTGCCAAACGATACGCCAAGCGCGCTTGATGAAGCGGTTGGCGCCCTCGACGGCCTTGGGATCCCAGTCGAAGTCCTTCTCGGGCGGAGCGATAAACAGGATCGCCAAACGCATGGTGTCGGCGCCGTAGGGCTCGATGACCGAGCTCGGGGGCACGACATTGCCCTTGGACTTGGACATGGTGTCGCCGTTCTCGTCCTTGACCATGCCCTGACACAGCAGGTTGGTGAAGGGCTCGTCCACACTCAGCAGGCCCAGGTCGCGCAGTGCCTTGGTAAAGAAGCGGCTGTAGAGCAGGTGCAGAATGGCGTGCTCGATGCCGCCGATGTAGTTATCGACGGGCATCCAACGGTCGGCGGCTTCCTTGGAGAAGGGCAGCTCGGTGTTGTGCGGGTCGGTATAGCGCAGGTAATACCAGCTGGAGCAGGTGAAGGTGTCCATGGTATCGGTCTCGCGCTTGGCCGGGCGACCGCAGACCGGGCAGGTGGTCTCGTAGAACTCCTTGCACTCGGCGAGGGTCTCGCCTGCGCCCAGGTCCAGGTTCTCGGGCAGCGTCACCGGCAGCTGATCCTCGGGCACGGGCACGATGCCGCAGTGCTCGCAGTGGATGGCCGGGATGGGGTTGCCCCAATAGCGCTGACGGGAAATGAGCCAGTCGCGCAGACGGAACTCGACCTTGCGACGACCACAGCCCATGGCCTCGAGGTCGGCCACGATTGCAGCCTCGCCCTCGGAGTGCTTACCGCCGCGCATGCCGGTGTACTTGCCGGACTGGACGAGCGTGCCCTCGGCAGCGTGAGCGCAATCCCAGTCGACGGTCTCGGCATGGAAGGTATCGATGGTCTCGCCGCTGGCCTCGACGGCAGCGCGATCGTCATCGTCTAGGATGATCGGCACGATCGGCAGGTCGTACTTACGGGCAAACTCAAAGTCGCGCTGGTCGCCACAGGGAACGGCCATGACGGCACCGGTACCGTAGTCGGCAACGACATAATCGGCAACCCACACGGGGACCTTCTCGCCGTTGACGGGGTTTACCACATAGCGGCCCGTGAAGGCACCGTGCTTCTCGAGGGTGCCCTGGGCACGCTCGACGGCAGAGATATGCTTGGAGTCCTCGACGATCTTGGTGACGGCCTCCTCGTACTCCGTGCCCTCGACGAGCTCGTGCAGGCCGGCGTACTCGGGAGCCAGGACAAAGAAGGAAACGCCAAAAAGGGTATCGGCACGCGTGGTAAAGACGGTGATCTTGCCCTCGTCGCCCTCGATGGGCTCGCCATCCTGGTCGCACAGGGTAAAGTCGACCTCGGCGCCCTCGGAGCGACCGATCCAGTTGCCCTGCATCTGCTTGACGCGCTCGGGCCAGCCGGGGAGCTTCTCCAGGTCGTCGAGCAGCTCCTGAGAGTACTCGGTAATCTTGTAGTACCACTGCTCAAGGTCGCGCTTCTCGGGCTCGGTGCCGCAGCGCCAGCACTTGCCCTCGGTAACCTGCTCGTTGGCCAGAACGGTCTTGCAGGTGGGGCACCAGTTGACCGGGTTCTTCTTGCGGTAGACCAGGCCCTTTTCCCACATCTTCTCAAAGATCCACTGACCCCAGCGGTAGTAGTCGGGGCTGCAGGTCTTGACCATGCGATCCAGATCGTAGGAGAAGCCCATGCGCTTCATCGTGGCGAGCGCCTGGTCCATATTCTTATACGTCCAGGCGGCAGCCTGCGTATTGTGCTTGATGGCGGCGTTCTCGGCGGGCAGGCCAAAGGCGTCAAAGCCGATGGGATGCAGCACGTCAAAGCCGCGCATGCGGGCCTGACGGGCCATGGCATCGCCGATAGTATAGTTGCGCGCGTGGCCCATGTGCAGGTCGCCCGACGGATACGGGAACATCTCGAGCACGTACTTCTTGGGCTTGCTGTCGTCGGTGTCGACGGCAAAGAGGTTGGAGTCCTCCCAGGCCTTCATCCACTTGGACTCAATGGCCTGCGCGTCGTAGGCAGGGATCTCGTCCTTATGATCTGTGCAATCGCACATATCAGCTCCTTTAATCTTAGCTGGGGTCGGGCGGCTTAGCTTTATTCGCTACTGCGGACAGTCCTGCGCAAGACGAAGAGCACATTTAGTGCTCTTCTTTGCGTGCGGAACTTGTAGCGAACAAAGCTAAGCCGCCCGACCCTAAGGTTAACTTGACTGATGATAGCAAATACGACAAGCGAGATGCCTGCAACTTGCAGGCATCTCGCTTTATCTAAATAACGTGGTTGAAACTCAACCTTTATGTGCAGCTCTTATCCTATCGATAAGATACGGACTGCTGAGAGTCCTTGACGACTACGTCGTGGGCGCCGCCTTCGACGATGGAGGTGGAGCTGACCAGCGTTAGGCGCGCCTTTTCCTGGAGCTCGGGGATCGAGAGGGCACCGCAGTTGCACATCGTGGACTTGACCTTGTAGAGCGTGCCACCCACGCCGTCCTTGAGAGAACCGGCGTAGGGAACGTAGGAGTCGACACCCTCGACGAAGCTGAGCTTCGCGGCGCCGCCCAGGTCGTAGCGCTGCCAGTTGCGGGCACGCGCAGAACCCTCGCCCCAGTACTCCTTCATGTACTGACCGTTGACGTTGACGCGCTCGGTCGGGCTCTCGTCAAAGCGAGCGAAGTAACGGCCCAGCATCATAAAGTCGGCACCCATGGCCAGGGCGAGCGTCATGTGGTAGTCGTAGACGATACCGCCGTCGGAGCACACGGGCACGTAGACACCGGTCTCCTCGTAGTACTCGTCGCGAGCGCGGCAGACGTCGATCAGCGCGGTAGCCTGGCCACGGCCGATGCCCTTGGTCTCACGGGTGATGCAGATGGAGCCGCCGCCGATACCGACCTTGATGAAGTCGGCACCGCAGTCGGCCAGGAAGCGGAAGCCCTCGGCGTCGACGACGTTGCCGGCACCGACCTTGACGTCCTCGCCGTAGTTGGCGCGAATCCACTCGATGGTGCGCTTCTGCCACTCGCTGAAGCCCTCGGAGGAGTCGATGCACAGGACATCGGCGCCGGCCTCGATGAGCAGCGGCACGCGCTCGGCATAGTCGCGGGTGTTGATACCGGCGCCGACCATGTAGCGCTTGTCGTTATCGAGCAGCTCGTTGGGGTTGGTCTTGTGGCTGTCGTAGTCCTTGCGGAAGACGATGCCCATGAGGTGATCGTTGTCGTCGACGATGGGCAGGGCGTTGAGCTTGTTGTCCCAGATGACGTCGTTGGCAACCTTGAGGCTGATGTTCTTGTCGCCCACGATGAGCTGCTCACGCGGGGTCATGAACTCGGAGACCTTCGTCTGGTGGTCATCGCGACTGGGGCGATAGTCACGGCTGGTGACGATGCCCAGGAGCTTACCCTTGGGAGTGCCGTCGTCGGTAACCGGCATGGTGGAGTGGCCGGTCTTCTCCTTGAGCTCAATGACCTGCTCCATGGTCATGTCGGGGGTCAGCGTGGAATCGGACTGAACGAAACCAGCCTTGTGATCCTTGACGGCCTTGACCATGGCGGCCTCGGACTCGGCGCTCTGGGAACCGTAGATGAAGGACAGGCCGCCCTCGGTAGCGAGCGCGACACCCATGTCGACGCCCGAGACGGACTGCATGATGGCGGAAACCATGGGGATGTTCAGGGTGATTGCCGGCTTCTCACCGCGCTTAAAGCGGGTTAGCGGCGTCTTAAGAGAGACGTTGTTGGGAATGCACTGCGAGGACGAGTAACCAGGGACCAGCAGATACTCCGAAAACGTGTGGGACTCACCGGGAAAGAACGTAGCCATGTTTCTCCTTTTTCCATGCGACCGGTCGGCTGCAGGCCTCGTAGGACCCAGCCCAACCTTGGGCGCCCAATACTGGGGAAGTATCTTAACGCACTTTGACTGCTACAATGCATGATTTAAGAAGAGCACACGAGGGTTTGACGCAGGCTTTGCGTTTGCCCAGCAAACACTTTAGCGGGAAGACGTGGAGCACATGGAGTACAAGACGACGGCAAAGTTGGTCATTCAAGCGTGCGACAAAGATCTGCCGGGCGTGTTCGGCCACGGCTGCGTCTTACTGCTGCAGGGCATCGCCCGCGAGCACTCGCTCAACCGCGCCGCCAAGAGCATGGGCATGGCGTATTCAAAGGCCTGGCGCATCGTGAACGAAGCCGAAGGCCAGCTGGGCTGCAAGCTCATCGAGCGCGACGGAGCCCGCGGATCCACCCTCACCCCCGCCGGCGAGCGAGCCATCGAAGTCTACGAAACCCTCCAGGCCGACATCAACAACGTCATCGCCACCAAAGCCAACGCCCTCATCGCAAGCATCAATGAGTAGCTAATTTGGGACGGGGCTTTTTTAGCTACCCATCCAGAGCATTCTTGACTCATAGCCAAAATTAACATTGGGTAGCTAAAAAAGCCCCGTCCCAAATTAGCTACTTGCGGAGGGCATTGTCTAGGGCGGACGCTACGACCAGGGGGTCGTCGGTGCCGGCGAAGAGGCGGACGGTGCTCCCCTGTTTGCCGCGTGGGGCCGAAAGGCGCGTCGTTGCGCCGCCGGCGGACGATGTGCGAAACTCCCCGGGCAAAGCATCGAACAGCTTGCCCGCGCTACGCTCGATAAGGTCAAATTCAACTGCCGGGCCAAAGCCGTGCTCGAGGATTCCCGTTGCAACAGCATGGTCGGGATGCGAGCTCAGTCCGGGATAGCGCACGTTGCGCACCATCTCATTGGCGGCCAGATACTCGGCCAGCGCACGTGCGCGGTCGAAATGCGCCTGCATGCGGACATCGAGCGAGTCCAGCCCGCGCTCCAGCACACCGGCCTCGTCAGCAGGCATATCAAGCTTGGCCAAGCCACAGCCCTCAAGCAGGGCAAGCGCGCACTCGGCAGCAGCATCCACACGATGGCGCTTGAGCTGCGAGCGCGCCACCGAAGCGGCAACGAGCTTGCGCGGCGCCTTACCAGCACACACGCGGTCGAGCGCCTCGAGCGACAGCACGGCACCCAGCCGCAGCGGATCGCAGCCAAAAGCCGACGCCACGGTGTTGTCAACAACCAGCAGCGCATGGGCCTCACGCGCCGCCCGACCCAGCGCACGCAGATCGGTCACACGCAGACCAAACCCGCCGATGGAGTTGACGAACCACCACAGATGCGGCCCTTCGGCATCAAATGAAGCATCAAAGCCCTTGGATGCGGCAGCAAGCGCATCGGCGGACGGTGAGCCCACCATAGCCACGTCGCAGGCATCAAAGCCGCGCGCAAAGGCTTCGGCAAAGTCATCCGCAAAGGCCACCAGGCGGTCGCCGGGGCGCACAATCCCCAATTGCGACAACGCTGCTGGCACATGCGAGGCCGCGAGCAACCGCGCTTCACGCGCGCCGGTCCTCAAAGCCCAGCCCTCTTCTAGCTGCTGTACGCCCATGCGGTACCGTCCCTTCAAAACAAAAACCCACGATGCGGGTGTTCCCCTCATCGTGGGCAACGGCTGCAGTATAGCGCCGATATGCGACGAAACGCCTAGATGTTGAGCGTGTGATAGTTCACGCTCGCACCCGGAGCGTCAACGGTCACGCCATAGGCCTCGGGATAGATGCGCGTCGAAAACACGAGCGCGCCATCATTCACAAACACCTCGACCGACGAGACATCACCAACAATGCGCACATTACGGACCTCGTCGATGGACTCCCAGCGCATGGTACGACCGCAGCCGGCAGAAGCGCGACCCCCATCGGTAAATCGCATCTCAAAGCGCGAGGGCAGTTCGTCCCCAGCGGGCACAAGCGCCAGCTTTAGCTCGCCATCAACGGTCGCGGTAAACGCGCCGTCGACACCGTCAACAACAACGTCAAAGCAGGTATCGCCGGCAACCCCCAACGAGCCCTCCCCCACACGCACCGAGGCATAATGGAGCTCAATCTCGCGCGCCGGCTGCTGCAGCACTACGCCGCCGGCACCGGCTGTAAGCTCACGCGGCACCGTCATGCAGTGCTGCCAGCCGCACGCCACGGTAGGCGCGTTGCCATAGGTCGGCTCATCGGGCATGCCCATCCAGCCGATTAGAATATGGCGACCGTCCTCGGCCGTGAACTCCTGCGGAGCATAGAAGTCAAAACCAGCGTCCCACAGGCGGAACTCGCCCAGTTCATAAGCGTCCTTGCCACCCGTAATGTCGCCCGATACAGACATGTAGCCAGCGGCATACACATTGCCGCGGTCCCAACGACCGCCCTCAAGACCCTGGGGCGAAAACGACAAAAATGCAGCGGTATCGCCATTCGCATCAAGCTCGATATAGCCGGGGCACTCCCACATAAAGCCAAAACGCTCGGACGTAGACACACGGCTCTCGGGCTCCCAGCTCAGCATATCGGCCGAGCCATAAACGAGGATCTCACCCACATCGCGCCCGGCACCTTCACCGTGCATCGCACAAAACCGGCTCTCGACATGCGGCCCATCCACGCGACGACGCGCGCCCAGCACCATGTGATAGCGCCCGTCCGCGTCACGCCACACCTTGGGATCGCGCACATGGCAGGTCAAATCCTCGGGATAATCCTCGGACGCCAGCACCACGCGCTTTTGGCTGAACTCCCGACCGGCAAGGCCATCAACGCTCTCGACATAAATAGTATCGGCGCGACGGCCGGTATTGACGTAGTCGTACGTGCCGTCCGCATCGGAAAGCTTAACGTTGCCCGTATAGAGCACGCGAATGCGGCCGTCCTCGGCAAGCGCGGAGCCTGAATACACGCCATGGCAATCGAACGGCTCGTCGGGCAGCAGCGGGGCGCCAACATATTCCCAGTTCATAAGGTCGCGGCTTGTGGCATGGCCCCAGGCCTTAACGCCGCCCTCGACATCAAACGGCGCATATTGAAAATAAGCGTGGAACACGCCGCCCGCTTGGCAAAGACCGTTGGGGTCGTTGAACCAACCCGCCGGCGGCATAATATGGAAGCGCTGACCATACGCGCCATGACCGCACCCAGAGGCGGCAGCGTCAACAGCGGCGACCAGCTTTGCAAGGTCGCGACCAAGGGCATTAGACATATCAAAGTCCTAACGGATCGAAAGTAACAAAGCACCAGAGATCGGCGCCAGATACGGGAAACGCCCGCGAGTAAACAACCCGCGGGCATCCCCTCAATCAAAAGCTCTTAGGCCTGCTCGGAAGCCTTGGGCTCGTCCTTATACAGGACAAACGAGACGCCAAAGGAAACCAGCGCGGCGACCGCAAACATGATCGCGTACTGCACGGGTTGGGCCAGGCACAGCAGGATACCGAAGATGCCGGTAACGCCGGTGCCGGAAGCGGCAAGCGAGGTGAGCGCGCAGACCAGGGCACCGCAACCGCCGCCGATGCAGCCGGCGATGAAGGGCTTAAAGAAGCGCAGGTTCACACCAAAGATGGCCGGCTCGGTAATGCCCATGAAGGCGGACAGAGCCGAAGGAAGCGCCAGGCCCTTAATCTTGGCATCGCGGGTCTTAAAGGCAACGGCGAGCGCGGCGCCACCCTGGGCGATGTTGGCAGCACTGGCGATGGGCAGCCAGTAGGTCACGCCGTACTGGGCAAGCTGGCCCAGGTCGATGGCGGTGTACATCTGGTGGATACCGGTAACGACCGTGGGAGCATAGAACAGGCCGACGATAAAGGAACCGATGCCGAAGGGCAGGGTCAGCAGGGCCTGGATCAGACCGAGGATGGCGTTCTCGGCCCAGACAAAGATGGGGCCGACGGCAACAAGCGTCACGAGCACGGTCACGAACACCGAGACGAGCGGGGTCACAAAGAGGTCGAACATCTCGGGAACGATCTTGTGCAGGCGCTTCTCGAGGAAGGCCAAAATTGCGCAGGCGATGACGATGGGGATCACATGGCCCTGATAGCCGACCCACTCAAAGCTGTACACGCCGGGGATGACGGTGACCATGGTCTGCACGCCCTCGGAGGCAACCGTGTAGGCGCTCTGCAGCGAGGAGTTGATGAACGCACCGCCGACGACGGCACCCAGGTACGGGTTGGCGCCAAAGGCCTTAGCCGCGGAGTAACCGATTAGGATCTGCAGAATGCCAAAGGACGTGCCCGAGACCAGGTCGGCGATCTTATAAATAAAGCTATTGGTGTCGAGCGCGATAAAGCCGTTGGAGGCCATAAAGTTGAGGGCGCTCATAATGCCCAGCAGCAGGCCCGAAGCCACGATGGCGGGGATGATGGGGACAAAGACGTCGCCGAGCACCTTAATGGCACGCATAAAGATGTTCTGCTGCTGCGCCGCGGCCTCCTTGACCTCGGCCTTGGTAGCAGCCTCGACGCCACTGAGCGCGATGAACTCCTCGTAGACCTTGTTGACGGTGCCGGTGCCAAAAATAATCTGCAGCTGGCCCTGGGCCTCAAAGACGCCCTTGGCGCCATCGACATTCTCGATGGCCTCCTTGTTAACCTTGGAATTATCGGCAATCACCAGGCGCAGACGCGTGGCGCAGTGTGCGGCCGAAACAACGTTGTCGGCGCCACCGATGTTGTCGAGCACCTCTTGGGCTGATTTGCGGTAGTCCATGACTTCCCTTTCCTCCAACGGGCGCATCAGCACCCGGCCATCTTTGACACTTACACTGTAATCGTTTTCAGTTTGATATGACTGTAATCGTTTTCATAGTAAGGTGAACGGTAGGAAAAAGCCGGCGAAAGGTAGTTTTGAAGTAAAAACAGGGGTCTCAGAGGCAGGCAGACGTGCCCAAGGCCTAGACATTCATAAGCTGATGGCCGAGCTTGAGCGTCTTGAGACCGCTCTCCCCCTCCTCGCCATCGAGCGCGTTGAGCAACATATTGGTCGCCTCAACGCCGCTGGTCAGGTAGCCGTAATGCACGGTGGGAATGCCGCCCGTCAGCGCGCGCAAAAATGCGTTGTCGCCGAAGCCGCTCACGCGACGCACGCCCTCGCCCATGCCACGCACCTCGTCAAGAGCGCGCAGGGCGCCGGCAGCCATAGTGTCGGTCGCGCACGCGATAAACGAAACATCGGGGGCATCGGCAAGCAGCTCGCGCGCAGCGCGATAGCCCGAGTCGAGCGTAAACGAGCCCAGGCGAATCAAGGCGGCATCGAGCGGGTTACCCGCGGCGCGCAAGCCGGCCTCAAAACCGCGACGGCGGTCATAACCGGCCGCGCGGCCCTCTTCGGTAACTCCGATGTAGGCGATCTTGCCATCCACCCGACCCGCAAGCGCACGGCCGAGCTCAAAGGCAGCCTCGTAATCGTCGTGATAGACGCACGCCGCGCCCTCGACATGTTGGCCGATCAACACAATGGGCACACGGCACGACTCAATCGCGCGACGGTGCTCGTCGGTGATCATAGTTGCCACCAGAACAATGCCGTCAACCGGGTGGTTTTGGAATAAATCGAGGTATTCGAGCTCACGATCGGCCGCGTTGTCGGTGTTGGCAAGCAGCATCTGGTAGCCACGGCGACCGAGCACCTGACCAATGCCGGCGGTAATGCGGCTCACGGATTCCGAGTTGATCTTAGGTACGATGACGCCGATGAGCTTGGTGGAACCGGTGCGCAGCGCGCGCGCCTGACTAGATCGCACGTATCCGGTCAGCTCAATCGCCTGCTTAATGCGCTCGGCCTTGTCCGCCGATATGTATCCACCGTTGAGGTAGCGCGAGACGGCGGCGCTCGAAACGCCCGCCAGCTCGGCCACATCTTTCATCTTTACCACGAGCACCCCTGTCATTGAAATCGCTTTCACCATGATACCTGTTCGTTCCGGCGTTCTGACGAACGCCGGACTGCTCGACGCTGCGCGGGCATCTGCCGGGCGATCTGCTCGCTAGGGTTCTACCCGTGATATTCGCCGTTGTATTGGATCAACGTTAGGTCTTCCACGCCGTCGAGCGCGCGAATGGCGTCAGCATAGGGCATATCTACACCATCCGAGAACACCTCGGCGGCCATTTCGACCTTGTCGCCGCGCATAGTCTTGGACTTAACGGTGAACTTGGTGCGCCCAAATGCACGCACGATATCGTCGCCGGTGGTCTGGCCCTTGTAGTGGATAACCATCATGTACACGCGCGCCTTGTCCTGGTGGCTCGCAAAGCCGGCGATCATCACCACGATCACCACCGCCGTGAGCGCCACGAGCGCATACATGCCGGCTCCCGCCGTAATGCCCGTGGTAATGGCCCAAAACAGATACAGCAGGTCGAGCGGGTCCTTGACCGCCGTACGGTAGCGGACGATGGACAGAGCACCGACCATACCGAGCGAGATGACCACGTTCGTCGAGATCGCGAGCGTGACCATGCAGGTGAGCACGCACATGCCCACAAGCGTCACGGCAAAGCTACGCGAATACACCACGCCGGTAAAAAAGCGCTTGTAGACGTAATAGATCAGGATGCCCATGGCGAGCGCCACGAGCAGCGACAGGCCAATCTTGGCAGGGTCGACCTGGCCAAACGCCTCCAAAACGGAGTTCTTAAAAAAGTCCCTGGTGCTCATGGTCTAAATATTCCCTCGGTTCCCAAAATCCGATTCCCAGTAGTTAAATCCGCGAAGGTAGGCGGTCTTGTCGTAGCACAGGCAGTACTTGGAGACCGCCGTAAGCTCGGCTGCGCCCGGCGGCACCATATCGCGCACCAGCTGCGGGCAAAACTCCGTAAACTTGACCTCCATCACTAGCTTGCCGGGCTCCAGGACCGGCAGCGCGGGCAGCGTCGCGTCAAAGATATCGAAGCTTCCCACCGCGGCACGCACGTTCATGTCAAACGTAATGCGCACGGTGCCCTCATCCATCACCCACGGCTCGCGCTCGTAGTCCACGATGGTCCGCGGGCGCATCATGTTGCAGATGCACTCGATGTAGAACTCGCGACAGAGCGGATAGGTGCTCCTCAGCAAAAAGCCGTAGTCGCCAGCCAAAATCTGCTCAAACTCGCCGCGCGTAAGCGGCGCGTCCTCCTTGTAGATCCAGCTGCCGTACTTCTTTTTGCGCTCAAGCTTAATCACCTTGTCGCTGCCGTTATAGATGCGCACGCGATACTTTTTGCGCATGAGAATGCCGGCGTCTTTTTCCTCGTAGGCCGAGTTGCAGTAGTCGTCAAAATACAGGCTGCGAATGGTGTAACCACCCGCCCGCGCATGCTTGTCCAGTTTAAAAACCGGCGCCATGCGACAGGCAAGCGCGGAGTGCTCGCCCTCGTTAATGAGATATTTGAGCTCGTGGCGGTAACGCTCCTGCGTGGTACGTACAGGCGGAGCCGCCAAGCGCTCAAGCAGCGCGCTAGCCCTCCTCATACGTGTCCTCCACGACCTTACCGCCGTCTTGCACGTAAAAACACTTCATGCCGTAGTGCTTGCCGTCGTCAGTCACATAGTAGTCAAACGCATCTTGCCTATAACCGTCGGAGTTGGTGGCACGCACGCGCACAAAATACTGGCCGGCATCGGGCGCATCGCAGGTCACCTCGGGAAGCAGCACGTCCTCGGCCTTAAAGACCACGTCGCTTATGGCATAGTCGCGCGCAAGCTCTACGGTGTAGCGAATGTCGCGCGCCTCAAAGTCGTAGGACGCATCCCAGTTAATGCGCAGCTTACCGTTATCGATCTGCGGCACGCCGATGTAGAACGGCATGGGCTTTTTAAAACTCTCGCGAAAGCTCTTGTAGTTCTCCTCGATCTCGGAGGGAATCGTTACGGCGATCTGCTCGTATTGGTCCTTGGTGACAGGCAGATGGTCGATATCGGGCGAAGCAAAGACCAGGGATTCAGTCACCTCGCGGTAGTGCTTGATCATCTTGCTTAGGCGTGCCTCGGTCATATACGAGCGCAGGTCCTTGACGGCGCGGTCGAGCTCGCTGCGAAACGATTTGCTGCGCAGCGCACGATTGAACAGTACGTTGCCCCAGTAGTTGCTTGCGCCGCGCTCCCAGCTCGCATAGTCCGAGAACCCCGTAAGAGACAGCTCCAGCTTGCGCAGCATGCCGTCGTTGTCCCAATCTAAAAAGTACCAGGTATTTGAGTTGAGCGAGCTGTACAGATAGCAGTTACGGTTCTGCGTATCGCAGTTGCCCGTCAGAATCTGAAACGCCAGCCAATAGACCAGATTCTCAGTATCAAAGTAGGTGCCGAGCACATCGTCGATCTTTTGCGATTCGTCGTTGAGCGCATCGAGCATCTCGATGAGCTTGGTGTGGTCCGAATCGCCCTTAATCTCGAGCATGCCCTCAAAGTTTGCCTGGTTGTAGTCGGGGTCGTCAGCAAGCTTAATGGTGTCCTCGCAGCGATGGAAATCGAAGCTGTTCACCTTGTACAGATGCCCGTTCTTATCCAGGCCATGTGCCTTAAGCGCCGTCTTGTTGAGCTGCTCCACCTGTGTAAACAGGCCGTAGTCCTGAAAGGTATCGTTGGACTTTTCGGTCTGGTCGCACACCCACAGATGCACAAACTGCGTGCGCAGGCCCATCATCTGGGGAATCCCGCGAATAAGGTCGTAGGCCATCTTGTTGCGAAAACGCATACCCTCGCCCATGTGCTTGTTGAGCGCAATCGCGCGCTGTTGGCGCCAGGTACCCTTGCCCTTTTTTAGCTCCACCTTGTAATTCTTTTGCGAGTTGTTGCTCGATGTCTGACCGCGCACCTGCACGGTGGCATTGGGCGCTTCCTCGCCATAGCCAACCTCGCCGGCCACCGGGCCGTCTTCGTCGCCCAGCTGCAGCAGGCCCATAACCTGATAGCGCGTCACGCCCATGTCGGCATAGTCATACACCGAGTACGTGTTGATCTCGGCCCAGCTGTGGTCGGTGTTCTCGGAGCTGTTGCCGCGTGAGACCGTCAGGTACATGGTCACAATACCCGAGTCGTCGTAGACCTCGTACAGCTCATCTTTATCGCGAAGATGCTTGGACTGATCGGAGGCCTCGGCCTTTTTAATCTTGTCCTGCTTTTTGACCTTTTTGGTCGAGGAGTCTTCCTGCACCGAGCAGCCCGAAAGCAACAGCGCACCGGCAGCCGCCTCAAACAGGCGACGGCGGGACATCATTCTATCGGTCATCAGAACCTCCCCAATGGTTGCGATACACGTGAACTACTGCGCGCTCAAACGCACCATGCGGCTCACCCTTATGGCGACCTTCCTCATAGCGCTGCTCGGCACGGTCGAGCAAGCGGCCCAGGTGTGTAAAGCAACCCGTCTTGTCGGTCGCCACAATGGGCTGCTGGCTCAGGATACGATACGGCAAGTTGGCGGTATAGGTATCGAGCCGCAGCAGCGCCACGATAAAAAACACCGCCGCACCCAACAAAAAGCCAAAGCCGTAAAACTGCTGCGGCAAAAGCAACGACACGGCAGTCGCCAGCCCGGCCACACCGGCAAACAGCCCCGATGCCATCACGGCCCCCTTGTAGTCGGTAAAGTACAGCAAGATGAGCATCACCGTATTGCCCACGGCATACAGGCCATAGCCCACGCACAGCGTGCGAAAATACCCGTGCATAAGGTTGTTAAAGCCCAACGGTAAGGCCGACAGCACCGTGGTCTCGAGCGAGATGACCGCCGCGGTCACAAACAACTGTTTGAGCGCGCAAAAGCGCAGCTCGCTGTTGAGCGTGGAGAGCATCCCCTCCTCTGCCACCACGATGTCGCCCACCACGCCGCCGTCGTTGAACAGACTGTAGTAGTCGCGGTAGCGTGGATAGAAGTTGACCTCGACCGAGACCACAAAGTTGACGGTCGTGACCAGGATCGTCAAAAATGCGATCAGCGCCGGCACATCGTAGTAGGGCGCACCATAAAACAAGCCCTTGACCTGAACGCCAATGGGACCAGCCCAAATAATCACCAGGTGCGCAAAGAGTCCCAGATTGGTTAACAGGCCCGTGAGCGCCAGCGGCATAAACTGATCGAGCCACTGCAAAAAGGGCAAGGGACTGCGGTCACTCTGCGGAAAATACCGGTACAGCAGTACCACGTCCCAGACGAGCATGACGCCGTAGCCCAGGGCAATTGACGCCAACAGGCCCTCGACCGGCGGCAGTCCCAGCGCAAGCGCGGCCAGGGCGCACAGGCACGTCACGCCAATGGCGGCCGCAAAGCTGCACAGGATGCCGCGGTAATCCTTGATGGCCGTGAGGTAACTCATGCCGCTCCAGTTGACGATCATAATGTTGAACAGCCACAGGCACAGCAGCCCCTGCAGCAGCGTAGCGCCCGAGAACAGCAAAAAGACGCCGTAGAGCACCGTGCCCGCAACGAGCATGATGGCGTTGGAGCCCCAAAACGAAGGCAGGATCTCATCCTCGCGCTCGGCAAACAACATATCAGCCAAAAAGCGCGTGACCGGCATGGAGAAAAAACTCGTGAGCAAAAGAGAGGCCAGCAGTGTGTAGGTCACCATGCACACCAGCAGATCCTGGTTGGCACGGCCCACACCCCACAGACCGCACAGTACCAAGATACCCACCTGGAGCAGCACGCCCAGCAGCATCGGGCCCGTGCACACAATGCCGGCGAGCCGTAAGCGCGCATCGTGGCAAACAGGCCCTTGCGCCTAAACAGGCGCTTGAGCTCAAAACCAATTCCGGCCACCGGCTACTCCCCCTCTCTGGGCAGGTTAAACGCACACGCCGTCTCGTCGTACAGTGCGCGATAGTTGGTGAGCATCTGCTCGTGCAAAAAGTACGTGGCAACGCGGCGCTGGCCGCGCTCCCCCATCTCGATACGGCGGGCGCGGCTTGTGCACATGCGTTCCATGGCATCGGCCAAGCCCTTGCGATACATAGGCGGCGTCACAAAGCCCGCCACGCCAAAGTCGTCGCCCGGGGCGCCTTCGAGTAGCTCGCGGCAGCAGCCCACCTCGGTCGCCACGCAGGGACGGCGCGCTGCAAGCGACTCCAGCACGCTGAGCGGCTGGCCCTCGGAGATGCTCGTCAAAATGGTAAAGTCGAGCTTTTCCATGTACTCGACCACGTTGACGCGGCCGGTAAAGATCAGGTCGCGCACGCCCAGGGTTTCGACCAGCGCGTGGCACTCGGCGCCGTACTCTTCGTCGTCCACGCCGCCCATGATGTGCAGGCGCACCTTGGGCAGGCGCTCGTGCAGCTCAAAAAAGGCATAGATCATAGTCTTGACGTCCTTGATGGGCGCCAGGCGCACCACCGCGCCAATGTCCACCCAGCCGTCATCGGGCTTTAAGGGAATGTCCTTAAAGCAGTCGAACTGGATGCCGTTGGGGATGACCAGACATTTGTCTGCATCGCAACCCATATCGATCTGCGTCTTGCGGGCGTTATGGAACAAACTCGTCACGCGGAAGGCGCGGCGGTAGATCTCCTCCGAAAGCAGGTAGAAAAAGCGAATCCAGCGGTCCTTAAACGACGGCACCACCCAGTCGGCGCGAATGATCTCTTCCTCGCGCTCGCGGGTATAGATGCCGTGCTCGGTGAGCAGCACCGGCGCATGGTGAACGCTTGAGCCCAGGCAGGCGAGCAGGCCGCCGTAGCCGGTCGAGATAGCGTGGTACACATCGGCAACCGGCACCTCGCTGCCCAGCAGGTAGAGCACCGGCAACAGCATAGAGCGCATGGTGTGGAATGCGTCGGCGAAGGGCGTGTAGGGGTACTCGGCAAGGCACACGTCGCGGAAGATATCCATAAACGTGCGGCTCTGCAAAAACGAGAGCGGATGCACGCGACGGCGCTGGAAGATATCGAACAGCACGTCCCAGTCCGGATTGGAGAGCGACACCAGGCGGCGTAGCGCCTCGCGCTCGCGGTCGTTAAAACTGGCTTCATGTTGCTCGCCCGAAAGCCGCAGGGCATCGTCCAGGAACACCTCGTGCACCTCGACCACGTTGCTGGGCAGCTCGTAGACAAATTTGCCGCGGTCGGCAGCATGCGCGCCAATCACCCACAGCACGAACTCGTGCTCGGGCATGGCCTGGATATAGCCATGCATCCAGGTAGATACGCCGCCGTGCACATAAGGGTAGCAACCCTCGAGTACCAAGCAGATTCTCATCTGTCGCCACCCTCCTTGCGCTCGATCGTCAGGGTATTATCATTTGCCTTGAGCAGATACAGATCGCCCGTAAGGTGCGTCAGTTCGCCACCCGTCACCGCACCCGGCTCGCCATTATTGGCGCGGAACATGAGCCACGCCTCGTCGTGGAAATTGCCCAGGCTGAGCGTCCAGGCATCCGCACCGGTATCCACGCTCACCGTAACCGACGAAAAGCGCTGAATGGCACCGGAGCACTCCGACGCCGTCTGGCGGCGCAGGTCGGGCGCAGACTTGGTAAGCCAGTCCAGGTAGTCGGTCAGGCCGCCCTTGTAGACTTCCCAGCCCTCCTTGGCGCCGCGATCGGGATCGAGCAGGTCGTCCGGGTGCATAAAGTGCGTACTCACGTAGTGCATGTTGAGCTCGGACACGGCAGCCAGGCGCATATAGGAATCGTCGACCATGCCGCCCGAGACAATACGCGGCTGCTCCACAATACCATCGCTCGCCACGCCAAACTCCTGCACGTACGGCAGGTCGGTACCGTCCTCAAAATACGTACTGGCAATAGTCTTAATGCGCGGAACATCGGTGCCGATAAGCTGGCGCGCGCGGGCCGAAAGGATATTCGACGGTGGCACGTAGACCGAGCCGTGCGCGTTGGGCAGCACCTCGTCCTGGAAGGCTATAAGCTCGTTGAGCGAAGCGACGAGCGTTTCCTTGTTCTTCCAGGTCTTGTAGTCATACAGCGTGCCATAGTCGGTATCCCAGAGCGCCAGAGGCTGATGGTTGTAGCCGTGAAAGCCCAGCTCTCCGCCCATCTGCAGCAGCATGCCGCCAAAATAGCGGAACTGCGTGGTATCGGCCTGGCGCGCGGGCTCGGTCTGGTTGACCGCGTCCTCGTAGTTTTCGATCATCACGCCGGTATAGCGAATGCCGTATTTTTGCGCAAGCTTTTGCAGATCGGGCCACCAGACCTTGGTGTAAAAATCCGCAATGGAAAGGCCGTAGTCACGCTTGATATAAGTACCATCGCCCGAGGGCACGGGGCTAGGAAAGTCGTCCAAATAGAACACGGCGCTGTTGATGACCGGATAGGCCGAGGCATCACCCAGCAAGCTTATGGCCGAAGCATAGAACCCACGCATGACCTTGTCGTAGATACCAATGTTGCACACCACGGTGTGACCACTGCCGCAATCGTTAGACCAAATGAGCGGCGTGCCCGCGTCACCGGTCTTTGCCCATACGTGCGCCGTTTCGCGCAATGAAACCGAAAGCGAAGAATCGAAGGGATCCGAGAACTCGTAGCGCTCTCCTCCGCCCAACATAAAGTCATCGCTCGGCACAATGCTTTCGGCTTTCGCATAGTCATATCCGGCCGATTCGATCCCAAGCTTGGAAGCAATAGCCTGCAGGCAGTTCGAGTTATCTGGCGTCATGCCCAGCATGAGTGAGCCGCCCACACTCACCCAACTCATCAGATCGGTCAGATGCGTACCCAGTCCGTCAAGCGAGGGCATAAGCACAATCACGCGATCAAACGACGTGAGCGATGGGATCGCGTCCGCACCGTCGGTGGCAATATCAACATCGCGATGGGCGATCTTCATGTCGAGCAGGATCTGGTCGAACTGTTCCTTTACGTCCTCGACGCCAGCTTGATCGGAATCGGTAATGACCAGGCACGTGGGCTTTTGGCCAAAGATTGCCGAGGAGGCCGGCACCGCATCGTTGGCGGCCAGCATCCCCAGCTTATGCTGGCCCGCACTGTACTGCACGCCGGCACGCTCCACCAGCAGCACAGCGGCCATGACAATAAAGACCGCCCACACCACGAGGAGTCCCATCCAACGAAAGCGCCCTGCACGGTCGCGGATATGTTGCGCCACGCTCATCTGGCCTCCTCCCCGTCGCGCCAAAACGCCAACTTTTCGCGGTTGTCGGCGCTCAAATACACATGTTGCTTGTCAATCGCATCGATCACACGGTGGACCTCGTCACCGTCGCGGCGCATCACGGCCAGGCGCAGGCAAAGCATCCAAACCTCCTGCTCCTCGGGCACGTCTATCACCAGCTGGTCGGTCACGGCCTGCGCCTCGTCGATCTGTCCGACATCGGCCAGCGCCGTCGCGTATCGAATGCGCAGCTCAAGGGTATCCTCGCGCTCGCAGCGACGCGCAAGCAGGCGCGCGTACTGTTGGCGCTGAATCTGAGCCACGCGCCCCTCAGCCAAGCCCGAGCACAAGTATTCACCAAGAAAATCGCAGTATTCGTTGAGGTTTTGAGCGCTCGGGTCCGTCTTAAAGGCACGCTCCAGCTGCTGCAGTTTAAGGTCGGACTCCTTGGAGATCTGCGCCACCGCCGTCGCGGCATAGTGCGCCACCTCAACGTCGTCGTTAAGCTTAGCCGCCTGCAGCTGCGCCAGGTACGCGTCGGGCTCCTCGGTGAGCATGGAGAGCATTAGGCGGCGCCGGTATGCCGGGTCGTTGACGATGAGTGCCTCCTCGAGCGGCACTACGCCTGAATCGTCCTCACCACTCGGTACCGACATACTGCGATGCAGGTCATCGTTGAAGCGCAGCGACTCCAGCGCAGACCCTTTCAGCCCCTCGCCAAACACCGCGCTGCACACCGATAGCAAAACCACCAGCAACGGGCCCCACAGCGGCACCAGCACTATCACAGCCAGCATGTGCCCGCGCACCGGCAGCAGGCCCAGTTTCATGAGCGTCCACAGCATCAGGCAAACCAGCGCATGAATCAGCAGCAAGACGGCAGCAACGACAAGCGAGATCAAGCGGCACCCCCCTCACCGTCACCGGTGTAAGAGATGTGCTGCAGCAGCTCCACGATGTCCTCGCCGTCGACGGGCTCCACCGCAATCTGCTTTGCGCTCAGGCGCTCGCGGATAATGGGCAGATCGCATGCCTTTGCCTGGCGCATAAGCAGGTAGAGCACGTCGCCGTCGACCAAGCCCGCCGCGTCGCTCTCGCGGATTGCCGACCCAATTGCGCCCACCAGCTCGCCGACAGGCTCCATGCCCGGTACCACGCGCAGGAGCAAAAAACTCCCCATCTTGCTATCTGCCAGCGCCTGCTCCGCCGCGAGCTCTTGGCCAAAGGCAGCCTGCTTGAGCACGCAAGTGCCGTCAACGCAGCGTTTATCCTGCGCCACCGCCTCATAGTCAAAGGCACGGCCCAGCGCGCTTTCGACCAACCCGCACAAGATGCGGAACAGGTTTTGATAATAGAGGGTCATTTGGTTTTCGGCCGCACTACGCACAAAGATCAACACAGCGGGTGCCCCGTCGCGCTCGATCGTGTATCCAAACATGGGAAGCCCCGGCGTCAGCTCGCGGTTCACCCACAGGTTCGAACGACCCCCGTCGCCCAAAAGAGGTGCAAGCTGCTCAAGCGTGAGCGAGCGCGCGGCATCTTCGGCAATCGCGGGACTTGCTGCCACCAGGCGTGCAAATGCCCCGCCCGAAACATGGTAGATCGCCACCGAATCGTTCTCGAGGATCTCGCCCAAAAGCTCGCAGCACTTGCGATAGATGTCGCGTGGGTTGAATACGTCGAGCTCCTGCGTCACGGCAAAGATCTTGCCAAAGCTGTCGTGGCGACCCACGATCTGGCGCCTGTACGCGCGCTTGTCCTCGATCGCGTCGTGGTAGAGCTGCGTAAGGAACGTATTGCGGTTGCGCACGAGCTCGTTTTGATCGCGCTCCGCCCTAATGGCTTCGCTGTTGCGCAGCTGCACATAGCCGCACACGGCACCCACAACAAAGTACGCAATAAACGGCAGCCAGTTAGACGGCTCGTAAAAGAGACCCTGGAAGGTATAGCCATACTGGGTAAAGTAGCTCGCGGCCAAACCCACCGACGCCAGCAGCGCCGCAACCAGGCCAAAATCGAGCCCATACAGCGTGCCGATCAGTACCACGTACAGCAGGCGGTAGTCGAGCACGTTAAGCTGAGCAGACTGCGAAAACACCAGCTCCAGGCCCTCAAAGAGCACCCAGGCCAGCGCGGTCTCCAGGCATTTGATGGGCAGTGTCCGCCCGCGCATGCGGTCGATGGCGGCACGCAGCGGATGGCGCTTGCCCGCGAGGGTCTGCTCCCAGCGGGCGTGTATGGTCGAAAGATCGCGCAGCACGTCATAGCGCTGGAACCACCCGTAGCGCGTGCGGACGGTATCGCTCGGAGCAATGGAGACGACGGCGTCCCCGTCGTAGGTAATGTCGAGCCCCGGGAACAAGCCCTTGAGCGCCTCGCCCAGGTCTCCCACGGTGTGGGCAAAGCTATCCGGAACCTCGAGTTCCTCGAATGTGGCATCCCAGCTGTCGAAGATGCGACGCACCAGAACGGCCAGCTCCTCGGCGCAGAGGGCACCGAGCGGTGAGTCCGCCCCAGCCCTCATGACAGCAGAGCCTTGCGAGCACGCCTCGAACAGCGGGGTCAAAATCGGGTCTTCCAGCGTGGGCGAGGCGGTGTACAGATACGGCACGCGCAAGATCTTGGCCTGAATGCCGTCGCGGACCGCATAGTAGCGGCACAGGTCGTTGGCCGCACGGGCAATGATGCCCTTGCCGTTTTGCCCCGCAGCGTCCACCGCACCGTCCGCTCCCATGGGACCAGTCACAAACAGCAGCTGAATCTGGCGACCCATGCAAGCTCGAAAGACGGAGCGCAGCAGCTCGATGTCGCCAACGGCCTCGGTATGCGGCGTGAGATAGGTAGAGAGGTAGACCACACGGTCGAATTCGTAAGCCTGGTCCAGGTGCTGCAGCAGCTCTTTCCAAGACGCATGGAGCGACGACCCGTCGCGGCGCGCCTCGTTGGCCGCCACGACCTGAACATGGTCACCGGGAAACGCCTTGGCACAAAAGTCGTCATCGACATACACGGTATTGCCAACAACCAGCACTTCCACCGTGCGCTCCCCCTCCCCAAATTTAGCTTTTGCCATTGTAAAGATGCATATTGTACGCTGTCAATGTAGGCCAAAGGCAACTTTAAAGCTGTTTTAAGAACTTTTTCAGACGGGAAGCGACTCGCGCCTGAGCCAGAGAGCCCTACACGTGCCGCTGCACGGCGGAGAAAGGCGAATCCACTACCCCTCAGGCATAATTCCTGAGCAAAATCAAGCAGAGCACACGGCTTTTTGCGCCACTTTAAGACGTAATCGGGATGTGGCGAGAGGCCAAATTCGGAAGTGCGGGGAAAACCAAAGGAATGCTGACCAGACCCCCGTTTTAGGCTTCCGCGACCTGCGGTTTTGATACAAAAAAACCGCGTTGTGCTCGAAGGTTTTCGATTTTTCCCCGCACTTCTGTAATTACATCTCTGGATCGAGGGCGCAGGCAATGGTGACGACATCCACGATAGCGCCCCCCTATGCCTGATACCAAAATCGTTCCATAGGGACCCGTTTCCCAATGGGATGATTCTTCACAAAGGGCATTAAGGCGCATGAGAACATGGTAGAGGCAAGCAAGCGCGCTTCCACGTTTTCGCCCATGGTGACCACGGTATAATCCAACGAGACAAGCAACGAACGGGAAAGGCAGCGCGGATGAACCTGGGCAGCGAGAGCGAGACCGTCGAGTTCAAGAAGTCCACTGGCGAGCATAAAGAAGCACTGCAAGCCATCAGCGCCATGCTGAACAAGCACGGCCGCGGCGAGCTCTACTTCGGCGTGAAGGACAACGGCGATGTCATCGGCCAGGATGTCAGCGACGCAACGCTGCGCCAGGTGACGTCGTGGGTGTCCGACAAGATCGAGCCCGCGGTGTTCCCGACGGTCGAGTGCCTCGACGCCGATGATGGGCTGCGATACATCAAAATTGCCTTCTCAGGTGCCGACGCCCCCTACTCCGCCGACGGACGCTACTTCACCCGCGTGGGGACTTCGAACAAAGCGCTGTCGGCCTCGGAGCTGAGCGCCATGGTCGTCAAGCGTGAGCGCGCCCGTAGCCCGTGGGACTCGCTGCCGTCCGGCAGGCCCGTCTCCGACGCCGACGAGCAGGCGGTGCGTGACTTCGTCGCGCGCGGCGGCAGGGCCGGACGCGTGGGCGGCGGGTTCGCCGGCGTGGAGGACACCTTGGCAAGGCTCGACCTCGTCGCGCCCGACGGCAGCCTAAGAAACGCCGCGGTGGAGCTGTTCTGCGAGGGATCCGACACCTACCCCAGGATGAAGCTGGGGCTTCTGGGCGGCAACACCAAGGCCAAGATCCTCGACCTGCGCCGCGAGAGCGGCACCATGCTCAAGCTGCTCGACTTCGCCGAGTACTTCGTGACGTCGAACATCAGGCGCGAGTTCGTCATCGGCGAGACGGGCATGTACCGCAAGGAGATCCCCGAGATCCCGGCCGAGGCCATCCGCGAGGCGGTTGCCAACGCGCTGTGCCACCGCGACTACACCACCGGCACCGCCGTCGAGGTCAACGTGTTCATGGACACCGTCCAGATCGTGAGCCCGGGCCTGTTCCCCGAGGGCGACTCGCCGCAAGAGCACCTAGACGGTACCGCGAGCGAGTTCGGCCTCCGAAACCCCGCGATCGCGCGCACCCTGTTCCGCGCCGGCGTCATCGAGCAGTACGGCACGGGCATACCGCGCATCAAGGAGGCCTGCGAGGCAGCCGGCGTGAGGTTCCGCTTCGAGCAGACCGTCAACAGCACCGTCGTCGTCTTCGAGCGTCCTGGGTTGCAGAAAGCGGCCTTCAGGAGAACCGCGGCCGACAACCGACCGCTCCTCAGCGAGCGCGAACGAGCAGCGATGGCAATTGCCGCCGCTCAGGGGAAAATCACGACCTCCGACCTCGCGCGGGAGTCCAATGTCGGTAGGAAAACGGCCTCGAAGACTCTGAAAGACCTTGCCGGTCGAGGCCTGTTGGAATGGGTAGGGAAAAGCCCGAAAGACCCGCACCAGTTCTACAGGATGCCAAGCGAAGTTTGAGGCTGCAGGTCCTAGCCGGGAAACAGGCCCATTGCGTTTGCTGCCCTCCCCCTGCTGGGCACTACTGAGTAATCTACTGGGCACTGCTGAGTAATCTACTGAGTAGTGCCCAAGCGCGAGTTGGCAAGTCCGCCGAAGCCCAGAGAAACGGCTCCGAAGAATATACTGACCGCTACTGACCGCTACTGACCGCGGCATTCGGCAGGCCCGCCGAATGCCGCGGTCTCCCGAGACTAGCAGAGCCGCCCTTATTGTTAGCGCTGCCGAAGCAAGCCCTACTTCAGCAGCAACTTGAATTTTCGTGCGATGAGCCTCCCCGGAGCCAAGAGCCTTTTGCCCTAATCACAACACCGCAATTCAAGCACCGCAGAAAACTCCATTAGCGATGAACCAGCCACTTGAAGACGTGATCAAGGTGCGGCAAGGGGTCAAATTCGGAGGTGCGGGGAAAATCGAAGAAATGCTAACCAGGCCCCAGTTTTCGCTTCCGCGAACTGCGGTTTTGGTGCTAAAAATCGCGTTGTGCTCGAAGGTTCTCGATTTTCCCCGCACTTCCGTAATTACATCCTTGGATCGAGAGTACAGGCAACAATGACGTCATCCGCGATAGCACCCAACAGTCACGGACGTACAAAAGGCCGTTGCCGGAAGCCTCCATACAACGACTCTTCTTTGCGCGCGCCACGCTCGCAATGCTCCATTAAATGTAACTAATTGATTTGCTATATACCATTCATAATGGCACATAGCAAATCAATTAGTTACATGTGGAGGCAGAACATGAGGGAGTACGTCGAGAAGCAGCTGCACACTAGAGTCGATTGCGAGCCCAACGACGCCTCGGAAATAACGACGCAAAACTCTTTCCGAAAGTGTAGGTGAGCGAAATGGCGACTCATGCATACGATGACCTTTATTCTTATCTAGCCGCATTCAAGAACAGCTCTCTTGCCGAAATAATTGCGTACCTAGAAGAACTGGGGCAAAGGAGGTTCGACGCCTTTATTAGGGGCCTTGCACCCCTTATCCCAATCGAAAAAATCGAAAATCAATCCCTGTTCAATTTTTCTGTTGACTCCACCCTTGAAGGAGGCAAATTCCCCTGCACTGACTATGCCTGTCGAGAGCAAAACATTTACCATTTGGCATAGTTCTCAGCATTGTATGCAGATAAAACACTGATTCATTGCCCTATAGAATCGGCATTCGAAATGGGGCACGATGATTATGCCTCAGTCGATGAACTTGCATTCGGGATCTATTTGACCATGCGAGTCGAAGACATAGTCAAAGCTGGGATACTCGGATTTTCGAGCAATTACATTCCTCTTTGCAAAGATTGCCTAGCGCGACAAATCGAAAGAGAATCAAAAGCAAAAGGATTGGTATCGAGTTATTGGGATGAACTCGTACGACAATTCTGTTCCTCTACCTCGTGCACTTTAAAACAAGCACCAGATGGGAATCTGTGTGTAGCGATTGAGGGAATGGATGCATATGGGTCCCATGATGAGATGGATGTCGATTTCCTGGTAATCCCGTCTGAATACGAATCGCTCTATGCAAGCCAAGGCGAAACGCGATTGGATAGAGACATGCTGGAGAAAGGCGGCATCTCGACTATCCTACTGCCTTTGTTGGACGATTGCTTTCAAGCCCTCGTCAATCCCTATTTTTCGAATAGCTCGTATTTAACCACTCGTCCAGCTCAGATTGAGTTCCTCGAGTCCGCAACTTCCACCCTTTATCCTCGAAAAGATCAGACCATACCCATTCGCCGGTTATCTTGCCCCCTCCCCATTGCTGAAAATGCAACGTTGCGTAGCATCCTTGATTGCCGCATTAGAAACGAAGAGTCGTTTCTTGTGTTTAGGGATACCTTGTCCAAAGGCCTGAGCGAAAGGCCCATCGACACCTCGACATTAGCTGACCTGAAGAACGACCTAATAGAGCCCGAGCTTCACAAGATATCTTTAGTGATGAAAAACGAGCGATCCCGATTAGTCACCTCCGCAGGCATTGAAGCCGCTATCGGAATTGCGAGCTTTACATTGGGGCAATACGGAATCGCATCACCTTCTGATGCCATGGCCTTCCTCGGGGCTGCCGGCATAGGGGCCGTTGCATCTCAATCCGCAGATTTCTTGCGAGAAGCCAAGGCAAAAGAGAACCCCATGTATTTCCTCTGGAAGCTCAATAGAAACAACCGTCTGTAACCTAAGGGGCAGAACACCGCAGTCGCCGAGCATATCTCGATCATTAAATAAAGGCAGCACTAGAAAGGATGCGAATCGTGAAGAACCGATTCCCTTTCCGAATGCCTAATGCAGTAAAAATCACTGGTAGATCCGAGCAGTTTAACCAAGACGACAAGAGCGCGCTCAGATTGTTGTCTGCAGTAGCTAGCCAAGTATAGATACCATCCTGTTTCCAAATTCGGTCCTACGATAAACCCTTTCTTCTTTCTCAATTTCGTCGGGATCGTCGAAGATGAGCGTCGTATCTACTACGTCCCACTGCTGCCGATGGATATCCTCAATCAGCAATCCCAGCCCGGTTAATCGAAGAAGAACTTCTGCATCTCTGCCTCAATAGGAATAAGCAATAGAACACTCATCAAAAGACTGAACACAAGGTCAAACAGCCTCTTAACAAAGCGATAGCCAAGCGTACCGCTCGGCTTTATCCGATCGAAAGCCAGTGCATCCCCCATTGATGCACAGCTCTTTGTCATTTCCTTAGCAGCCACAGTCAAACTTACGTCCCCGTTCCCCAGGGATCCCCCAATCGGTAAATTCAAAAAATGCGGACGATTTACTGGCGCAACGTCTCCCTTACGTTTTGATGGGAACGTCGAGCGGTAGTAGCTCCCTAAATGTGGAATCGCCTTCGCCTACGTCCACCAGGCACCAGCGTTTGTGACGGTCGATCTTGTGCACGCGGGCCTCTTGCCCCACCAAGGGACCTTGCTCTATGTGCAACACGCCGTCTTCTATGCGCGCCACGCTGTTGCGCACCACGCCGTCGTCGTCCAGCACGCTGCGGTACCAATCCTGCGCATCGTCCGGCATGGGCATGTACGCCCGCTCCCTACTGCCGGCGATGCGGCAGCCAAAGCTCAACTGGGCCAGGGCCCTATCGAGCGCGGCGGCATCGCGCGTGGCGACGAAGAAGTATTCCTTGTACATGGGTTTTGTTTGGAGCGACCAAGCGCCGTCCCGCTTAAACCAGAACTCCTTTTGCATCACAAAAGCGTCCTGCATCAGCTCGTGCGGGATAATGCGGCGGACCTTTTCGCAGGTCTCGCGCTCTTTTCCATTGGGGGTGTGAACCAGATACCAGCGGACGCGGCTATGCTGGCTGTTGGTGGTGGCGCCGTTAAATGCGCCCGGCAGCTGCTCTTGGCGCCGTGCCGTCTGTTCCATGTTCTCGCCCCCTCTTTTGGCTTTGCGATGCACGCAAATGCAGGGGCGTTTAGAACAGGCTTCTCGCTCGCAGCTAGGCGCAGTCGCAAAAGTACAGGTTTTTGTAGAGGGGTATGGAGATGTACCTACTAGCAGTACATTTTGCGTAATCTGGGCAAACGCTGTTTTATTGCTCGTATAATGTCATCTGTCGAAAGATACAAAAACCTGTACCTTTTTGTGCAACAAAAAAAGCCGCTCAACCAGCGGCTTTTCTTATTTCGGCATGAAAAAAAGCGACCGCCCTGTGTGGACGGTCGCCTTTGTAAATTGTTGTGAAGCTTGCCTTAGGCGCGAGTCTTGATCTCCTCGGTCACCTTCGCAACAAACTCGTCAACACTCATCTGAACAGTCTCGTTGGAGCGATCGCGGACGGAGATGTTGCCGGCCTCGACCTCCTTCTCGCCCAGGATGAGCATGTAGGGCACGCGGTCGATGCTGCGGGCCTCGCGGATCTTGTAGCCGATCTTCTCGTCGCGGTCGTCGCAGACCACGCGGATGCCGGCCTCCTCCAGCTTGGCGCACACCTCGTGGGCGTAGTCGCGGCTCTTCTCAGAGACGGGAAGCGCCTTGACCTGCACGGGAGCCAGCCAGGTGGGGAACTTGCCCGCAAAGTGCTCAATCAGAATACCGATGAAGCGCTCGATGGAGCCAAAGCACACGCGGTGCAGCATGATGGGGCGCTTCTTGGTGCCGTCGGCGTCCACGTACTCCAGATCAAAGTTGAGCGGCATCTGGAAGTCGAGCTGCACGGTACCGCACTGCCAAGTACGGCCGAGCGAGTCCTCCAGGTGGAAGTCGATCTTGGGGCCGTAGAAGGCGCCGTCGCCCTCGTTGACCTCGTAGTCCATGCCCAGCTTCTCCAGAGCGGTGCGCAGGCCCTCCTCGGCACGAGCCCAGTCCTCGTCCGAACCCATGGAGTCCTCGGGGCGGGTGGAAAGCTCAACGTGATACTTAAAGCCAAACTTCTGGTACACGGAGTCGATGAGGTTGACCACGCCCACGATCTCGTCGGTCAGCTGGTCGGGACGCACAAACAGGTGGGCGTCGTCCTGGTTAAAGCAGCGCACGCGGAACAGACCGTGCAGGGCGCCGCGCAGCTCGTGGCGGTGCACCAGGCCAATCTCGCCGGCGCGGATGGGCAGCTCGCGGTAGGAGTGCGGCTTGGAGGCGTACACCAACACGCCGCCCGGGCAGTTCATGGGCTTAATGCAGTACTCTTCGTCGTCGATGACGGTGGAGTACATGTTGTCCTTGTAATGGTCCCAGTGGCCCGAGGTCTTCCACAGCTGCTTGTTCATGATGAGCGGCGTGGAGATCTCCACGTAGCCGGCCTTATGGTGGATCTCGCGCCAGTAGTCCAGCAGTGTGTTCTTAAGGATCATGCCGTTAGGCAGGAAGAACGGGAAGCCGGGGGCCTCGTCGCGCATCATAAAGAGGTCCATCTCGCGGCCGATCTTGCGGTGGTCGCGCTTCTTGGCCTCCTCCAGCATGTGCATATGCTCGTCGAGCTCTTCCTTGGTGGCAAAGGCGACGCCGTTGATGCGGGTGAGCATCTTGTTGTCCTTGTCGCCCTTCCAGTAAGCGCCCGAGACGCCGGTGAGCTTAAAGGCCTTCAGAGCCTTGGTGTAGCAGATGTGGGGGCCGACGCACATGTCGATGTAGTCGCCCTGCTGGTAGAAGGTGATGCGGGCGTCATCGTCCAGGTCGCCGATATGCTCGACCTTGTACTTCTCGCCGCGCTCTTCCATAAGGGCGATGGCCTCGGCACGGGGCTTCTCGTACACGGAGAACTTGAGGTTCTCCTTGACGATCTTTTTCATCTCGGCCTCGATCGCGGGGAAGTCGTCCTCGCTGATCTTGACGCCCTCGGGCAGGTCGACGTCGTAGTAAAAACCATTGTCGGTCGCGGGACCATAGGCAAAGTCGGCCTCGGGATAAAGACGCTTGATGGCCTGCGCCATGATGTGCGCGGCGGAGTGGCGGATGACGTGCGTGACCTCGTCCTGCGGGAGCTCGGCCACCGAACCGTCATTGTAGAGTGCCTTCATGGGTATGTTTTCTCCTCTCGGATGCCTGATGCAAGTGCGTGCGATGCGCTCGGCGTTTTTGACTTGCATCATTATAGGCAGGTTGCCTTGGTATACAAGCGCCCGCCGCACCTTAATGGCACGGCGGGCGATTTTCTACGCATGCTTCATCGTGTGGGACGGGGCGTGGGGTGCGCGTGGCTTGCGGCGTGCCCGTGGCTTACGGCTGGCCCGGCGATGGATGCGTTACTGGATGCGAGTTCGGCAGTAGGGGCAGACCTTCCAGTGCGCATCGAGCGGGCGATGGCAGCTGGGGCACACGTTGCGAACCTGGGTGTCGCACACGGGGCAGACAACGAAGTCCTTCTCGATGGGCGCGCCGCACTGCGGGCAGGTGCCGTACTGGGCAAGCTGGCGCTCGCGCAGGGCCATGTCCAGCTCCTGCTCCTCGCGGTCGGAGGCATAGGAGTGCGGGCGCAGGACCAGGTAGGCAATGAGGCCTACAAACGGGATGAGGGCGATGATGCCCCATGCCACGTAGGCGCTGGCGCCGCGGCGGCGAGCGTCAATGAACACATAGACGACCGACAGCACATACAGGGCGATGATAAAGCCAACGAAGGCATAGACGACGCCCATAAGCTGCGGCGACATGAGCTCGGAGATGTACTTGGACATTACGGATACCTTTCGGGTTATTTACAGTACAGTCAAGTTTACCACGGGGTTTGTTTATATGGGACCACGGCTAAGCGCGGGGCTGACGCGGACACAAACATCTCAATCCGTAACAACTAGGACCGAAATCCGGTCCTAACTGTTACAGAACGAGACAAACGGAGGGGCCGCCTGACAAACGTCTCGATCTGTAACAACTGGGACCAAATTTCCCCTCTTACTGTTACAGATCGAGACGAACGGTTGCCGTAGCTGTCGGCGGACGAGGTTGTCGACGTTACCGAGTCTCCCCTCGTCTGCCGTTGGCGGGTGTTGCGGGGCTGTTCGCCGCATTGCCGCTGCGTTGGAGGTGTGTAGACCGTAGGATAGTCTTATTGACAGCCTGTCAACTCGTCTGGGAGGCACTGTGACAGAAACGTTTGATATCGCGATTGTAGGCGCGGGCATCACCGGATGCGCCATCGCGCGGCAGCTCGCGCGATTTGACCTGTCCATTTGCGTGGTCGAGGCAGCAAACGATATCGCGCTGGGCGCGTCGAAGGCCAACGGCGGCCTGGTGCATGCCGGCTACGATCCGACACCGGGCACGGTTAAGGCGCAGGTCAACGCCCGCGGCTGCGAGTTGTACGGTACGTGGGCGCAGGAGCTGGGCTTTTTGTTCCGTCGCACCGGTTCGATGGTGCTGGGCTTTAACGACGAGGACCGTGCGCGTCTGGAACAGCTGCGCAGCAACGGCCATGTTAACGGTGTGCCCGAGCTGTCGATCGTTGGACCCGACCGCATCCACGAATTAGAGCCGCGCGCCAGTGCCGATGCAACGTGCGCGTTGTGGTGCCCCTCGACTGGGTTTGTCGACCCGTTTGAAGTGGCCATCGCCGCGTTGGAAAACGCCGTTGCCAACGGCGTGACGTTTATGCGCTCCGCGCCGGTGGAGGCGATTGAAGTCGCGGGCTCGGGCGACGACGCGCGCTTTACGCTGGCAACCCCCACTGGCATCGTGCGCTGCCGCTACCTGATCAACGCCGCAGGCAACGGAGCCGCGGACATCTCGCATATGGCCGGCGCCGAGGAGTTCCAGATGGTCTGGCGTCAGGGCAACATCGTGGTGCTGGACAAGGAGCCGCGCACGCTCATGCCGCTCTACCCCGTGCCGACGCCGGTGTCGAAGGGTGTTATCGTCACGGGCACCGTGCACGGCAACACCGTGATCACCGCGACGGCCGCCGTGCGCGAGCCGGGCGACACGCAGACCTATGCGAGCGATGTAAACGCGCTGCTGACCGGTGCACGCAAGCTGGTGCCCGATCTGGATACGCGCCGCGTGGTGCGCGCATTTGCCGGCGGGCGTCCGGTCATTCAAGGAACGAACGACTTCTTTATTGGACAGTCGGCCGTGGTGCCGGGGCTGTTCCAGGCGGCGGGCATTCAGTCGCCGGGTGTGGCAAGCGCGCCGGCCATTGCCGAGCGCATGGAGCTTGTGATGCGCGAGGCGGGCGTGGAGCTGCACGAGCGGGAGGACTGGAACCCAATTCGCCGCGCGCCGGACGACTTTGACCGCGCACCGCTGGCGCGCAAGGAGGAGCTGATCAAGTCCGATCCCGCGTGGGGACAGATTGTCTGCCGCTGCGAGACGGTGCCCGAAGCCGAGATTATGGCCGCGATCCGACGCCAGCCGGGCGCGGTTTCGGTCGAGGGCGTCAAGCGCCGCTGCCGCGCCGGCATGGGTCGGTGCCAGAGTGGTTTTTGCCAGAGCCGCGTGGTGGCAATCCTGGCGCGCGAGCTGGGCTGCGACCTTAGCGAGGTGCTACTGGAGGACGCCGGATCTTGGCTGGTTGAGGGACCGCTGAAGGGGGTGCGCTAGGATGGCGGAGTTAGGATCGAACGCGATTGGTAGCGGCGCCGTTGAGGCCGTGGCAACGCAGGCCTTCGACGTGGTCGTTATCGGAGGCGGCCCCGCCGGTATGGCGGCCGCGCTTGCCGCACATAAGGCCGGCGCCCACGTGGCTATCGTGGAGCGCGAGCAGCATCTGGGCGGCATCCTGCGCCAGTGCATCCACCCCGGTTTTGGCCTATCGCACTTTAAGCAGGAACTCACCGGCCCCGAGTACGCGCAGCGCTTTATCGACCAGGTGCGCGCGACCGACATTGCGCTGTTCTTGGGCAGCATGGTGATTGGGATCGACTCGAGCGAGGACAAAGTCGCGGGCACGGGCGTAAGTGGCGCGCCAAGCGATGCCTCGGTACACACCGTCACGCTCATGAGCCCTGCCGGCATGCTGCAGCTCACCGGGCGCGCGGTCGTCCTTGCCATGGGTTGCCGTGAGCGCACCCGCAGCGAGATCAAGATTCCCGGCAGCCGTCCCGCCGGCGTGTTTACGGCGGGCCTGGCGCAGCGATACATCAATATCGAAAATCTCAAGCCCGGCTCGCGTGCCGTCATTTTGGGCTCGGGCGACATCGGACTTATCATGGCGCGCCGCTGCACGCTCGAGGGGATTTCGGTCGAGGGCGTGTACGAGCTCATGCCGTACGCCAACGGTCTGCGCCGCAACGTCAAGAACTGCCTGGACGACTTTGGCATTCCGCTGCACCTGTCCACCACCGTCACGCGCGTGATCGGACACGATCGCGTGGAGGCCGTCGAGGTGAGTCAGGTCGACGAGAGCCTGGCGCCCATTCCGGGAACCGAGCGCGTTGTTCCGTGCGACACGCTGCTGCTTTCGGTTGGTCTGATTCCCGAGAACGAGCTTTCGGTTGCCGCGGGCGTAGAGCTTGACCCACGCACGCGCGGCGCCGTGGTGGACCAGAGCCTGCAGACGGGAGTGCCGGGCATCTTTGCCTGCGGCAACGTGCTGCACGTGCACGACCTGGCCGACAACGTGACGACCGAGTCTGAGCGCGCCGGCGCGGCTGCGGCGGCGTACGCGCTGGGGACCGGCGCGGGCGCCGTTCCGGACTGCGAGCTCTCGGTCTCCCCTGCCGGCATCGCGGGCTACGCGCTGCCGGGACGCATTACGACTGTGACACTCACCAGACTCAACTTCCGTGTGCGCCGACCGGTCGATGCCGCCCGCGTGAGGATCTTGGCCGACGGCGAGGAACTGTTCGCCGGCAAGGTCCGTGCGTTTAAGCCGAGCGTAATGGAGAGTTTCCCGCTACCGGCAAAGGTCATCCAACAAGCGCTCGACCTGGGTGCCAGCGAGATTGTCCTATCCGTCGATCCCGTCGAGGAGGCATAAACTATGAGCGATAACGTGAGCGAAACGCTGCAGTTCAACTGCACGACCTGCCCATCCGAGTGCCTTCTGACCGTAGAGGTGGAGCGCGACGCCAATGGCGCCGTGGTGGAAGTGCGCTCCGTAACCGGCAACAACTGCCCGCGCGGCGATAAGTTCGCACATCAGGAGCTCACCTGCCCCACGCGCGTGCTCACGACGACCGTGGCCGTCTCCGGCGGCGACGAGACACTGCTGCCTGTGCGCACGGCTGAGGCCATCCCGCTGGCACTCCACGCCCAAGCCATGAACCTCATCCGAGGCCTAGTCGTCAACGCCCCCATCTGCATGGGCGACATCGTGCTAGAGAACCTCCTAGACACCAACATCAACCTAATCGCCAGCATGGACATCGACCGAGCCTAAGTAGCTAATTTAGTACGGGGGTCTTTAGCTACCCCCGCCATCCACCCCGCCCCTCCTCAATTGCGGTGAAATAGTTCCTGATTTCCGCCAAAACCCCGGCATCCAGGAACTATTCCACCGCAACTATCCTTGGAATCGGTATTTAGCTTGTGCCTACTTTAGTGCCATTTCAAAACTATGCCGGATTACGGGGCTGATTCGGAGACCCCCATCCATACCGGCCATTTTCAATTTTTGACAAGCCATCTACATGCGGTTTTAATTTCGCGATTTTTGCCATGGTCAAGTAATACAGGTCCAGCCCCGTAATCCGCCATACTTTTGAAACCAGCCCATTTGGGACGGGCCTCTTTTAGCTACTTTTGCCCGAACGTTCGCTAGACAGCCCATGCTAAGGAGTGTCCCAAGGTGCCGGCACAGACGATATGAGCAGGACATAAAAACATTGAGAGCCCCTGCTGCATGAAAGACCG
>UQIE01000006.1 GCA_900541065.1 uncultured Collinsella sp. | reverse complement strand
GGACTTGCAGCGACGGACCTCAGGACACTCTTACACCACGTCTGCGCGCGCGACCCGCTCCGACGCCTCAATCACGTGTTTGGCAAGGATAGCCGTCGTTACAGCCCCCACGCCACCCGGCACGGGAGTAATTGCGCCAACGATCGGCTCCGCGGCATCAAAATCGACGTCGCCGACCAGCTTGCCGGCGTCCTCATCCCAGTTGATGCCCACATCGATGATCGTTTGGCCCTCGCGGACCGCATCTGCGCCAATCGTGCGCGCGCGTCCAACGGCGGCAACCACAATGTCGGCAGCACAGCACTCGGCGGCAAGATCGCGCGTATGCGTATGGCACGTCGTCACGGTTGCGTTGCGCGCCGTAAGCATGGCGGCAACGGGGCGGCCAATTACCAGTGAGCGTCCGACCACGGCAACTTTGGCGCCGTCCAGCTCAACGCCGTAATGATCCAGCAAAGCAAGCACGGCTTCAGCTGTGCAGGGGGCAAAACCCTCGCCGCGCCCCGAAAGCGTGGTGAGCAGCGAAGCCGGCGTCATGGAGTCAACGTCCTTGGCGGGATCGAGCGCTGCGGCGACGGCGTTCTCGTCAAGGCCGGCGGGCAGCGGGCGAAACATCAGACAGCCATGAACAGCCGAGTCGGCATTGATGTCCTCGATGGCCGTCAACAGCTCGTCTTGCGAAACACCGGCAGGAAGCAACACGCGACGCGCCTCGATGCCAACCTTTTCGCAGCGTTTAAGGGCGCCGCGCTCGTAGGATAGGTCGTCCTCGCGTTCACCCACACGCACGATAGCAAGCGTCGGAACAACACCGCGTTCGCGCAGCGCAGCGCAGCGGGCAGCGAGCTCCTCAGTCAAAGCGCGGGCGACGGGAGCACCCTTCAGTAGCTCAGCCATGGCTATCCCCTCTTTCTTGCAGCGTCGGAGGCGCGGCGCGCCAGCGCATCGGCGCGCGGCAACCATGTGTCGAGCAACTCATCACACGCCGTCTCGAGCTCCTCGGCGCGTGCACGATCCTTCATAGACGTGGTGTTCGCAAAGAGCGTCAAGCTCGCGCCCTGCATGGCGGCGCGGCAGAATACGGCGCCGCACGCCACATCGGACAGCAGCTGACGCGAACCCTTGTCGGCCATGTCCTCGAGCAGCGCCAGTGCGCGCCCGCAGGCATCCATAATGCGATACGGCGGCATAGCGGCCACATGCAGCGCATCCTGAATCGCAGCCGCACGCGTCGGGTCCTCACGCGGAATACCGTACGCAGCGGACACCTGGCCGTACGCACGAACGTCCTCGGCGACCAGACCCACAAGCTCCTGCGCCAACTCGTCTGCCTGGGCAAACGCACGCGTCAGGTCATCCGCACGATCAGCAAGAGCAGGATTGGTCGCCCCATAGCGAGCGACCATCCCACAAAGCGAGGCGCCCAGCGCTCCCACAAACGCACTGGCGCTGCCGCCGCCGGGAACAGGCTCGCGTGCAGCCAACGCCTCGGCAAACCCTCGGCAGGTTTTGTCCATCATCTCTTGGCTCATCGGAACACCTCTATCTGGCGTGCCGGCAGTCGAGGCCATAACACGCCAAAATAAAAATGGGGCAACGATGCCAGGAGGCAGTTGTCCCATTCATCGGATTTTTCGAAGCCCAGTCTAACCCATAAGAAAGCGGCTGTCAGGAGCCTCGGCTATCGCCGTTTTCGATTGCCGGCAATAGAAAATTCCACCTAAAGTGGCACCGTCGCGCAGTCGGCAAGCGATCCACCCAAGAGGCGGGAGCGTTGCAACCGCCCAAAATGCTGTCGCTGACGCAATTTTGTTGCAAAAACACTTGCAACATTTTACAAATTCCTGTGTTTTTACTGTGTGGTTATAACTTATCGGCAATCTAATTTTTAACACGCTCGGAAAAAAATTTACAGAATCTAAACTATATATGTTGGCTAAAACCGGAATAAAAGGAGTGTCAGCATGAAGTCGTTAACCAGAACGGCATATCGTGCGATCGCTGCGTTTGTTACCGCTGCGTTTGTCTTGATAGGCCTCGCGTCGCCTGCTTTTGCAGACGGCGCTACCAGCACGATCACCAATGCCCGCACCGGTGCAAGCTACAACGATCTTGCCACCGCCACCGCCGAGGCGGAAAGCGGCGACACCATCAAGCTCGGCGAGGGCAACTACACCCTCTACGGCGTGAGCTCCGTGGGCCACACCAAGGACAAGGACCTCACCTTTGTGGGCCAGGGAAACGATAAAACCGCATGGAACATCGGCGCACTCGTGCCCGATCCCGCCAACTTTGGCACCGAGTACAACGGCGACTATTCCTTCGATGGCGCCGGCACTGTAACGTTCGAGAAGATGACGCTGCGTTCCGGCAACGCAGACTACCTTGGCTTCATCCGCGCCAATAAGACTGTCGTTGACCATTGTGTCATTAACGGCAAGACGTTCTACTGGGGCTACACCTCCGCTGAGTTCAACAGCACTACGTTCAACGCCCCTGATGGAGACTATTCCCTGTGGACCTACAGCTCGCCGGTCATGACGTTTGACACCTGCACCTTTAACGCAACCGGTAAGGTCATCAACGTCTACAGAGAAGCCAGCACGCAGGACATCACCGTTAACGTGAATAATTGCACGTTCAACTCGAATGGCGACAAAGACAAGCAGGCGTTGAATATCAACGACTCTCTTATGGGGGACCACAAGTTCATCCTCAACATTACTGGCAATAATACCGTCACGGCTGCGCGCGACAGGACCACCTGCTCGCAGCTCTTTGGCTTTGGTGGCAAGTCGGGCAACAACACCGGCCGTACCGATGTCAAGATTGACGGCACTCTCGTGTGGTCCAAAAAAGGCGAGACGTTCAAAGGCGAGAAGAAAACCCACAGCTACACCGACGGCGAGCATGACAACGCCTACGATGTCGCCTACACCGAGTGGGCCTCTGACAATGCCGGTACTTGGACTCGCACGGGGACCCCTAAGTGCAAGTACTGCGGCTTCGTCAAGCCTGATTTCGTGGAGAAGGCCTACGATCTCTCCTACGACCTGAACGGCTCCGAGGATGAGCAGGCTGCCGAATTCGCACCCGTTAAGTGCGTCACCGAAGCCGAGGTTACGGCCGAGCAGCCGGTGCGCAAGGGCTACTCCTTCGTGGGCTGGAACACCGCAAAGAATGGCTCCGGCACAAGCTATGCCGCGGGCGTTACGGTTGAGCTTTCCGCTCCTGTGACGCTGTTCGCCCAGTGGAAGAAGGACGAGCCCGCGCCCAAGCCTTCCGACAACAAGCCTGCCGGCAAGCCTGCAAATAAGACCAAGGCAAACGAGCAGGCTCTGCCCAAAACGGGTGACGGCACTTCCAGCGTCATCGCTGCAATGGGTGTTATGGCGATTGTCTGCTTTGCCGCCAGCGCTGTCGCGTCTAAGGTTCGCAAGTAATTTCAACTTCGAAACACGCCGCAGCAACTTGTTGCAACGCAAAGGGGTCCGCACCGCAAAAGGTTCGGACCCCTTTTTGCACAAAAAGCTGTGGCGAGGCACCCACGATGACTAACCGGCTGCGTCCGTCGTCAAGATTCGCAGCCCCGGCCACGCTCCGCCCCACCGCACCAAACACGGGGCACATGGCCCACCCTTACGAGTCACTTGCGCGTACAGTAAAGGCGGGTAATCCATAGGCGGTAACAGATCAGGAGCTCTGGCTATCGGCGTTTCCGATTGCCGGTTATAGGCACGGATGCCTAGTCCACCTGGAATGTCGGCAGCAGCGTGTCGATAATCTTCGACCCCATGTCGCTGTTCGCGGTCGAGTATTCCAGAGACGCCGTGGCGACCGTCGAATCCGTGACAATCGTCTTTGTGTACGTAATCATGTCGCCCTCGCGCCACGAAACCACGTACCAGTTGTCGCCCTCCGCGGTATAGAGGTCGGCCTTGCCCGAGGTGTCCTCATCGACAAACATCTCGTGTGCAGTTTCGTCGTTAATGTTGACGTAGCCAGACAGGCTGATCACAAAACCCGTCTCCGGATCCTCGTACCTTGTGCTGCTGCCGCTGGGAGTATCTTCCATCTCAAAACGGTTGGGAATCGACATGCTATAAGGATGCATGTCGTTCGTGTACGTATGCACGTCGGTCAGGTAATCGTCCGAATCGCCCGAACCGTAGTATGCCGACTCGTCCCCGGGGACGGCCTCGTCATCGGACGCCGAGGATTCCTTGGACTTGGACTTGTCGCTCTTCTTCTTGGCAGAAGAATCTTTCTCGTCCGAAGACCCGGTATCGACCACCGAAATCTGCGTGCCGGAGCTCTTTGACCCATTGAGCACCGTAAGCGCAAACACCGTGCCGCCGCCGATGAGGACCACAGCAGCACATGCCACAGCGATAATGACCGGCGCCTTGCTCTTGGGCTTTTGAGGCGCAGGAACGACCGGCGGCATCGATTGGGTTAAGCCCGGGGCAGGGGAAGAATCGGCGCCCGCAGGCGTCGGCGCGGAGCCACCCACCAGCGAGGCCCCACAGTGCGTACAAAACGTCGATCCATCGGGAACTTGCTGTCCGCATTTTTGACAGAACATCGTTCGACCTTTCGTGGTTTAGCTTTTGTCACAGCCAAGTCTAAAACCTCAAGCCAGCATCGCTGTTGCGCAACATTGGGAGCATCAACCAAACCGCACGCTTGCCCAGCACCAGGCCCACCTTGCGGCAAGCCCGCACACGCAAACATGGGACATATGGCCCACCTTTCGAGACTCCCGGGCAGCACAAGCTGGGGCATATCTATAAGTAAGGAACCCGTTGGGGAACGGCCGCGCAACGGCCACAAGCGATGAACGGAGGCATGAGCCGCACAGTACACAGAGACATCCGCCGCCAGCGCAATCAGTACCCCAACAACCCGCGGCGCCGTGATGTCATCGGCAGACAAGGAGGACGCCACCATGAAGAAAAAGACCCTATCGATCCTTTCCCTTTGCATCGCCCTCTTTGCCGCATTTGCCCTTGTCGGCTGCGGCGGAAGTGCGTCAAGCGGAGGCGGGGGCAGCAGCGCATCCAAGAGCGAGGGCAAGGAAAAAGCTCCCGTCGCCAAGAAGACCGACTTTATCTGGTTTAAGGTCGAGATGCCCGAAAGCGTTGGCGTAAGCGACTCCGCTGGCAAGAATGCCGACAGGGTCCAGCTCACCTTCCCCGAAGACAAGAACGGTTCGGCCGATCGCTTTATCCCCGTTTGGAAAAAAGCACTGACGGCAGAGGAATCCCACGCCGACCAGGCAGAAAAGAAAGGTGATACGTTCCAGTGGAAGGATGGCGGGTCCGTCGAGTATAACGGCAGGACGTGGCTCGTCGGAACGTACGAGGACAACAGCGGCGTCTCAACCCTCCTCTTTACCGACGTTGAGCCGGGAAGCGTCTACGTCCTCATCTCGAACTTCGATCTGCATAAGAAAGAAGCCGAGGCGCTCCTCAACTCCGTCGAGTTCCCCGATGACATGACGAAGGCAGTTGCCGAGGCACGCGAAGTCGAGATTTCGAGCATCGAGATCAAGCATTAGGGGATCGCACGCAGCATCGCATGCGCAGTCATTAAATGATCGGACGCCCAGCCAGGGGAGGATCGGATCGGCCGGCCCTTCCCTCTTTTACGCCCGAGCATATTGCCACTTGTCGGCGCAAATCAGGCCCCCAGAATGGGACACATGGCCCACCTGAACGAGCCGCTCGCGCGTACAGTAAAGGCAGGTAATCCATGGGCGGTTACAGATCGAGGAGGACACGACCATGAAAAAGAAGGCCTTTGCGATTCTCACCCTCTGCATCAGTCTCTTTGCCGCAGTTGCCCTGGTGGGCTGCGGTGGCAGCGGCGGCGCTACCGGAAGTGGCGGTGGCGGCGGAGCAGAAAAACCAGCCGTGGATATGAGGACCGACTTCATTTGGTTTAAGGTCGAAGTCCCCGAGGGCGTCGAAATCACAGACGTCGCAGGCGATACCGCCGACAGGGCCCAGTTTAAGTTCACCGAGAGCGAGCATGCCAGCGACCGCTTCATCCCCGTGTTCGACTCTGACAAGAACGCCGATGAGCTGTTCGACTACGAGGCAAAGTGGAAGGCCAACTCCGGATGGACCGAGAGCGATCCCGTTAAGTACAACGGCAAGACCTGGCGCAGCGCCTACTTTACGCACTCGGGCGGCGTGACGACCGAGTACTTCACCGACGTTGACGGCGGCAGCGTGTACGTGCGCATCGACAACGTCGAGGAGCACAAGGACGCCGTCGAGACCATGATGAAGTCTCTGGAATTTGCCGACGACATCGCCAAGGCCAAGACCGAGGCCATGGATGTTAAGCTCGACGATATCGAGATTAAGCGCTAAGCGACTCGCGAGCGTAACGAAAAACACGAGCGCAGTGCCAACAAGCGGCGGTGCCCCAGCGTTTCGTACTAAGGGAGGGCCGGTAAACCGACCCTCCCTTTCTTATGCCGATAGCCGGCGAACGCGAGGGTGTCGGGCGGCAAAACCACCCCCAGCGCGGTAGCAGCACAAATAGGCAAGCACCCAAACACGTCCGCCCGCCGATTTATAGCGCCGCGCACACAATTTAAGCCGACACCTTTAAACATCCGGGCAGTATAGTGACCAAAATGAGCGCATTACCGCACCCTGCGAATGGAGGAGTTATGACCGAACATCATGCCATCAGTCGCCGAGCGTTTACGCTGGGCCTTGGACTCGCGGCGTTGTCGCCACTTGCAAGCCTGCCCGAAACCGCGGGATTGGGCCTTCCCATGCGCGCGGCATTTGCAGAAGACACGCCCACATCGGCGGCCAACCTCGACAAGTTCGTCATTCGTCTTCGCCCCGCGGGCTATTTTCGCACCGCGAGCGTCAACGAAGACGGCAACGTCATCGGCAACGTCTGCCACCTGTTTAATGACGGCACGTCCAGCAAGCTCATCCTTGAGAACGTAACGACCAAGAATGACGATACAAACTGGTATGCTATCCGCACCTTGCTCAATTTCGAAGAGCACAAGAAGACGGGCTACAGCATTTGGTCGGTCGATGGCGACTCGGACAAAGATGGAAAGGTCATCCACGTATGGAGTGGCGAGCATGACGGCAAGGCCAGTCGCTCTTTTGCGTTCGAGCGTCAATCAAACGGTACCTATATCATCCGAGACCGCACGGTCGAGAAAGAAACCGAGAAAAAAGACATTAAGTACCTGGCCATAGAAAAGGACGGCAAAGACCAGGACAACAATAAGATCTGCCATAAGAGTAAGAGCATTCCGTGGGAGCTCGAGCTTGTCGGCTACAGCATGGACAAGACCAATGCCACAGTTAGCAGCATCGACTGGACCACGTATAGCAGCTACGTCGACGGACCATGTTGGATGAGCCACGTCGATGGCAGCAAGTACCTCGACGAACTGAGCATCCCGGGAACTCACGATTCGGGCACCTGCAGCGTCGACAACGACACCGAGCCCCAAACCTCGCTTGCAAAGTGCCAGCAGGATTACATCCCCACGCAGTTGCTCGAAGGCATTCGCTATTTTGATATCCGACTTGGAAAGAACGACAAGAACGGCGACCCCGGCATCGACCATGGAATATGCTACCTGCACAAAAAAGACGGGGGCTTTATGCAACTCTCCGATGTCATCGGTTACTTCAAAACATTTTTGAACGAACACCCGTCAGAAGCGCTCATCATGCTGGTGTCACGAGGCAACGACGAGGCTACCGACGAAAGCGTTACGACGGCTTTCGCCAATGTTATGGGCAATAACTCCGATCTGTTCTATACGTCGAGCCATGTCCCCACACTGAACGAGGTGCGCGGAAAGATCGTCCTGCTGCGTCGATTTAAACTCGCCGGCGACAGCGTAGACGGCCACACGTGGGGCCTCGACCTCACTGAATGGGACGACAAAATCAAGGCGCATTCCGGAAAGTCCATGTGCCTCGTCCAAGACGCGCGAGGCTTTGAGGCTGCGGGCAATGCGGGTGCCAAAGAGCCCTATTGCACCAAGGTATATGCCCAAGACCATTACGACTGCACGGGATCCAGTAAGATCGACTGGGTCGATATGGCCCTGAAGGCAGCGTCCGAGTTCGAGCGCAGCACCGTAGATATCACTGCCGCGGACGGGACAACGGTGCAGGCAACGGAGCGCTGCTGGTTTATCAACTACACGAGCTGCACGCAAAACAACCCTTTTACCGCAGCGCGAGTGGTCAACGAGCACCTGTACAAGAGCTCGTATATAAACAATACCGGAGTTGAGAGCACAAAGGCGGACTGCCGCAAGCACATTGGCATCATCGCATCCGACTTTGTTGATGCGGCACTGGCGCGGAGCATCTACCAGCGCAATTACGCACAGCACAAGCAGACAGCTTCGTACTACCTCCCGACCCGCATGCACATGACATACGGCGACTCGCTGAGCGATGCCTCACTCCAAGATGGCAAGACCGTTGGCGAGGGTCATTTCCGCCTTGTCAACAGCAGCAACGTACTCAACGTGGCGGCTTCGGGCCATACGTTTGCCATCGAATATGTGGACGTCGACGCCTTGGGCAACGAGACCGTTACGGAGCTGCGGGGCTCCGTGCCCATCGATATCGATCCACGCGCGCTGACGCCCCATTTTGAGGGACTCGAAGGCCTTAAGGCCGGCGAAGACGTGCGCGCCAAGATTGTGGCATCACTCGAGGGCAAGCTCGAAACCGATGCCTGCACGGCCCAGCTCGAGTTTGTGCACGACGCGAACGGCGCTCCGGGAACGGCGATGGCCGAGGGCGAGGCATTTGCCGCGGGGACGTATTGGGTGCGTGCGAAAGGCCTGTTGGGCGACGCGGCGCAAAACTACACGCTTGCCACCGACGGAGCCGCAAGCTTTACCGTTGCAGCCTCGGGCAACGCGGGCGGCGCCGGCGCCGGCACCGGTACCGGCGCCAACGCAGACGGCGCCGACAAGAACGGCGGCGGTAACAAGAGCAAGGGCTCGACCGGAAAACTCGCCGACACGGGCGACGGCTCTGGTATCGCCGCCGGGCTCGCCGCTGCCGCCATGGCGACAACGGTCGCTGGCGCGGCAATGCTTGCCAGTGACCGCGAAAACGCTGGGGACGATAGCGAATAGGCAAGCTGGCTTTCAGACGCATCGGCTCAATCAGGGGCGCAGAATACCGTTCTGCGCCCCTATATTTTGACATGAGGGATCAGCTCATAAAGGACGCCTCGCAGGTTGAACGACCAGCCACCGTGCCGCCAGATGCGCGGGCGTAAGTCTGGCCCGAACGCCGGCGGCGGCTACATCACCATGTTCAGCGCGTTCACAAATTCCTGGGCCTGGGAGCGGCTGCTCAGGCTAAAGACACAGGCAGTCAACAGCCTGTTGCGCAGAAAAACGTCGCGGCCCTTGATCCTGTTGACCCCCGTGATGTCCTTAAGGTAGACAATCTCGGTGTGTCTGCCGCCGAAAGTGCCCTTCCTGAGCACCTCGATGCGGTTGGGGTAAATCCTAACGTCTTTAAACCTGCCCGAACCTTTGTCCTGAAACAGCAAGGTGTCGTTGTCCACGTGCGCCACCCGCATGGGGTTCGTTAAAACTATCTCAATGGCAACATTTTGGTCACTGCAAACCCTTTTCGCGGTCGCGCTCAGAGCACCAAATCGTGTCCGCACGAGGCCTTAAACTAGAGACAATAAAGGTGTTCGATGCGCTGTGTGGGCTCTTAGGATGTTCCTCAAATCGCCGGCATCGGAGGAGGTCTTGCATGGTTTACGTATGGGAATTTGAGTTCTTTGATTCGGACGGTATGGTCGATGCCGTGCCATGTGGCTCGCTGGGCGGAGGAGGAACGTTTGGCTCCGATCTAAACGACGCCGTCGAAAGCGCCGCCGATTTTCTCGCATGTATGGTCGACGATCACCTTATGGGCGGCGTCGATCTTCCCGCGCCGGACTTTGGACACCAGCCACAACACGGCGGCAAGATTATCGCCGTGGCCGTCAGCCGCGAGCTCGGCGACATCCCCGCCGTCACCGCAGCGGATGCCGCGCGTATGCTCGGTGTTAGCTCAGCACGGGTATCGCAACTGATAAATGCAGGAATGTTGGATTCATGGAAGGACGGCACCAAGCGCATGGTGTCCAAAGCTTCCATCGAGGCACGACTCGCCGACGCACCAAAGGCAGGGCGCCCGAAAGAAATGCCTGTTGCCGTGTAAAGGACGTCTAGGCATACCATTTTGGCATATTGACCATTGAGTTCTCTCGATTCGCGACGCACTGCGTCGCGAATCGAACTGAACATATTGCCGCTGATTGCCACGCATCTCCAATCCGAAGTGCAAGAGGAGTTTTCCATGACAGGCATCAATCAGGCCATCACCGAAAGCGCACCTAAAGTGCGTTCTGCCGAGGACATGGCCACACGACGCAAGAGCGATTCGGAGGGATTTCGGCTCATCTCGCCAGCGCCCCCTACAACGAAACGTGGACACACGTCGAAACCAGCGTTACGCGACTGCATCCATGGGCTCGCCGTCGGCGACGCGTTGGGCGTTCCCTACGAGTTCAGGCCTCGTGGCACGTTCGAATGCACCGACATGATCGGCTACGGCACGCATGGGCAGCCCGCCGGCACCTGGAGCGACGACACATCTATGACGCTTGCTACCTGCGACTCGATTAGGGAGCTCGGGCATATCGACACCGCAGACATGCGCGACAAGTTCGTAGGCTGGATTGCCCGTGGCGAGTATACGATCGACGGCGTTTTCGATTATGGCGGCACCACCGCCCGCGCCTTGCACACCGGCAAAGGAGGCTCCGGCGAACGCGACAACGGCAACGGTTCGCTCATGCGCATCGCGCCCCTAGCGTTTGTCGACGCGACCGACGAAGAGATCAGCAAGGTCTCCGCGATTACGCACGCCCACAGAACGTCGACCGACGCATGCATCATATTTGTCGAGCTGATGAGGGATGTGATGAACGACGTGCTCCCCTCGTGGGCACTCCATCTGAAAGGCGTGCCTGAGCAGGAAATCAGGTCAGGCGGCTTCGTGCGCGACACGCTTAAAGCCGCCACCTGGTGTTTTGTGAACACCAACAGTTACGAAGAGTGCGTCCTTGCCGCCGTCAACCTGGGCGACGACACCGACACCACTGCAGCCGTCGCAGGCGCCCTCGCAGGCACGGCCTACGGTATCGACGCAATTCCGCAGGAATGGATTGACACCCTGCGCGGGAAAGAGCTGATTGAGGGCTGCCTGTTTTAGGGCGCTATTCAAGAAATAAGGCAGGAGGCACCATGGAGAGGAAGATCGCGAATATCGATGAGTTCCAAATGGACGAGAACGAGGTCCCGATGCTCCCAGCGGGACTGAGGGAGGAAGGAAACCTTTACGTCCTCCCCGACGGGCGTTACCTCCCCTGCGGACTCTACAGGACCGCGGACGGCGATTCGCTCATTTATGAGCCGTTCGAGCTCAGCACCTTCGGGCAGATGCTTGCTCAATTCAAAGAGCGCTAGAGGTTTGATTGCCCGTCAGATCGACACTGTTCCAAACCATGGGATGGACAGGATGTCTCCCACGGCATTGCCCAGACCTCTACTCGATCTGGCGGGAATATAAGCAGTAACTAAGCAGTAACGGATAGCGAAGGGGGTCATAGAAAAGGGCCGGTTGCAGCCGACCCTTTAAGACGATAGCACCTGCGTTGCCCGCGCTTCCAAAGTTGACCGACTGAGGAGCGGGTTCCGCGGCGCAACCTGATTTTACCCAGCGAGGAGGGTCCTTTGCAGCTGCTCAACTGTTTATTTACATCTACCGCATCTATCGCCACAGATGCTCGTCGGACGAACCGCCGAAGGAAGCCCGCGTGCGCACGTAAACCAACTTTCAACAGGTCCGTGGCGCGGTCGGAGGCATAGCGTACGCCCCATTATGAGTATTGAGACCGACCCGAAAACCGGAGTCGGGCGCTACGCCCGCTTTATCGATACGGGAGCCGCTAGCCGCCCAGTAGAATATTAAGGATTGCGATAATAATTGCTATCGCAGCGATAACCAGAAATAGCGTAAAGGGAAAATTACCGGCTCTAGTAACAGCCTGATGAGCGCGTCGATGAACTCGGCGTTTGCATCGGACATGGTGACATCAACTCCAGACGAGGGCGACCACTCGTGGCAGCCGCCAGCTAGCAGTAATAAACAGATTATATTGTCGTCTGCCTACCAGTCAGATCAACACCGCTCCAAAACTATGCGGTTGTGTGCTTGGCTAGTACCAGAAAACGGTGCCGCCATCCCGTACGCTACCATCACGCAGCATGCGGCGAGCCTCTGCGAACATGTGCTCCGCACAGCGCTCATGCCTATCGTTCGGCGATACGGACAAAACGGAAACAATACCGACGCTGCGGTCGAGGACCACGGTACCCGGCTCTCCCTTGCCCTCGGGATAGTATTCGAACGTCGCGACATTACCGTCGTCTTCGATCTTCTTAAACTCGAGCATCTTCAGGCCACTCCACCTCATCCAACCATGCGCCCATTGTGTCCTGGTAACTGTACCGCAGGTTCGCAGCGTCGTAGGCTGCGGGCTGGCCCTTTCCCTGAGTCATGTAATGCGATTCCAGCAGCTCGCGCTTGAACATCATCACGCAGCGCGCATGCAGTTCCTCGCCATCGAAAAGCCTGCACATTGTCCCAGTTTGACTACCAGTTAGATCGGCACTGCCCCAAAACAAGAAACAAGTTCATAGGCCGCTCCAATCGGTTTGATTACCAGTTAGATCGACACTGCTCCAAAACACGTTATTTCGCTTTGTCTCCGCGTATGCCGTTTGATTACCAGTTAGATCGACACTGCTCCAAAACCTCAAGCTCGAAGGCCGAGACGCTCGTCTTGTTTGATTACCAGTTAGATCGACACTGCTCCAAAACTTCACTACATTTCACCCCCTTGGCTTGCGGGTTTGATTACCAGTTAGATCGACACTGCTCCAAAACGGCCCCGGTGTTGTATATCTCGCCGCCCGCGTTTGATTACCAGTTAGATCGACACTGCTCCAAAACACCTCGGAGAGCTTGCCGGTAATCTTCTTCGTTTGATTACCAGTTAGATCGACACTGCTCCAAAACCTTAAAGTCGAAGCCGAGGTCGGAAACGTGTTTGATTACCAGTTAGATCGACACTGCTCCAAAACTGGGCGGTCGACCAGGGATGCGTCGAATGGTTTGATTACCAGTTAGATCGACACTGCTCCAAAACCCGCCGCATTATCAACGCCCGTCTCTCCGCGTTTGATTACCAGTTAGATCGACACTGCTCCAAAACGATTTGGCGGTTTTGAAAACTGGGGGGAGTTTGATTACCAGTTAGATCGACACTGCTCCAAAACGTGCGAGTGGTAGCCATGAGCTAACCCCTTGTTTGATTACCAGTTAGATCGACACTGCTCCAAAACAAGAAACGGCGAGTACGGGCTACGCGGTCGTTTGATTACCAGTTAGATCGACACTGCTCCAAAACATGCACTGTATAGTATGAGCCGTCAAACAGGTTTGATTACCAGTTAGATCGACACTGCTCCAAAACCCATTAAGCCAGTCATTAGTGGTCTTTAGCGTTTGATTACCAGTTAGATCGACACTGCTCCAAAACCACGTGGCGTGGTGGCAGGCGATCCACAATGTTTGATTACCAGTTAGATCGACACTGCTCCAAAACTTTTGAGGGGTCATTCTTCCTCCGTTCCTTGTTTGATTACCAGTTAGATCGACACTGCTCCAAAACGCGATCCAGCACTCTTGGGTCTGCCGCGCGGTTTGATTACCAGTTAGATCGACACTGCTCCAAAACGGAAATTAGTTAGGTACCCGCAAGGACAAAGTTTGATTACCAGTTAGATCGACACTGCTCCAAAACCTACAAAACGTAGTTTTTTGCCTACACATGGTTTGATTACCAGTTAGATCGACACTGCTCCAAAACTATCTTTGCCTTTTAATTTTCGATTTCAATGTTTGATTACCAGTTAGATCGACACTGCTCCAAAACCCGACAATCATGGAACAAGGTTTGCAGCTCGTTTGATTACCAGTTAGATCGACACTGCTCCAAAACACCTGCTGTGCGGTCTTGTCGTTCTTCGCTGTTTGATTACCAGTTAGATCGACACTGCTCCAAAACGGGATGATTGGCGGCATACTCTTTAATCAGTTTGATTACCAGTTAGATCGACACTGCTCCAAAACAAAAAGGGCAAGGCGTCTGACATCTACGTGTTTGATTACCAGTTAGATCGACACTGCTCCAAAACTCGACATAAGCGGTTGGCAGAAAGGCATTGGTTTGATTACCAGTTAGATCGACACTGCTCCAAAACCGTACCAGCGCATCATCGGATCGTCTCCCCGTTTGATTACCAGTTAGATCGACACTGCTCCAAAACTTGCAGGGCAAGAGAACCCGCCGCCCGACCGTTTGATTACCAGTTAGATCGACACTGCTCCAAAACAATTATGAGCAGCTAGTCGGCGGTATCGAGTTTGATTACCAGTTAGATCGACACTGCCCCAAAACGCAACGCCGTTACTGACGCGCGGGATGATGGTTTGATTACCAGTTAGATCGACACTGCTCCAAAACCCCCCTTGCGAAGCTGAAGGCCGCCATGGGTTTGATTACCAGTTAGATCGACACTGCTCCAAAACGCTGCCTCTTCAATAAACGGCTTCTGTCGGTTTGATTACCAGTTAGATCGACACTGCTCCAAAACAAATGAGCCCCCGAGGGAACCTAAACAACTGTTTGATTACCAGTTAGATCGACACTGCTCCAAAACGATAATGCATCGACTACAAAACCACGCAAAGTTTGATTACCAGTTAGATCGACACTGCTCCAAAACGAGTGCTACGACCGCGACACCGTAGAGACGTTTGATTACCAGTTAGATCGACACTGCTCCAAAACCCTTTGGTAAATAAAAATCTTCGACTTTGGTTTGATTACCAGTTAGATCGACACTGCTCCAAAACTGCAGGTCTTTGTCGCTCATACCGCCTGCGTTTGATTACCAGTTAGATCGACACTGCTCCAAAACCCTTGATTGGTAAAAAAAATCTTCGACTTGTTTGATTACCAGTTAGATCGACACTGCTCCAAAACGACCGCAATGTCAATGACTGCCTTCGGCACGTTTGATTACCAGTTAGATCGACACTGCTCCAAAACGCCGCAGCTTCAATAAACGGCTTCTGTCGGGTTTGATTACCAGTTAGATCGACACTGCTCCAAAACTTCTGTAGCATGAAAGTAACCCAGTTAGGGTTTGATTACCAGTTAGATCGACACTGCTCCAAAACTGATTGAACTTCGCAGCCGCTTCAATAAAGTTTGATTACCAGTTAGATCGACACTGCTCCAAAACTATCCACCAATCAAGGGAAACTAAAGTTCCGTTTGATTACCAGTTAGATCGACACTGCTCCAAAACTTCATAGTTGCTCCTAACCATTGTGGTTCTGTTTGATTACCAGTTAGATCGACACTGCTCCAAAACGATTCGGTGGTCGTACTTGCCTGCGTTAATGTTTGATTACCAGTTAGATCGACACTGCTCCAAAACAGACGACAGGCGCAGGATTACGTCGACAAGGTTTGATTACCAGTTAGATCGACACTGCTCCAAAACTCGGGGACGTGTTCCAGCAGTAGTGACGCAGTTTGATTACCAGTTAGATCGACACTGCTCCAAAACTTCTAATCGTTAAAAACTCAAACTTGCGAAGTTTGATTACCAGTTAGATCGACACTGCTCCAAAACAGTCAAACCACAATTACTTTTTGCTTTAAAGTTTGATTACCAGTTAGATCGACACTGCTCCAAAACCATCTAAGTCATATTGATTAACCTTTTTAGGTTTGATTACCAGTTAGATCGACACTGCTCCAAAACCCAAACTAGAGAAAAGTAATTGCCATGCTAGTTTGATTACCAGTTAGATCGACACTGCTCCAAAACCATTGGAGCAAATTCCCTACTGCGACGGGACGTTCAATCTAACCGGCCATTTCTTTCAATGCTCTAAAAACTGCAGGTCAACCGTTAGTTTATGTTCATGTCCGTAAGACATGGTATCTTTTTTATTCTCCAGGAGCAACAGGCTCAACTTAAGGAAAAACACGTGGTCATAGAGCGTTTGCAGCTCATTTTCCGTCAAAAAAGTTTTGAGATTTACAAATACGATTGTCTTACTGCAGCCAGCGTCAAGAGCAAATGAAAGGAAATTCAGCAGATTATCAAGGAACGATTTATCTTCTTGAGGCGCTGCACCAAATCCTAAAAACTTGAGGTAGCGCTTTATATCCCATTCTAAACCAAACCCCAAATCGGCATTAAAGCCAAGGTTCAATCCGCCCAAACGCAGCCTTATTGCTCGTTCAGCCTCTTCCACTTGCATGCGCAGGTCTTCATCTTCTAGAAACTCGCGCTCAACCTTCTTGGTGATTGCGGTCATAAATGCACGGTCATCCCATGGAAGATTCAGCGCATCAGGCACTACCATCAGGGCGCTGCCGGGCTTAATCTCCTCATCGTCTTTCCAAAGGGAGTAAGGCTCCATCGCCTGGCGCCCCAATCCGTTTTGCAAAGAAGTTACAATCCGCGCGAACAGAGCAGAGTTTTCGACTTGCAAAACCGATGTCTCCCCTGCTGTTAGCTCCAGCGAGTTCTCAAGTCCCGAAAACACGAGCCTCATAAAACCAGAAGCTCCTCCATTGTGTCTATCTCCTCATGAGCCTCGCGGTTGCCCGTAATGTACTCCATGGTCGAAAACTGAGACTCAGTCACGCGAAGGACTTGCACGAGGCCGGACGGCGGACGATGCTTCCTGAGTCTTTGCACCGCGCTTCCTGCCGCCCCATCATTAACAACAAGCTTTGCATACACGGACTCCTGGAGCATAAGATAGCCATCTTTAAGAAGGAATTTGCGGAACACGCGGTAGTCTTTTCTCTGCGCAGGAGTATCGACGGGCAAATCAAAGAAAACGACAAGCCTCATATATCTGATCCTTTCCCCGACACTCATACGACCTCAAACGACTCGATTTCGTCCACCGACAACTTCCGGTCAAGAGCCTTGAAACAGTCAGCAACATACAGAGAGATTACGGAGCCCACGCGATACGTGCCGCCTCGATACGCGATTCCCTGATTGAGCATGTCGACCAAAAGCAGCTTTGTCTCCTTAGAGAACTCGCCGTCAAAGTTATCGAACACAATGCGGTCGACAAGAGGCCTAAACGGCTCCATAAAATCGCAACTCAGGTTGAACTGGTTAAACTCATTTCTGTGACAGATTCCCGCCTGCGTAAGGTATCCGCGCGCTGCGATCTCACGATTGACACTCGATAGCAGAATCGCATACCCGTAATTGAGAGCAGCATTAAGAGGCGTATCGTCATCCCTCGAGAAGGACGGACCAAACAGAGAGCTGAAATACAGTCGAGCGGCATGACCCTCGCGATTTGTTGTATCTCCAGAGCGCACTTCGGCAACAATGCTCTTGAGCGTCTCACCCTGCTCCTCACGCGCGCGGGCGTGAAGCACGTCAGATTGATGCTTAATCTTGTCGCGCACGATTCGTTGCCATACGCGCTTTTTGATTGGTTCGCCCCACTCAAGCTGCTCCGCAATACGCTTGCTGGTGTTATGGGCCCCGTATAGCGGCAAATACTGCCCAATGGGGTCGCGCTTCTCGTCAGAGACGACAAACGCGACCTTTGCCTTGGCAAGCTCCGAGAGCAGATAAGCGCTTATGAACACTTGGTTGGTCTGAAGGACGACCGACGAGATCTCCGAAAGGTGGACCTTCGCCGTGTCGTCCTCGCGGCGGACAACCATGTAGCCGCCCTTGTACTGCAATTTGCAGGGGCTAGAAATAACAATGTTCCTAAAGCCCGACACGAGTCCTTCTCTCGAACATGCCCGTTACAGACTGATCAATAAGGAAAACCGTCACATTTGAATCGCTCAGCAACTTTGAATAATTAGGTTGTATACAACCCGAAAACTTTGAGCCGCCCGCCGGTGATAAATCAACCATATTCATTGTTCCATTCACCAAGGCAAGCAGGCGCTTGACTACTGCAACAACATCTTCCGCATCCATAGTTGAGCACTTTTCTATAATCGTCTCAATTTTGAGTTGACGCAGCAGCCTGCCAGAGACGGAAGAAGCCGCGGGATTAAACAAATCCAAAAGCTTGATAGCGTCTTCGCTACACGCATCTCCTGCGAGCAGTTTCATTTGCTCATTTGAAAAAGCCAGTTGCGTAGCATTCCTCATCTCCTTTTTCCCCGTAATAAAGAACCTCTCGCCATCCACCTCAATCAGCTGTTTCTTGTAGATCTTCGACCTCGTGATACCGACGTACTCCAGACCCTCCTTCTCCGCAAGTCCCCTCGCATACTCGCCAAGCGCCGCCGAGTCGCCCTCGATGCGCGCCGCAAGCCATACGGGAACCTGAGAGAACCGAAACACCGGCTTACCCTTCTTTTTGGCCTCATAGATAAAGAAATACGCAAACTGCTGGCTCGAAAAACCACCGTATTGCTTGGCGTCGAGCCCCTGCTTGGTCGACAACTCAAGCTTTGCACCCATCTTGGGATCACGCGGCGAGTAAATCGTTGCCTTCCAGAACGCTCCCGTATCCTCCTGCGGCATCCTCGAGATGTAGCACTGGCGATAGTTGAGCGCGCGGCGAATGCCCTCGACCTCTGCCGCTGCGTTCCAGCCGTCCGGAAGATACTTTCCCCTATAGCGCTTGACCTCGTCGTCCTCGGTCCAGGCATCGTCAAAGACCTCGCCCGTCTCGGGGTCAAAACCCGCAGTCATAAAGCTATTGACGACAAAACCGGCAGATCCAGGCATGCGATGGGTTTTCTTAAACAGCTCAGACTGCTCACGCACGTATTTCTTAATCACGTGCGAGTAGCCAATGGGATTCTCGTACATACCGGGGTGGCGCATCTGAATAAACAGGCCCAAGCGGCATGCCAGATAGGCATCGTGCGCATGATGGAAATCGTTGGCTTCGCGGCATTTGACCAAGCCGGCCGCCTCACGAAGGTTGTGCGACACGCTCGCCTTAACGGGAACGATCTTCGTTCCCTCGTCGGTATAACGTGCCTCAAGCAACGCCTGCGCCATCTTGACCATCTGGCTCGTCTCCACGAGCTGACGCGCAACAAAGCCCTTCATGGCGTTCTCGTTTATGGAAGAACGCAGCAGGTTGCGATACTTTTTATCGCCAATAAGCTTCGCCTGATGCAGTTGTTTCCACGTCTCGCCCATCTTCCAGCGAATGCTCTTATCAATCAAAAGCTGGTCGGTCTTGTGCTGGTTCTCCTCGCGGTACACCAGCGCCTTGTTTTCGAGGCTGAGTCCTTAATGTAGGCGCGCGGAATGATATGGTCGACCTCGTACTCGCCCGAGCCCGCCATAAGCTTATTGAGGTCGATAGCGCGGCCAGAATACAGGCATTTTCCGTTCTGCATGAAATAAAGGGTCAGGCGCTCGTCAAGGTCCACATTAGCTGCCTTGAGCTCCTTGAAATCGTCCATAACAGCCAGGTTGCCGCCCTCGGCCTTAAACGCCTTGAGCGCGTCCTCAATGGCGTCCCAGCGCTTCGTGGTCCGCTTGCCCTTCTTCTTTTCGTCCTCGTCGCGAGTCACCTCAACAAAAACGTTGGCCGGCGCGTGCCCCGCAATCTTTGCGATTTCGTCAACGATGCGAATCGCTTGATTCAGGCTGCGACGAATCGCCGGAGATCCGGGGAGCTCATTAACGCCTAGTGACTTCTCGTTTTCGGCGTAATATTTGCGATTATGCTCATCCATTTTTTCCTGGAAGCCCAGCGTATTGTCGTGGAGAATCTCCATCATCACCATGGTCTCGCCCAGGCGACGCTCGGAGCTGGGGTTTCCCTCTCGCAGCACGTCCATGATGCTCATAGAGCGGCCGGCTTGCGTATCAATCCTAATACCCGTCAGGAACTTCTCCGACAGACGCCCCCAACCAGTCAGTCGCTTTCTGCAGATCTTTTTAATCTGCTCGGCATCGAGCATTCCATTGCCACTGGAGCCAAACTCATCCTGCAGTTTTTCCTTAAGGATCGAGCGGTCCTCGAACAACGTGTTCCAAAGAATGATCTTTTCGATAACCGGATACTCGGCACGGCTTAACTCGTCCACGCCAAAGATTTCCTTGGCAAAGAAGATGTACGAACCCATCTTCGATTCAAGACCGCTCTCACCCTGGCCGCCGCGGACAACCGGATTTGTCGCGTCGCCCTCTTTTACAAGCCAGTCGGCAATCATCGTGTAGGTAACGCGACGCTTTTTATGGAAAAGCTCATGGACAATGCCCTCGCGCTGCGCGGCATCCAGGCGTTGCCAATCGTCACCGTCTTCGGACCAGCGAACGCCATTGAGTTCATTCAGAACGCAGAACTCCTCATAGAGCAGAGACTGCTTGGGAAGCACCTTTTCACCAGCAAGATAAGTGCAATCACCTGTCATGCGCATGATAAAGTTCTCGGCGCTCTTATTCTTATCGATCACGGTATCCCAGTTCCAAGGCGTAATCGTCGCATCTTCCATGCCGGGCTTGCGCTCGGACCATTGGAATCGGTGGTTGCCGTGTTTGTCCTGGGCAGCATTTTTAGGCGTCAGCGGTCCCACATAGTACGGAATACGGAACGTGACCAGACTCTCGATCTTCGCAGCCTCGTCCTTAAGGAACGGATAGAAGCGGCCCTGGTTTTTGAGAATGGCCTGCAGCTCCTCAAGATGCAGCTGATAGTAGATGGCACCATTATCACTCGTCTTAAGGCGACGCAAAAAGCGCTGTTTGTCGAATGCGTCCATCATGGCGATATAGCGCTCATCCGTCTCCGCGCCCGTTCCCGCAAAGAGCTTCTTTACGGATTTAGCGAAGTCATCGTAAGACAGCTTATGCAGGTCATATGCGGTGTAACCCTGCGCCTTAGAGGCATCGTAGTCGCGCGAGAGGTCATCGCTATTCGAATCATGATAGGTTGCGCCGCGGAAGAAAGACTCATATGGGCCGGGAGTATATTCGCAGACCAAAGTCTTGAGCCGATCAAGATCATTCGCGTAACAATTGTATTTTTCGATCATGTTGACCGAGATAGTCTGGCCCTCAGCATAGGACAAAAGCCCCTGCAGCACGTAAGCAGAGTAAACACCGCAAACGGACTCAAGAAGCTCCACGCAGTCATCGGGACATGCGGCCTGCAGCGCCTCTAGCTTCTCGTCATCCGAAAGCGCGAGCTTAGTTGCCTCGCATTCAAAATCGCCAAAGACGTCTTTGAACTCACACTGAAGGCCAACGACAGCGTTCGACAAAGCCTTTGCCAGCTTTTTGTTCGCAGCCGCATCCGCAGTGTCCACTTTTACAAGCGCCTGAATGTCTTTTGCCTTTTGCAAACGAGAAGATCGCTCATCAGCGAGAATCTTTGCGACAGCGATTTTATTGATTTTTGTAACATCGTATTCCCTAGACTCGCACCATGCCTGCAGGGAATCATTGAGGCGCTCGAGAGCATCCGACGTCTTCGCCGTCTTCGCCGTGAGCTTCTCCCCCTGGCGCAAGAAGTTACCGCGATGCTTAACGATGTTATGAATCGCGAGATACACCAAGCGAAGATCGGCCTGCTCATCGGTGTCCATAAGGTAAGTACGCAGATGATAGATGGTCGGGAAGCGATCGTAGTAATCGGCCTTCGTGAAGTCCTTGGTAAAGACCGGATCGCCCTCAATGGTCCGCGACTGGTTAAGTCGCATGAAAAAGCCCGGATCGACCTCGCTCATCGCAGGCTCGAACAGCTTTTGCAGCAAGTCGAGGCGCCAGCGGCGGCGCACGTAACGGCGACGCTGACCACGATGAACGCGTGCCTCGGACGCCGGCTGCGCACTATCGAACAAACGACTGCCCCACGTCGGCTGCTTCTTAAAATGTAGAAGCTTGCCTTGGGCATCAGTCACCGCCCAACCAACGGAGCCGGTTCCCATGTCAAGGCCGATATTGTAGTCGCCAGGGTAGTTTCTTAAATTCATGTCGACCAGCCCTTCCGCGCTGTGTTACAGTTGCCTTGTCGATTACCAGTTACATCGACACTGCGAGTCAAAATACGGCTTTGCCAAAAATGCCTTCCTTGGAAGGCGTCCCGTAGGGGACAATTTGACTTGCCAGAGGGGTTCCATTTGGGACCCCTCTTTTTTTGATACTACTACCGCGGGCGGACATTTTTTAATAGCTATCGGCAAACGTAATGTTGCCCAACGTTTGCGCTGTGAGCATGAGCGTTTAATGGAGCGCCCACGTGCCTTGTCGCCGCATAAAAACGGGGCGGCCCGCACTCCTGCGCGCTGTCCCGTACCGCCCCCCCTACTTCCCAAAGATCGCTGCAAGCAGCCCCTTGCGTTTGGGCTTCTCCTCTCGGTAGGAACCCTCGACGGCGGCTGCAACCTGCCGCGGTTGCTCGCCGCCTCCGCGGCGTACGATCTGGTATAGGAAGGGCGATTTAACGTATTTGACCTCGATGGGCGTGGCGTGCACGGTGCTTTCGCTCGACAGCATCACGTTGGGATTGAGCGGTGCCACCACATGCGTCTCGCGCTTGTCGCTAAACACCACCGCGGCCGCGCGACCCGTCTGGCCGTTCACGGCGATGCGCACCTGCTCGCCGTCGCGGCTATCCGACGCCGGGCGATCGACAAAGTAGACCGGTACCATCACCAGGCCGTCCTTATGTTTGCGGGCCTTGCGCGCCCAGGCGCGGATGCTCTTTTTATTGAGCCCCAGCACCGCCTCGGCATCGTTGCCGGCAATATCGAGCGCCAGCTTATCAATGACCACCTGGTCCTTGGTAGACGCATCGACGGAAACGACGCGGAAGTCACCTTCCTGCATGGCAGGATCGAACGGCCCCACCTTGCCAAAATCCCACGGCTCCAAAATGCCCACAAGGCGAACGTCCAGGTAGTTTGCCCGCGGATACGCCCAGTCGAGCACCTCGTAGTACACCAGGGTCTCCTTGCTCAGGCCCTTGCCCGGGAAGGACGCCATCATGCGCAAATCCGCCAACGCCATGGGGAAATAGAAGAGCATCATGTCGTTTTGAATCGCGTCTTCCACGTCGTGACCGGCAAAGGCGTCGGGGTACTGGCGCACCAGCTGCAGCGCGTTAGCACGTGCCTGCTGCGGCGATATCTCACAGGGGACGCCCTGTTCGGGAACGTATTCAGCACCCACGCCCATGGTCAGGCGCTTGCTAAAGGTACCGGGCTTGAGAAGGTCGGCCACGCCAATCTTGTTGCCGCACGACGGGCACTCAAACACGCGTTGGGTCGACTCGCCCTCAAAGGACGCGCCACAGAAGGGGCAGGGAATGCTCACGTGCGTCGCCTCTTGGAACTCCTGCGCCGTGCCGCTATCCTCCCACAGCAGATGTTCCAGGACCGACTGATTGCGCCAGTGCGCATTGAAGAAATACCAGTCCGGGTCCTCCGGGCGCTCGAGCTGCGAGACGTGCGTGAGCTTGAGCAGCCCGTCAACCACCGTCAGCGGCGTATGACGGATACCCAAGGCGCTCTTGGGCTCTCCGGCGTCCGCTTGCCACGGAACAACCGTTTCGCAATAGGCGCACTCAAAGCTGCGCTTTGCCTGGTGCGAATACATGGGGCCGCCGCAGTTTTGGCATTTAATGGCAAACATCTCGTCCATGGAAACGTCCTCCTTTGCACAGGGCTGTCGACATTAAGTATGTCGAGCAAATCGACGCGTGCCCATACCCATGTGGCCCAAAATGGAGCACTCGGTCGGACGGGAAGGCGCAGTGAACTCGAAGGTGCGCGGGCAGTCGTCCACCTCCGCCTCGCGCCCGTTAGCGCCGGCAAACCATTGCTGCATTTTCTGAGCATCGGTACACGTTGCGTCTGCGCGAGCTACACTATCCCCTTAATAAGAATGCGAGGAGATACGCCATGCTATTTGTAAATCGGCTGGTACATACGCTTGTTCCCGGCAGCGAAAGCAAGCCGGTCGATACCTCCTGCCGCACCAACGCGGGCTTTGCCGCAAGCCTCATCTGCATCGGGCTCAACATCACGCTGTGCCTGGCCAAGGGCATAGCTGGTCTGCTCGCGGGCTCCGTCTCGCTTATCGCCGACGCCTTCAACAACCTTTCCGACGCCTCGAGCAACATCGTGAGCCTGCTCGGATTCCGCCTTGCCAGCCGCCCGGCCGACGAGGGGCACCCCTATGGTCACGGCCGCTACGAGTACCTCGCCGGCTTGTTTGTCGCCGTCCTCGTTTGCGCCGTCGGCATCAACCTAATCCTGGAGTCGGTCACCAAGATCATCAAGCCCTCCCCCACCGCGTATTCGGCGCTCTCCATGGCAGCCCTTGTCCTGTCCATGCTCGTCAAGTTTTGGATGGCGGCATTCAACCGCACGCTGGGCAACCGTATCGATTCCGAGACGCTCATCGCCACGGCGCAGGATTCCAAAAACGACGTCATTGCCTCGGCCTCGGTCCTGGCCGCAGCGCTTATTTCGCAGACAACCGGCTTTGACCTCGACGGCTGGGCGGGCCTGGGCGTAGGCATCTTCATCTGCATCAGCGGCATGGGCCTGGTGCGCGACGCCATCAGCCCGCTGTTGGGGCAAGCGCCCGACCCCAAGCTCGTCCAGGCAATCCGCGACAAGATCATGTCATATCCGCAGGTCCTAGGCACGCACGACCTCATGGTGCACGACTACGGTCCCGGTCGGCAATTTGCCAGCGCACACGTGGAAATGCCCGGCGAGGGCGATGCGTTTGAGCACCATGAGATTCTGGACACCATCGAGCACGATATCAAACGGCAGATGGGCATCGGTATCACGCTGCACTGCGACCCCATCGCCACCACCGGCGACGACCTGCGTGGCTGGGTCAAGCGCGGCATAGCGCAAATCGACCCCACGCTCTCCATCCATGACCTGCACGAGCACGACGGGTTCGTTTCGTTTGACCTGGTGCGTCCCGACGGCTTTGACATATCCGACGAGGAGCTGCTGGAGCTCGTCACGCGCATCGTGCACGAGCGCAGGCCCGATGCATCATGCGTCGTCACGTTTGATTCGGGCTTCAGCTCGCCCGACCGTCCGGCCGAGCAGCTGTAATCGACAGCAAAACGGGACGCAGGACCGCCGACCAACGCGCCTACGCGCCCGGTCACGCGATCCTGCGCCCCGTTTTTGTTTGCACTGCTAAGGCTCTAGCCGCTCGGCCGCTAGTTCCCCTGCGCGCCCGAAATACCGTTTTGCAGGGCACCCCAGGCGTTCGTCGCCATATCGCCCAGGTTCTGTGCGGTATCGCCGAGATTCTGAGCCGTGTCACCCAGCTCTTGGGCCTTATCTCCAAGCTCCTGGGCCTTGTTGCTCAGGTCTTCCAGCGTGTTGGAGCTCGAGCTGTCCGCGCCGCCCTGGTCGCCGGACGCGTTGCCCGACGAGCTGTCCTTGCGCGTGAGCTGAATCTCGAGGTTACCGTTGTCGTTATAGTAGGCAGACGTCACGACCCAGTTGGCGTCGACAACGGGCGTCGAGCCGTCGTCGGTCAGGATTACGGCGTTCGAAAGATCGGCCCCGCGCGACTTGAGGAGCTTCTTGGCGTTGGACCAGTACTGACCCGGGATATCGCTCAGGTCGACGGTGCCGGACTGGGTAGTCTCGGTCTGCTCGGCTGTGGTATCAGTCGTGGCGCCCCGCTTGTTGAGCATGCCCGACACGATGGCAAACACAACCGACAGGGCAAAGAAGATCGCCAGCACGATCAGAATTTTCTTAATCACGCTCGACGAACGCGAAGGCTTCTTCTCCTCGTCCTCGCCATACTGGGGGATGGACTTGGGATACTCACGATACGGCTCGCGCGCGTATCGGTCGCGCGACTCGTAGCGCGGCTGTGCCGTGCGCGGCATATATGTCGTCTGCTGAGGTTGCGGAATGGGATTTTGCAGCAGGTCATCATAAGGGTCTGCCGCCGCGTTGCCGTAGGGGCCCTGCGACGAGGCACCATACGGGTCCTGCGCTGCGTTTCCGTAATTCACAACGCGCGTGGGATCGGCCGACGCCTGCGTCGTATCGGGAGCAGCGTAGCCGGGATTCGGCACGACGCGGGTCTCATCGGCGCCATTGCCCGTCCGCGGGGAGCCGTAGCCACCCATTACGGTCGTCTTGTCCTGGTCCATGCAACGATTCCTTTCCGTCGCCCGTAAGCATCAAGTTATCCATGCATTCTACCCGCGCAAAAGCCTATGATGGGCAAAGCCCGCCGGTATCTACAAGACATGCGCGGCCGACGGCCATAAGCGAATCGAGGATACGTCATGGCAAAAAGCAAGCTCATCAAAGACACGACGCGTGCCGAACGTGAGGAGATAATTAAGCTAGCGCTCGCTGGCTGCGGTAACGGCAGCTGCGACAACTGCGGCAGTTGCAGCTTGGGAGCAGGCGACCCGTACGGCACCTACCAGCCCTACATTGACGGCGAGATGGAAATCGCCGATATCAACATGATGGTCGCCGAGCGCAACGCTAAACTCTTCGGCCTCCAGCGCGGCTAATGATCCCTTCTTGGGCTGTGCACCAAAAAATGCGCCCATCTACTACGTTTAACCCAAGGGTGCCAACCATAGCCATATTTCTGTTAACAAAACCGCAGGTAAACGTCTTGCCGCATTGTTAAAAAACGCTCCATGGTCGGTCCAACCCTGGTAAACGTAGTAGATGGGCGCTTTTCGTGGCGCGACTGGCCCAGATAGCTTATTTCGGAGCCAATTTGCATTAAAATGTCCCCGGCGGCGCTACATTGGCGTTGCCGGGGACTGTTCAGTTCACTTTCTGCAGCCTCGTCTTACTCGTTAAGAGTGTACGTATAGCGAGGATACTCGGGGGTCACGTCCTGGCCGCTGGAATAGCTCGAGTCAAAAGCATGTGCCACCAGATCGTGTGTACCCCATGCGTCGCAGTCAAATACACCGGTATCGAGCACCACAACATAGCCTTTGCCGTCGTAGTAGAAATGGTCCTCGGTAAAGTTGTCATCATCTTCGTAGCTATTGGCGTATGAAGAATACATATTAGTTTTCGCAGCCTTAATCGCCTGTTTAGCCTCACTCTTGAGGGTGTCAAACGAGAGCCCGTGCTGTGCGAGCGAGTCCTCGAGCGAAACCTGCTCGCCTGTCTTGAGGTTATAGCATGCCGACCTTGTCACCTGCTCCGAGCGATACGGAGGCTGATAGCTATCGGTGTAGGTACGCACACAGGCGATATCCCCGTCAATCGAGACTATCTCAGCGTAATACACCGTGGTCACACGATGGCTCTCATCATATGGCGTCGCCTGCTTGCTCGCGTCAAGCGCATCAGCGACGAGCTGAATCATATCTTTGTTGAACTTGGCGACACCTACACCCTGGCCTTTTACCTGAGGATAGGTCCACGTAGCCGAAATCTGGCACGTAACGTCGGGATCAGGCGCACCCTCGCCCACCGGCGCCGTAAAGCTGACATCCTGCATGGCAGAGATGGCCTCGTAGCTCGCCTGCGCATCGTCAGAGTCCTTCGACTTCAGCTGCTCCAGCGTCGTGGCCACCGTGCCAATGGTGCTGTTAACCGAGCTCTCGTCGGCATACAAGAAACCAAAACCGCCCAAAGAGGCAGAACCGACTTCATTCGGGGCAACAAGGTCGGTCATGGCTTTGAATGACTTGCCGTCGTAGCCAATGAATTTAACTTGGTATTCGTGAGCAGAAGGACCACTTTCGCCAGAGAGATCGCTTTGCTTAATTGCTGTCCCATGGTCATACCACTGCGAAAAACCAATCTTGCCCTCGTATTCATCAAGCCAGACAGACACACACGCCTCCTGATGAGATACGTTTACCTCTGGCGTGTAGACCTTCTCAATCTCGCCATTCTTATACGCCCAGACCTCAAGATGCGCAGCGGCTGCGTTATCCCCACGGTCCACTGGCTCATCCGAATACTCAATCAGCAGTTCATCTTGACCATCGCCATCAAAGTCAATGAGCTTGGCGTAAGCAACACCCTGGGCTCCATACGCATATTCATCGAACCCGACAGCCTCGCCCTCGCCGTACTTCTTTTGGTACTCGAGGATCTTGTCGGTGAACAGCTCGTTTGCCGTCTTGACCGCCGCCTTGGCAGAGGCCTTGGCCTCCTTCTTGGACTGCGTGAGCTCAACGTTCTTGGGAGCGTCCGAGCCTTCCTTGGCGTAGTCGACCTTCATGGTGGTCGTGCTCTTCTTTTTGCCCTTGCCCGAGGTGATGGTCATCTGGTACTTCTGGTCGGGCAGCTCGCCAAAGTCCTCCATGACAAAGCCGTCCTCGCCATCCACTTTGATGGTGTAGCTCTTGCCCTTGCCAGACACCGGCGCCAGCTCGACGGTATAGCTCTTGAGCTTTTTGCCCTTGCTGTTCTTGGGCAGCACTTTAGTCTCGCACGCGCAGACAACGTAGCCCTTGCCGCCCGAAGTCACCTCGGACGACGAGCCGATGCGCGGCACGACGACGATTGCCACTACGATGGCGACAACGGCAACACCGCCGATAACGGCAGCGACGATACGGCCCCTGTGCTTGGGCTTCTTGGGCTGCGGCGTCGGAACAAACGATTGAGCGGTCTCAGCAGGCTCGGTCATAGGCTCCTCATAACGAGACTGCGCCGCCATATGAACCGGGGCACCCTGAGGAGCTTGCTGTCCCACAGGAGCGGACGACGGCGCATCCCCTACCGGAAACGCCACAGGCTCCGCCTGGTCCTCAACTCCGCCCACGCGAGCGCCGCAGCTCGTGCAAAACGTGGAGCCATCGGGTATCTGAGCTCCGCACTTGGTGCAATACATCGCATCTCCCGTCTCTCGCCGCAGCCGCAATGCGCCCGCGCAGTTCTTCCAACTACACCGTACGAGAGAAATCCCCATTCTTGTTGCGCAACATTGCCGCCGCAAAAAATGATCCCTTGGGGACGAAGGAAAAAGCCCCGCCGGGCCTTGGTTGGCGCGGCGGGGCGGACAAGCGGCTATGAGTAGCAGGCTTAGAACAGGCCGGTGATGTTGCCGTCGTTGTCGACGTCGATGTTCTCGGCCGCGGGAACCTTGGGCAGGCCAGGCATGGTCAGAACGCTGCCGGTCAGCGCGACCACAAAGTGGGCACCGGCGGAAACCTTGAGCTCGCGCACGGTGATGCGGAAGCCCTCGGGAGCGCCCAGCGCCTTGGCGTTGTCGCTAAAGCTGTACTGCGTCTTGGCCACGCACACCGGCAGGTTGCCAAAGCCGTTCTCGCGCAGCTCGGCGAGCTGACGCTTGGCAGCCGGCGTAAAGTCGACGCCGTCGGCGCGGTAAACCTTAGTGGCAACGGCCTCAAGGGCATCGGCAACATCGGCACCGTCCTCGTAGGCAAACTGGAGCTCACTCGGCTGCTCAATCAAGCGCATGACCTCATCGGCCAGGTCGAGCGCGCCCTCGCCTCCCTTGGCCCAGACCTCGGACAGCTTAACGTTGACACCGAGCTTCTGGCACTCGGACTCGATGAGCTCGAGTTCGGCCTCGGTGTCCGTCGGGAAGCGGTTAATGGCGACCACGCAGGGCAGACCGTAGACATTCTGAATGTTGTCGACGTGGCGCAGCAGGTTGGGCATGCCGACCTTGAGGGCCTCGAGGTTCTCCTCGTTGAGGTCGGCCTTGGCAACACCGCCGTTGTACTTGAGCGCGCGGGCGGTTGCGACGACCACGACGGCGCTGGGACGAATGCCAGTCATGCGGCACTTGATGTCGAGGAACTTCTCGGCACCCAGGTCGGCACCGAAACCAGCCTCGGTAATCGCGACGTCGCCAAAGCGCATGGCCATGCGGGTGGCCATGATGGAGTTGCAGCCATGGGCAATATTGGCGAAGGGACCGCCGTGGACAAACGCAGGCGTACCCTCGAGCGTCTGCACCAGATTGGGCTTGAGCGCGTCCTTGAGCAGGGCCGCCATGGCACCCTGAGCCTTAAGGTCACGGGCGCGGACGGGCTCGCCGGCATAGCTGTAGCCGACGACGATCTCGCCCAGGCGCTCCTTGAGGTCATTGATGCTCGTGGACAGGCACAGGATTGCCATGACCTCGGAGGCAACGGTGATGTCGAAGCCATCCTCGCGCGGTACTCCCTGGGCCTTGCCGCCAATGCCGTCGATAACATGGCGCAGCTGACGGTCGTTCATGTCGACAACGCGCTTCCAGGTGATGCGCTTAACGTCGATGCCGAGCTGGTTGCCCTGCTGAATATGGTTGTCGAGCATGGCTGCCAGCAGATTGTTGGCGGCACCGATGGCATGGAAGTCGCCGGTAAAGTGCAGGTTGATGTCCTCCATGGGGATGACCTGAGCCCAACCGCCACCGGCGGCACCGCCCTTCACGCCAAACACGGGACCGAGCGAAGGCTCGCGCAGGGCCACGGCGCTCTTGACGCCGCGACGGCGCAGGCCGTCGGCCAGGCCGATGGTCGTAGTGGTCTTACCCTCGCCTGCGGGCGTGGGATTGATAGCGGTCACGAGGACAAGCTTGGCCTGGTGATCAGTTGGCTCGTTGAGCAGGGAATAGTCGACCTTTGCCTTGTCAAAGCCGTACGGAATCAGATGCTTAACGTCGACGCCGGCGTTCTTGGCCACCTCGGTAATAGGCAGCGGCGTAACAGAACGTGCGATTTCGATGTCAGTAGGCATGGGCGGTCCTTTCGTTACCGGATGAGAAAAAGACCAATCCAGCATAGCACGCGCGCGCAATAGTAAAACGCCCGTAACCGACGAACGGCGATATGTTTACCCGATGCCCAGCGATAGCCTACAGATGCGCTAAAACAAGCCCATTCCTACAGGGTCGGCTCGATACCCAAATGCTCGAATGTGCGCAGGGTTGCCTGGCGACCCTGCGGCGTGCGAATCATCAACCCACACTGCAGCAGATAGGGCTCGTAGACATCCTCGAGCGTACCCGGGTCCTCGCCCACCGCACTGGCAAGCGTCGTCAGGCCGACGGCACGTCCGGAGAACGTCTTGGCAAGCGTCTCCAAAATGCGAATATCCATCCAGTCCAAGCCGAGCTCATCGATCTCAAAGAACTCGAGTGCCTGACGGCAGATATCGAGCTCGATGGGACCGTTGCCGCGCACCTGCGCATAGTCGCGCACGCGCTTGAGCAGACGGTTGGCAAGACGCGGCGTGCCGCGCGAACGCGAGCCGATCTCGAGCGCGCTGGGATGGTCAATCGTCACGCCCAGGATGGTCGCCGAGCGTGTCACAATCTGGGCGAGTTCCTCGACGGTGTAGTAATCCAGACGATACGAAATGCCAAAACGGTCGCGTAGCGGGCCGGTCAACATGCCCGAGCGAGTCGTTGCCGCCACCAGCGTGAACTTGGGGATATCCAGGCGAATCGAGCGTGCAGCCGGACCCTTTCCGATCACGATATCGAGGGCAAAGTCCTCCATCGCAGGATACAGGACCTCCTCGACCGAGCGGTTGAGGCGGTGGATCTCGTCGATAAACAGCACGTCGCCCGGTTGCAAGTTAGTCAGGATGGCAGCCAGGTCGCCGGTGCGCGCGATGGCCGGACCGCTCGTCGTCTTAATCTGAGCGCCCAGCTCGTTGGCGATAACCGTAGCCAGCGTGGTCTTGCCCAGACCCGGAGGGCCCGAGAAGATCACGTGGTCGAGCGTCTCGCCGCGGCTTTGCGCCGCCTCGATGAGCACGCGAAGGCTCTGCTTGATGTGTTCCTGGCCGCAGTAGTCATCCAGGCGCTGAGGGCGCAGGGTGCGGTCGACATCGAGGTCCTCGGGCGTCAGCTCCGAGCCCACCATGCGCTCGCCATGCGCCATGGATGCCGCCGGCGAGTTTCCGGGCGTCGACCACAGGTCCTGAGAATCATCGGCTTCCCACATCACGCATCCATTCCAAGTCGCTTAAGCGCCGCGCCGAGCAGATCCTCGACACGCATATCCTGCCCATCATACCCGCTCAGGGCAACATCGGTCTCCTGCGGGCTAAAGCCCATGGAAAGGAGCGCCGCACGGGCATCGTCGATGGCCGAGGGAGCAGCAGCGGGCACGGGCATCGCAACCTGGCCGGGAATCGCGTCGACCGGCACAAAGCCTTTGTCCTTGGCAAAGGTGCTCTTGAGCTCCAAGATGAGGCGCTGCGCTGTCTTTTTGCCCACGCCGGGTACCTTGGCCATGCCTTTGTCATCCTCGGCCATTACCAGGGAATACAGCTGTCCCACGGTATAGGTGGAGAGCACGGCGAGCGCCAGGCGCGGACCGACGCCCGAGACGGACACGAGCCGATCGAACATCGTGCGCTCGTCCTTGGAGGCAAAGCCAAAGAGCGTCATGGCGTCCTCGCGCACCTGCATACGGGTATAGAGACGCACCTCGCCGCCGGGTGTAGGCAGCGTGGCGGCAGTGCTGCCCGAGATGCCGAGCTCAAAGCCCACGCCCGACACATCGACAACGGCCGAGCTCATCGTGGCCTCGACAAGCGTTCCATGGAGCTGGGAAATCATCAGTATCCGGTTCCTCTCTGTTGATAGAACTCGCCACCGGTGAGGGCACGGGTGCGGCTGAGGTTAACGTGGCAGATGGCGCAGGCCAGGGCATCGGCGGCATGGTCGGGATGCGGGTCGTGATCGAGCTGCGTGAGCGTGCGCACCATGTAGGCGACCTGCCGCTTATCTGCGGCACCGGTACCCACCACAGCCTGCTTAATCTGCATAGGCGTATACTCGCCAATCTCGAGCGCGCATTCCGAAAGCGCCACGAGCGCAGCCCCGCGGGCATGCGCCGTGGGGATGGCCGAGCGAACGTTGGCGCCAAAGTAAATGCTCTCGATAGCAGCGGTATCTGGTCGATAACGCTCCACGACACCCTTGAGGTCGCGGGCGATATGCGACAGGCGCACCGCGAGCGGACTGCCCGCGCTGGTCTCGATACAACCGTAGGCACGACAGCGAACCTCGCCGCGCCGCTCCTCGATAATCCCCCAACCCGTATGGGCCAAACCAGGGTCGATACCCAAGATAACCAAGCCAGCCTCCCCTCGCCACAAGCACATCGCAAGGCAAGGCCCCGCGCACTATTCACGAACGTCTGTTCTAGAATAACACAACGGGGCCAAGATGCTTAGTTGAAGTATCGGGGTTGGGAGCGAATCCCGTCCCATAGTTAGTTTTGGCTGAAGAATGGGAACTGTCGGGGATCCACCGGCGGTTGCGGCATCGGCGTGCCCTGGGGCCCGCCCTGCGGTCCGCCCTGACCGCCCATCATCTTATCGATGGCGTCCTGGACCTCGCCCTCAAACTTCTTCATACCCTCATGCAGGCGACGCTGGCCATCCTCGGAGCGCAGCTCCTCCATCTGCTCGGGCGAAATACCCAACAGGTCACCCAATATGCCCATCATCTCGCCACGCATGCGCTCGCTTGTGTCCTCGTCGGCAAAACGGTTCACCTCGGCGCGCGCCAGCGCATCGACCGTCATGCGCTCTTTACCGCTCAGGCCAAGATCGGACCACGCGAGCATATACGGCCAAGCGCGCTCGACAAACGAACGGGCCGAGACGATCGGCGCCGTCGGCAGCTGGCGGCGAGCCGCCTCTCCCTGGCGCACGAGCATCAGCAGCAGCGAGCAAGCCTCGGGCTTGCCAGAGGCCATTGGGATGTCGTCGAAGGGTCGGTTGCGGTCCACGTGCGCCTCGAGCGTGCCATCGACCTCGCCCGGCTCGAGCCCACCGAGCAGCTGTGCCGCGCGGTCGAGCATGTCGACCGGACCGTCAAGCGTCGAGAGCGCTTGTGCCAGTACGCGCTCCATGCAATCCTCCACCGCGTTGAGCGTCACGAGCTCCTGCGGCACCACGGCAGACGTACGGTTGCGTACGCGCGCCACAAACTCGAGCGTCGACAGGTACACATCGCCAAAGGGCGCATAATCGCCCTGGTAGCCACCGCAAAGCGCGGGCGCCGCCAGCGCGTACTCAGTTTTGGAAAGCGGGCTCAGAGCCATCGCGCCCAGCTCGAGCGCCGTGTCCTCCAACATGAGGCCCAGCGTGCGAGAGCGCAGGCGCTCGGCGTCGCCCGCCGACACATCGCGGTCGAGCACACGCGCGGCATCCGGCGCATCGCGCTCAACCGTGCGAATATGCAGGCGCTCGGCAATGGCGCGAACGGCGGCACAGCGAGCAGCCTCGGCCTCCTCCTGCGCCGGCGTAAAGATGCGGTTGCGTCCCAGCACCAGGCCGACCACATTGCGCGGACCCAGGGCGTCGACGGCAAGCGCCGCCAGCAGGGACGACGGCAAGTCGCCCTCGAGCGCCACCACGGCGCGCGACGTACCGCGGGCGCGGGCGTTATCGCGCACAGCGAGCACCAGTGCCTGCCACAGCCATTCCTCAGAGCGAAACTCGGGCAGCTCGTGGTCCTCCAAGGCATCGAGCATCACGCCGCGCTGAATCTCCTGAACCAGCAGGCTCTCCTCAAAACACGGCGCCTGGGCCACCACGCGGCCGCAGTCGTCGAGCACAAACGACCCGCCGGTATACACCGATTCGTCATAGGCACCGACCGGCGCCATGCAGGCAAACCATACGCTGCGCTTGGATGCGATCTTGCGGTAGGCTCCGCTGCGCACGGCGGCGATCGCGGCGGTCTCGCGGTCGGTCATATCGAATGCGTTGAACTGGAAATAGGCAATGAGATCGACACCGGTCGGCAGCATCTCGAGCTCGCGGTCCAGGTCAAAGATCACCGCGATGCGCACGCCGTCCACGTCGAACACCGGCGGCGCCCAACGCGCGTCGTTGCTCTCGCCACGCTGCAGGGCAATGCTCGAACGGGCCGGCACCACATGGCCGTCCTTGAGCATCATGTAGTCGAGCAGGGGCTGGCCCTCAAACGAAACTGCCGCGGGCACGATGCAGATCATATCGAGCTCTTGGATACGCTCGGCGACGCCGGTCAAGCCGGCAAGTATGTCGTGCTCAAAGTCGGCAGCGCCCACCAGGCCGCCGGGCAGGGCTCCCATAAAGAGCGGAGCCGGCACGCACAACACGCGCGCACCGCGCTCATGGGCCAGGCGCGCCTGGTCCTCGATGCGACCGCAGATACCCTCAATATCACCCAGGCGCATATCGATCTGTGCAAGTGCGAGCTTCATGGCTCAGCCCTTTCCGTCGTAAACCATCGTTGTCGTAGTAAAAGCGCCGGCCGCATGATGCAGTCGGCGCTCGCATGTGCATATGCTAGCTATGATACCCCGAGCGGGTGGCGCGCTCCTAGAACGTCGCGGACCACAGCCCGTGCAGGTTGCAATAGGCATAGACGGTACCGGTCTTGGAACCGCCGGCAAAAAACGTCGCGGGCTTCATGCCGGGCTGGAGGTAATGGACCTCCAGACGGCCCTCGGCCTCAAGGGCGATCCACTCGATGTAGTGCTCGGGCACCATAGGATGCTCGACCGAGCCCACGCGCGCACGGATCACGTGACCGTCGCGCTCGCTCTCAACGACCGGCACGTGCTTCTCGTGCGCCGCGTCCTCGGTGTTCGCGGTCAGCTCCGTGCAGCCGGCAGGGGTTGCAACGTCGTTGCCAAGGGCGGCAATGAGCTTGCCGTCGGGGTCCTTAAAGAATTTCGCCATGATGTTCTCCTTTGCTGATGTGCCGATGTTCTTGAGGTTCTTATGCCCAAAGGCAGGCGAACCATCCACGGCATGGCAAATGAACACATAACGAGCGGGGACGATGGGACAGCGCGGGCTATCCGCCCTGGCGGCCTCACCCGAGCGGGTTAACGCCCGTCACCGCCGAGCAGTGCCAGAACATCCTCGCGGGTAAACAGCGCCGAGGAGATGCCGTCGCCGCCGAGCACGCTGTTGACCAGGTCGCGTTTGGACTCCTGCATCTGCATGATGCGCTCCTCGATCGTGTCCTTGGCGATGAGCTTGTACACGGTCACGGTATGTTGCTGGCCAATACGGTGCGCGCGGTCGGTCGCCTGGTCCTGCGCGGCCACGTTCCACCACGGGTCGTAGTGAATGACCACATCGGCCGCCGTCAGGTTGAGGCCCACGCCGCCCGCCTTGAGCGAGATCAGAAACACCGGCACCTCGCCCGCCTGGAACTGCGCGACCATCTTGGCGCGGCTCTCCTTGGACGAAGCGCCCGTGAGCTTAAGAAAGCCGATGTCCTCCTTGGCCAGGCGCTTGCCAATGATATCGAGCATGCCCGTGAACTGGCTGAACAGCAGAATGTGGTGCCCGCCGTCGAGCGCACCGTGCACGAGCTCCATGCAAGCGTCGAGCTTGGCGCTCCCTGCCTTGTAGTCCTCGTAGTGTAGATGCGGGTCGCAGCAGATCTGGCGCAGCTTGGTGAGCTCGGCGAGCACCTTGAGCTTGTCTTTCTTAAACTCGGATGCCTCGCGATGCTGCACCTGCTGGGCGATACGGTCTTGGTTGGCCAGGTAGAGCTTGCGCTGCTCGCCGGTGAGCTGTGCCATGACGGTGTCTTCGATCTTCTCGGGCAGGTCGGCCACCACGTCTTCCTTAACGCGGCGCAGCACAAACGGCGACACGAGCGCTTGCAAGCGAGCGGCGCTGTCACCCTCGGCGTGCTCGACCGGGCTTTCGAAGCGCTTGGCAAACGACTCGCGCGTGCCAAGCAGGCCCGGCATCAAAAAGTCGAAGATGCTCCAGAGCTCGGACAAGCGGTTTTCGATGGGCGTGCCCGTCAGGGCAAAGCGCACGCCGGCCGGCAGGCGCTTGGCGGCGCGCGCTACCTGCGTGAGCGGGTTTTTAATGTACTGGGCCTCGTCGAGCACCACACGGGCAAAGTCCTGCTCGGCATACTCGTCGATATCGCGCCGCATGAGGTCATACGACGTTACGACCACGTTATGCTCGTCAGCGCCAGCTATCTGCACGCGGCGCTGCGCCTTGGCGCCCACGATAGCGCACACGTCGAGCGAAGGCGCAAAGCGCTCCAGCTCAGCGGTCCAGTTATACACGAGCGACGCAGGGCACACCACGAGCGTGGGCTTGGCATCCCCCGCCTCCACGCGCGCCAGGATATGCGCGATCATCTGCAGTGTTTTGCCCAAGCCCATGTCGTCAGCCAAGATACCGCCGAGGCCCAGATGCTCGAGCGAACCGAGCCACTGGTAGCCGTCGACCTGATAGCCGCGCAGTGTGGCCTTGAGCGAGACCGGCACCGTAAAGTCCATCTTGCCGAGCGTATCCAAGCGCTCGACGGTGCGACGGAACGCAGCGTCGCGATCGGCTTCGAGCTCGGGCGTGCGCGCAAGCATGCTGTCGACAAACAGGGTACTCGACGCGGGAAGCGACACGCCGTCGAGCAGGTCGACAGCATCGACCCCCAGGTCCTCGGCAAGGCCAAACGCTGCACGCGCTCCCTCGTCCAGGCGAATGATGTCGCCCGACGTGAGACGCGCAAACGTCTGGTGGCGCTTGTAGGAGTCCAGATAGATGGCAAGATCTGCCGCTGAAAGACCGCTCGCGCCCAGTTCGACATCGAGCAGGTTGCTCTTGACGGTCGCGCGCACCGAAAGCTTGGGCGCAGGGCGGACCGAGATCTGGCGTAGGCGGTCGCTGAGCATGACCTCGCCCAGCTCGGACAGGGCAGACAGGCCCTCGGTGAGCAGGCAGAACAGGCTCTCGTCGTCGCGCTCCTCAAACGCCAGGCCGCCCTCGTAAAAGTCGAAATACAGGGCCGCCGTGTCCATAACGCGAAACTCTGCTATCTCGTCGCGCGGCGGCACGCCCGGGCGCTGTTCTTCGAAGGGGCTGCCCGGGGCACCCAGGCTAAAGAGATCTGCCGACCAATCGCCGTAGCTAACCGTAATCTTGCAGGTCACAAGCCCATCGTCGACACCGATTGCCATGGCAAAGCTCGGCTCGGGCGCCACGGTGTCGAGCACGGCGGGAGCGGTGAGGTCAGTGTATTCGCGCAGCACGGGCAGCGCCATGCGGCAGAATTCGCCCACCTGTTCGGCGGCGATATGGACCGGCGTGCGACAGGGCAGCAGACGCGACAGAAACGGTGCGGCATGCTGGGCAAACGCCGCATCGGCGCGGCGCGCGCGGTGCGTGTCGACCAGATAGGCAACGTCGCCCGAGACAAAGCAGTACATATCGGCGGGCAGACGCAGGTCGTAGCTGCCACCGGCCGCCGGCGCGATCTTGGCGGCAAGGAGCGGCGGCTGTTTTGCCGAGGCCTCGTCCTCCCCCACCGGCGACAACTCAACCGCTACCTCGTAGGAACGATGCGTCGTCGTTCCCCGCGACCAGGCGGGCTCAAAGGAAATGGTCCGGCCACGCAGCAAGTCCAGCATGTATACGATGTCATGCTCGGACAGCGGCAGTTGACGCTCGGCGACAAAGCCGCTGCGTGCAAAATCGTACGACGCCGAACGCGAACTCGTGATGTCGCTCAGATACACAACCGTTGCCACAACAAGGTCGAGCAGACGCACCGAAACCTCGTCAAAGGCCTCGGGCGTATGGAGGAATGTGAGCTTCTTGCCGTACGAGAACGTGCCGCCGCGCACGTAGGCGGCGGCCATGCCGTCGATGTCCTTGACCACGTAGGACACCGAGCCGCATCGGATGCGAAGCTCGAGCGCCCAGCTAAAGCGGTCGGCGAACAGCGGATTGTAGTACGGCACCAGCGAGGGCTCCAACACCGCCTTGGGGGCATCGGGGTCGACAGTGCCGGCGAGCTTGCGGCGCATGCCCGCCAACTCATCCATGCGCGCGTCCGAAAGATCGGAGAGCGCCTTCATGAGGCTCGGGCTCGTGGGGACGGGCGCCGGGAAGGGAAAGTTAGGGTTGACCGCCGGTGCTTTGGGCGCGGTGCGCGCGGGCTGTTTCGGCTGCGCCGTAAACGTGCGAACCGGCGTGCGCAGCCCCTCGACGGGCTCGGTGCCGCTGGCGTCCAGGTACGCAAGCGCCGTGGCGATGGCGTGCTTGCACATGCCGGGGTAGCGATAGGCAGCGGGGCAATCGCAGTCGTAGTCGATCACCTCGTGCTCGTCCATGTCGAGCGCCACGTGCGTCTTGTACAGGTCGCCGCGCGAGCCGCGCACTGCACCCTCAACCGTCACGTTTTTGGAGAAGCGCGAGCCGCTGTCCTCAATCGACAGCACGGCGCCGTTGAGCATGAGCGAACGCCCCTTCATAAAGGTGCCGCTCAGCGCCGCCTCTTTCCGGAGCGCCTGCACAAACGTCCCCTGTGCCATCACTTCCTCCAATCTCACGCGGACCAGCAAGGTCGCCCTTAGATCACCGTCACGCGGCCCTGGTTACCCACAATGGCCTTGGCCTCGGCCAGCAGCGGAATCGAGCGCGCGTTGACCTTGGCAGGCACCTCGGCGCGCAGCACGCGCCCGTCCACCTGCTCGATAAAGATCTCCACGCGGTCGCCGCCCGGGTTGGTGGTGAGCACCGTGGCCAGGCGCGCCATGTTGCCCTGGCTAAAACGGCTGTTGGGCACCATGACCTCAAACACCTTGGGCTTGTTGTTCTCCTCGTTGAGCTCCAGCGGCACGATCTCCTGCGCGATGATCTGGTCGCCGCGGTCCGAGCGCTCGAGTTTGCCCTTAATACGAACAAACGCATCGGACAGCTGCGCGCCGGTCTCGGGATCGACCTCGCCGTACAGGTACCCCTCGGCCTCCTTGTAGGTCTTGGGGAACACCACGACCGTGGCCTCGCCTTCCATGTCCTCGAGCTGCACAATGCCCATGGGGTCGCCGTTTTTGGTCACGCGCTTGGACACGCTCGAGACCATGCCGGCCCACCACAGTGCCTTGCCCTCGGGAATCTCCTGGTTGATGGTACCGCCCGTGGGGTTTTGCACCTCGTAGCCGGTGTCGATCTGCGAGAACGAGAAGTCGCGCGCCTTACTGAGCGCATACTCGAACGGGCGCAGCGGGTGGTCCGAGACATAGATGCCCAGAACCTCCTTCTCCTGGCTCAACTTAAGGTGGCGGTCCCATTCCTGACCATCCGGATCGGGCACGCTCACCTCAAAGCCCGAGCCCTCAACGTCGCCAAACATGTCGAAGAACGAGGTCTGGCCGCTCGCGCGGTCCTTCTGGCGCTTTATCGCGGCGTCGATGATGTTCTCGGGGTTGTTCTTGTCCACAAAGTGCATCATCTGGCGACGCGGATACCCCGTGGAGTCGAAGGCACCTGCCTTGATCAGCGATTCGATCACGCGGCGGTTGGCCTGGCTCGAGTCCACGCGCTCGACAAAGTCGTGCAGCGTCTTAAACGGACCGCCCGCCTCGCGCTCGGCGATAATCGCCTGCGCCACGCCGGTGCCCACGCCGCGGATGCCGGCCAGACCAAAGCGCACGCCCTCCTTGGTAGCCGTGAACTCGGTACCGGACTCGTTGACATCTGGCGAAAGCACGGGGATGCCGTCGTGACGGCATGCCGAGACGTAGTGCACGATCTTGTCGGTCTTGCCCGTATAGGACGTCAGAACGGCCGCCATGTACTCGTGCGGATAGTGCGCCTTGAGCCACGCCGTCTGCATAACCAGGATGGCGTAGCCGGCGGAGTGCGACTTGTTGAAGGCATAGGACGCAAACTCGAGAACATCGTCCCAAATCTTCTGGGCGACCTCGCGCGTGTAGTTGTTCTTGATAGCGCCGTTCATCCAGTGGTCGTAGGTGGTCTCGTCCGAGCCATCCTCCCAGTGGAGCACCGTCGACGTGAGCAGCTTGATCTTCTTCTTAGCCACGGGTTTACGGATACGCGAGTCCGATTCGCCCTTGGAGAAGCCGCACATCTCGACGGAGATGAGCATAACCTGCTCCTGGTAGACCATGGTGCCGTAGGTTTCGCCCAGAATGTCGTCCAGGCGGTCGTCGTAGGAGACGGCCGGTTCCTTGCCGTTCATACGGTTGATGTAGGACGAAACCATGCCGGCGCCCAGCGGGCCCGGGCGGTATAGAGCGATCAATGCCACGACGTGCTTGTACTCGGTGGGCTTCATGTTCTTGATCGTGGCCGTCATGCCGGCGGACTCGACCTGGAAGACGCCGGCGGTGTGCCCGGAGCCCATGAGCTTAAAAATCTCGGGGTCGTCAAAGGGAATATCTTCCTCTTTGATGTCGATGCCGAAGTTCTTTTTGATGTTGGCCTTTGCCTTGGAGATAACCGTCAGCGTACGCAGGCCCAAGAAGTCCATCTTGAGCAGGCCCATGTCGGCAACGGTATGGCCCTCGTACTGGGTAATCTCGACGCCGCCCTTGGTATCGAGCTTGGTGGGCACGTGCTCGTTGACGGGGTCGCGGCAGATCAGAACGGCACACGCGTGCACGCCCTCGCCACGGGTGAGGCCCTCGATCGAGAGCGCCGTGTCGATGATGCGGCGAGCGTCGTCGTCCTTTTTATATGCCTCGGCAAAGTCGGGGTTAAACAGATCCTCTTTGCCGGGTTGTTTGTCGAGCACCTGCTTGAGCTTGACCTTGGGGTCGCTCGAGACCATCTTGGACAGGCGCTGGCCCATGTAGACCGGGTAGTCCAGGACGCGCGCGGCGTCGTTGATGGCCTGCTTGGCCTTAATGGTCGAGTAGGTGATGACGTGGGTGACCTTCTCGGGACCGTAGAGCTGGCGAACATGCTCCACGACCTCGAGGCGCCGCTCATCGTCGAAGTCCATATCGATATCGGGCATCTCGGTACGCTGCGGAGACAGGAACCTCTCGAACATCAGGCCGTTTTCGAGCGGATCGAACGCGGTGATGTTCATGGCGTAGGCGACGATAGCGCCGGCGGCAGAACCACGGCCGGGGCCGACGCCGATGCCGTTGTCCTTGGCCCATTGCACGTACTCGGCAACAATCAAGAAGTAGGCGGCAAAGCCCTTGTCGCAGATGACCTTGTATTCGTACTCAAAGCGCTCTTTGATGTTGACGCCACCGATCTCGCGCGTGGCCCAGTCATCACCGTAGTGTTGGCGCAGGCCCTTCTCGCACTCGCGGCGGAACTGGCTCTCGTGCGTCTCGCCGGGATCGAGCAGCGGGAAGCGCGGCAGGATGATGGAGTCCCAGTCCAGCTCGACGTAGCACTTGTCGGCAATCTCGAGCGTGTTGTCGCAGGCCTCGGGGCAATACGGGAACATTGCCCGCATCTCCTCCTCGGTCTTCATGTAAAACTCCGAGCCGGTCATGCGCATGCGGTTGGGGTCATCGACCTTGGCGTTCATGCCAATACACATGATGACGTCCTGCACGGGCGCGTCCTCGCGGCGCAGGTAGTGGAAGTCGTTGGTGGCGATGACCTTGACGCCCACCTGTTTGGCGATGTCGATGAGCGTGCGGTCCATCTGCTCGTCGGTCAGACCGTTGTCGGTCGTGATGCCGTGTTCCTGGATCTCGATATAGAAGTCGCCGGGGTCGAAGGTATCACGGAAGGTCTCGGCCCATTTGATGGCACCTTCCATGTCGCCACGGTCGATGTATTTGGGGATGATGCCGGCGATACAGGCGCTCGTGCAGATCATACCCTTGGCGTGGCGGCGCAGGTTGTCGAGCGTCACGCGCGGCTTGTAGTAAAAGCCCTGCACGGCGGCCTCGGAAACCGTCTGCATCAGGTTAACGTAGCCCTCCTGGTCCTTGGCCAGAAGGATCATGTGGTAGAGCTCGGGCTTATGGTCGCGGGCGAGCGTCTCGTCTGGCGTAAAGTAGACCTCGCAGCCAAAGATGGGCTTAATGACCAGCGGCGGCTTGAGCTCGTCAATGTTGCCCTTCTCGTCCCACATGGCCATGTCCTTTACATACTGGGCATGCTCGCGCGGGTTTGCCTCGGGGTCGGGCTCCACCAGCTCGTCGCGGCGGTCTTTTTCCAGGAAGGCCTTGTCGTGGCTCCAGGTTTTGTACTCGGGCGTGTTGTGGTTGACGGCGTCGCAGGCCAGCGCCAGGTCGGGCACGCCATACATGTAGCCGTGGTCGGTAATGGCGACGGCGGGCATGCCCAGCTCTACGGCACGATTGACCATATCCTGGATACGGGTTGCGCCGTCGAGCATGGAGAAGACGGTGTGGTTGTGCAGATGGACAAATGCCATGTGATGAGCTCCGATGCGGGTTCGTGTTCTGACTGAACGATTTTACCGCACGGTGCGGACGGCACCCGAACCTAGCCAAACCCACACGGCTCCTCTTGCAGTTGCGGTGAAATAGTTCCCGCTTGGGCCATCTGGGCCGCAATACAGGAACTATTCCACCGCAAGTTATCTGAGGGCTAGAGATTGTAGGTGATCACTTGGGGTTCGGCGGGTTCGACGAAGATGGTTGGATCCGGCTGCTCCACGCGGACGAACTTGACGGTCACGGCCTCAAAGTCCGCCTTGTGCAACACGTCGGCGTAGACGCGCGCCTGCAGGGCGTGCTTCTCCTGCAGCTGTTCTGGCGTCTCGTCCGGTGTGCCGCCCGTCTTGTAGTCGATTACCAGCGCGCGTGACGAATCCGCCGGGTTCGTCGCCAAAGCGTCGATGGCGCCTTCGGCATATGCACCGTAGCGGGCGATGTCCTCGTCCTCGCAGCCCAGCGAAAAGAACGGCACCTCGGCGCGAACGCACGGCCACGCGAGCAGGTCGGCACGAACAGCCGACTTGAGCCAGCGGTCCAGGGCAACGTCAAAGCGTTCGCGCTGCTCCGGCGTCAGGCACCACAGGCGCGCCAGCGCATCGGCACGCGCGGCGGGCAGCGCATCGGCACCCATCTCGATCAGCCACTGGCAGGCGGCATGGAACGCCGAGCCCAGCGCCATGGGGTTGCCGGCGGGCTCAACGGCGGCCACGTCTGCATCCGTCATCTCGGAACCATCCGACTCCGCATCATCGCCAGCCTCGTCCATGGGCACGCGTGCCTCGGCGGCACGGTCTTCGGACTCGGCATGCAGCGCCGCGGCAATTGACGAGTAGCTGTACGAATCGCGCGCCGGATACGGGCAGATGCCCATTCGCACGCCCACCGCCTGGGGATACACGAGCTCAAACGCATCGGGCTCAGGGTCGGCAGGACCGGGAACGGCAGCGCGGGCATCTGCACCGGCGCCCTCCGGCTCCGCATCGCCGCGGACAAGCCTGCCCTCGGCATCCAGCGAAGCGTTGGCCTCAAACGCCTGCTCGCCAAAGGTAAAGTCCGCGAGCGAAATGAGCTCGTAGTCGCCCGGCTTGGAGTTGTCGAACGTCAAACGATCACTATCGAGCTGTGGCATGTCCAGAGCGTCGGTCGGCAAAATACGGCGCAGCACGTCGTAGGTCAGATCGGTCTCGACGTCGAAGGTCGGCGCCGTCACCTTGCCACGGCTCACGCCGGCATCCATCGCCAAGATCACCAGCTCGCGCGCACGCGTCATGGCGACATAGAGCAAACGAGCCCGCTCTTCGAGCGAAAGCTGCAGGTCGTCGTTGCGTAGGCGAGCAAATGCCTCAGCGGGAGAACCCGTCGCGCAGACGTCCTCCATGAGCTCCGGCGGCAGCCATAGCGACGTGCCCTTGCCCTTAAACGCATGCTCAAACTGCTTTTTAACGTCGTCGCCCTTCACAAAGGTTCCGTCGGCGAGCTTAACGCCGTCGAAGCGTGCAGGCAGTGCCACAACCTGCGCCCCGCCCTCGACACGCCCCATCTGAGCCGCACCGGACGATTTGCGCACGCCAAAGCACTCGGCGACCGCCACGACCGGATATTCCAGGCCCTTGGATGCGTGCACCGTCATGATGCGCACCGCGCCGTCGCCCTCCTCGTTGAGGGCACCCGGGGCTTCCTTGCCCGCTAGGAAGCGATCGAAGGCAAGCGCGATGGAACGCGGCGAGTTGCCGAACTCGGCCTCCGCCTCGGCCACAGCGTCGAGCGCCTTGAGCACGTTGGCGGCAATGGCCTTGCCCTCGGGGCCGCGCTGCGCCAGACGCACGAACCAGCCGGAGGCATTGACCACGTCGCGCGCGATGGCGGCGAACGAATCGCGTCCCACGCGACGAAGCGCGTAGCGCAGCACCTCGCGGGCGCGCGTTACGAGCGGCAAGCCCTGCAAGCCCGGCACATCGGAATCGCTCATGATGCCCGCATCGATGTTGCGACGCGACGTCTCGCCCGTCTGCTCGTCGAGTTTGGTCGCCAGCGCCAGGAACTCCTGGGCGCCGAGTGCAAACATCGGCGAGGCCAGCAACGGCATAAGACCCTGTGCCGTATCGGCCGGATTGGCGAGCGCGCAGACCAGGGCACGCACCGTCTGCACCTCGGCTGCCTGGGCAAAGACTGAGCCGCCCGCGATGACGCAGTCGAGCCCCTGGTCGCGGAAGGCCTGTGCGTAGACGTCGGCATTGGTCATGCGACCCAGCAGCAACACCATATCGCCCTGGGGCTGGCCGGCATCGGCAAGCGCGCGGAATCGCTCGGCGATCGCACGGGCCTTGGCCTGTGTGCGCTCTTGCGTGCTGCCGCCGGCAACAAAGAGGGCCTGGCGACGCGAGGCATCTGCCACTAGCGTGTCCTTGCGGCCGTCGCTCGCCTCAAGGTCCAAAAAGCCCTGCATCAGGCCGCCGTCATCGCCGTCGAAGACGCGTGCCACGTAACGCAGTACCTCGTCATGGCTGCGGAAGTTGCGCACGAGCTTGACGAGCTCGCCGGCGGGGACATCCGGCGTGGCGACCGTCTCGGACGCTGCCGTCGATCCCACCTTGCGCTCCTGGCGGCGGAACACCTCGACCTCAGCGCCGCGGAAGCGGTAGATCGACTGCTGCGCATCGCCCACGGTACAAAGCGCACGCTCCCCCGCGCCCGTCAGATAGCGAATCAAATCGACCTGCATCTGGTCGGTATCCTGGAACTCATCGATCATGACCATCTTAAAGCGGCCCTCGTAGGCGGCTCGGATGGCGGGATAATCGCGCAGCGCCTCGTACGCCATGCGCAACAGATCGTTATTGTCGAGCGCGGACTGGTCGGCCTTGAGCGCACGGTACTCCGCCTCTACGGCACGGGCAAGCCCCACCAGTGCATCGAGCGCCGGGCCGCCGCAGGCAAGCACGATATTGATAAACGCATCGGCTGCCTCGGCCTTGAGTAGCTCCACCTGCTCCTTAGGAAACGCCTTGCTCGCGCGCGGCATGCCGCACGACATCATGAGTCGCGCCGCATCCTCCATGGTTTTGCCGCTCGCCTCAAACGCGTCGATGGCGTCGAGTGCTACCTGCGCTTTCTCGGTCGTGGCCTTGCTTGTGCCCAGCGCCGCACGATAAGCATCGGCAAGCGCCGAGGTGTCGGCCTGGCCGCGCGCCACGCACACATCGTCCATACCGCCCGGCAGCTGGCTCGATAGCTCCAGCAGGTCGCGCACCAGGCCTTTGATGGTGGTACCGGCGCCAAACGGCCCGCCCTCGCCCGCCATGGGATACCAAGCGTAGAGGGCCTTAAGCGAAGCGGTGAGCTCGGGCGCGGCATCGGGCGCCGTCGCGCGCCCCAGCACATGCTCAACAGCCTGATCCATAAGCTCGTCGGTATCGGTGAGCACCGTGAACTCGGGGTCGATGCCCAGCTCCAGCGCATGCGCGCGCAGGATACGCGAGCACATACCGTGGATGGTCGAGATCCACGCGTCGTCGACGGTCAGCGCTTCCTCGTCCATGCCCTCTTCGATAAGCGCACGGCGCACGCGGTCGCGAATCTCGGCCGCGGCGTCTTTGGTAAAGGTAATGGCGAGCACCTGGTCCAGATGCTCGACAAACGGACCGGATTCGGGCGAGAGCGCATAGACGATGCGGCGCGTGAGGGTAAAGGTCTTGCCCGAGCCGGCACCCGCCGAGACAAACAGCGGGCGGTCGAGCGTTTTGACGACTTGCAGCTGTTGCGGCATCAAGGTCGAAAGATCCATGGTCTACACGTCCCTCCTTACAAACGTTCCTTCGTGGTTATACGAGCAGCGCGCATGCGCGGCCTGAGCCGACGTTGGGTCGACAGCGGCAACGTTGCCCGCCTCGAGCTCGCGCAGGCGCTCGGCAATGCCGGTCTCCACGCGGTCGAGCAGCGCATCGAAGTCCATGTTGCCGCCCTCGCCCGGAAAGCCCTTCTTGAGGCCCGGAATGCGGCCGTCGCCGCGCTCTTCCTCGAGCAACTCGGCACTTGCGGCACCACGCAGTGCGGGCTTGCCGCCCTTGGTCGAAAAGTAGAGCGCCGCGCGGGTGTCCAAATCCAGCGCCCGGCGCATGGCCTGGGCGTAGATGAGCGTTTGGGTATGTGGTGGCAACCAGCGCGGATCGTCGATGGGCGCCGTGCCCGATTCCTCGTCGCGCACCGTGGGGTCGGCGAGCTTAAACTCCTCAACGCCCGTGCGATGCTTGTAGTCGATCACCACGGCACGATTCTCGGCGTCCACGTCCACGCGGTCGATGCGCCCGCCAAGCGGCCAACCGGCATACTCGACCTTGAGCTCGTTGAAGGCGAACTCCAGGTAGCGCGGGGCAAAGGGGGCAAGTGCCTCGGACTCGTAGGCAAGCACGCCCTCCAGCTGCGGCAAAATCTCGGCCACCTGGCGCTCCTCCACCGCAGAAAGCGGCACCAGCGGGCCCTCCGTGCCTCGCTTGCCGGCGTGCTCGGCCAACGTCTCGTCAAAGACCTCGCGCAGCAGCTCCTGAGCGCGCGGCAGATTCTCGGGCGTCACGCGTTCCATGCCCTCCTGGGGCAGGCGGGCATGCAGGTGCTCCAGCACGTCGTGGACAAAGTTGCCCTTCTCCATGTTGCCAAAGCCCGCGTCGATGGACTGGGGCTTCACGCGATACGACACGAACCAGCACAGCGGGCATGTCGAGTACGCCTCAATCTGCGAGGCGGACGTCAGGCGCGGCACGAGCGGCGCGTTCTCGTCCTCGCCATCGCGGCGGCGCAGGACCAGGTACGGCACAGCCGCCTCACTCAAATGCTGAGGAGCCTCGCACGCGACGCGCTTGCACTCGATGCCCTCGCCGGCCGCTGGATCAAAATCGGCGACGATACCGCCCTCGCCCACGCATGTCACCTGGGCGGCGCCGGCAGCCTCGGCGTGCGCCCGCAGCTCGGTCCACACGGCAGCCGGGTAGCACTCGCGTGTCTGGCGATCGTGCGTCACGCGGGCAAGCGCAACCGGACCGCGCGCGGCCTGCATCGCGCGGCCAAAGCGCACACGCAGCAGGGCCGCGGGCTCAAGCGTCACACCGTTGCGATCCAACTCTGCCGTCAGCGTGGCCAGCGGGCCCTCCTCATGTGAGAGCGGATAACTGTCCAGGTCGACGTCGGCAAACAGCACGGCATCGTAGCTGGCGGGGCGCAGGGCTGCCGCATCGGCAAGCGACGCAAAGCGCACCTGGGCGCGCGGCGTGCGGTCGACCTCGTAGGTCTCGTAATCGTATGCGGCGCTGCGCTTGTCCACCTTGGTACGAACGCCGTCGAGCACGGGCACGGTCGCGGCCTGCGACACGTCGAGCGCGCGGGCGTCGTTCATAAGGATGTCGATGGCATGTCGCAGTAGGGCGGTCTCCGCCTGGCGACGAGCCTGACCGTCAAAGCCTCCAAGGGCGCGATCGGGCAACGCCTCGGCGACGGCGAGCATTGCCTTGAGCGCCGTCACGGGTTTGTCGCGCCACAGCGCTTGGAACACGTCCGAGACCACGCACGGCACGTTCTTAAACCAGTTCTCATCGCTGGCGGCCTTGCGCGTGCCCCCGACCTGGCCCTGCACGCTCTGCAGCAGGCTTTTGACGGCCATGGCGGTCTTGCCGCGCGACAGGCGCATGTTCTTGTCGAAGGTGCGCGCGCTGGCGGCGTCGGCACCCGAAAGCGGACTGTAAATCCAGTCGGTAAGCTCCGGCGCGGGCCACCACTCGGTCTTGGAGGCGGTGCCCTCGTCGGCGGCCTTCATGCGCTCGATCAGATTGGCGAGCGCCGTGAACTGCCTGCCCGCGATGGATTGGGAAAACGCCGTGAACTCAGTCGTCTCGGCCGCAATGTGACGCGCCGCCAAACGGGCGGCGAGCTCGCCGAACAGCTGGGGTGCCCGGGCAGAAACGACGAGCACGCGCACGGGGTCGGCGGGCGTTGCAGTAGCTTTATCGGCCTTGGACTCCTTGTGCGCTTTCACCAACTTATCGATGGCGTCCGCATAGACATGAGCACGGGCATGGGGGCCGGCGACCTCAATAAAGGCAGGCTGAGCGGCGGCCCCGCAAGCGACATCAGACGCGACGGCGTCCTCCCCCAGCGGCGCGATCTCAAACAGCACACCGCGGGCATCAAATGCCGTGGCAAGCTCCTCGCGCATCGCCGCCTGCTCGCGGGCAAGCAGCACGACGACCTCTCCCCCATTGTTCGCCACGGCAGACAGCAGCTCGAGTAGACCGTGCGTAAACGACGTGGTACCGCGCACGCATACGGCGCGGGCGCACGCCGGCAGGCTATCGACCAGGGCACCGGCCATAATGTCGGCTGCCTCGCAGGGCTCGACCATATCTCGACGGTCCAAACCGCCCGCGTAGGCACGCAAAAGCTCAAACACACGAGCCTCGGCATCGCTTTTTGGCTCAGGCTGGCAATTGTTGCCACCGCATCGCTCGGCCGTCGTCCCCGCCACACCCGGCAGCACATCGCGGGCCATGCGCGCGAGCATGCGCACCGTGCCCTGGCTACGCGAAAGCGGCTGCAGGTCGGCATCGTCGCGGCGGGCAATCATATCCGAAAACAGCATCTGACGTTGCAGGTTGTCGACGAAACCGCGCCCGTCGCCCAAAAGCTCCCAAAGCGAGCGAAGCCACGATGCGGGTGTCTTGTAGTCGATACCCAGCGAAATGCCGGCTTCCGCCGCATCATGACGGCACAGATCGAGCTCGGCAAACGTTGGTGCCAGCAACACGGCACGCCCGTGACGGGCAATAAGGTCGGCAAGCAGCGCCGACTCGGCATCGCTCAAATCCGTGCCGGCATTGGTGGTATAGATTCGAACAGGCATGGTCCTCCGCTCAAACCGTTCGCAATAATCAATGCATCCATCCTACCCGCCCAAGCGGACACATTGCCACCGCAGTTCCATCTTTTGGTACAAAGCAACCTGAACCCAACGCACCAGCCGATTGCAGGCATATAAAAACCGCCCCCGGAGGGACGGTTCTTCGTAATTCAATGTTGTCGCTGGCCTACTCGCCATCCTCCAACTTAATGAGGATCTTGCGGTAGCCACCGTACTCGCCGTTCAGCGCCTTTGAAACGCGGCTCACCGTGGTGGACGAAGCGCCGGTACGGGCCTGAACCTCAACATAAGGCTCGCCCTCGTCCAAATAGCGCGCAACCTGCAAACGCTGAGAAAGGTCGCAAATCTCGCGCGGCGTGCAGATATCGGTCAAAAACGCTTGGATATCCTTCTCGTCGTCCAAAAGGGTAAATGCGTGGACCAGCTGCTTGACATCAGGCTTGTCAAACATGTTCTCGATATTCATCGATCACCGCCAAACCCGCCAAAAGGCATCGAAGTTGATACTGACATCGGGCATCGTTCACCCGTTCTATGCAATAGGGCAACGCCTGTGGCTTTTGCCCGTAGCAGTGTAGCACACCACCAAACTAAAGCGACAAGACTCTCTGCCAGCGGCGCGTTTTTCAGGACGAACGCCGTTTAGAAACCATATGCGCACGTAAGCTCCACGAATATTTGAGACAATGGGCGCCCAAACACCGCGGCGCGCCCGCGCAACCATCCAGGTCGCCGCCGTAAGCCGCTTCACGCGACGCCAGCAATCCCGGCGCAAGAAAGGATTCACGCCATGCGCTTTATGCTTAACTGGCTCTTCACCTCGATCGCCATCGCGATCGCCACGTTCCTCGTCCCCGGTATCCAACCCTTCGGCTTTGCCGAGACCTGGGTCTGCTTTGCCTTTGTGGGACTGTTCCTGAACATTGTCGATTCGTTCGTCAAACCGTTCCTCACGGTCATCTCGCTGCCGCTCACGATCATTACGCTGGGCATTTTCCAGCTTGTCGTCAACAGCTTTATGCTTGAGCTCGCGAGTTACCTGTCGGTCAACCTGCTGGGCGTCGGCATCTCCATCGCCAGCTTTGGATCGGCCTTTATGGGCAGCATCCTGGTGTCCATCACGCGCAGCATCCTCGACAGCATCGCCGAGGACTAAAATGGCCATTCCGGCCGTGTCCGTCTCAACAGCCCAAAACGAAGGCCGCCCATCGCAAAAATGGGCGGCCTTCTTATTTGCCAAGTCTCAAAGGGCGAGAAAATCTACCATTTCCACCCCGTCCCCAAATGCAGGTGTGGGTTAGATGACGTAGTCGTAGCCATGGTTGGGAGCGACAAGTTGATCGAGCGTCACACCGTCGAGGTAGTCGTTGATGAGCTTGTCCAGGTTCTTCCACACGTCGAGCGTGGGGCACTCATCCGAACGCGAGCAGCCCTTGCAGTCGCCATCCAGGCAGGCGACCGGCGCCAGACTGCCCTCGGTCAGGCGCAAGATCTCGCCCACCGTGTATTGCTCGGGCGGGCGCGTGAGCACATAGCCGCCGCCCTTGCCGCGCATGCCCGAGAGCATGTTGGCGCGCACGAGCGTAGCCAAAATGTTCTCGAGATATTTCTCGGAAATCCCCTGTCGCGCCGCGATCTCTTTGAGCGGGATGCGACCGGCTGCCTGGTGCTCGGCCAGATCGACCATAACGCGCAGGGCATATCTGCCCTTAGTAGAAACCAACATGTATAGTGCTGCCTTTCGGTCATTTAGTCCGTAGAAATTCTAGCCGAAATATTGGTTTTGAAAATACCCGTTCCGGTCAAGATGGTTAATCGACTCGTAATAATCTTCTATTTCCTATTGCGTTACTAGGCTTTACTGTCTACTATGCTTGCCAACAGCAAAACGAACAACCCATAAGGTTTGTGGGTTTCGCTGCTACACACACCGTAAAACCACACGGTATCCAGTCATTTGAACACTTTGGAGGTTCACCATGAGCAATGTTTACACGTCCATCGATCAGCTTATCGGCCACACTCCGCTTCTGGAGCTCACTCACTTTGAGGCCGATGAGGACCTCAAGGCCCGCGTGCTCGTCAAGCTGGAATACTTCAACCCCGCCGGCTCCGTCAAAGACCGCGTCGCCAAGAACATGATCGACGAGGCCGAGAAGGCCGGCAAGCTCGTGCGCGGCGGCGACTACACCATCATCGAGCCCACGAGTGGCAACACCGGCGTCGGCATCGCCTCGGTGGCGGCGGCTCGCGGCTACAAGGTGATCATCACCATGCCCGAGACTATGTCCGTCGAACGCCGCAAGCTTATGCAGGCATATGGCGCACAGCTCGTGCTCACCGACGGTTCCAAGGGCATGAAGGGCGCCATCGCCAAGGCCGAGGAACTGCAGAAGGAGACGCCAAACAGCATCATCGCCGGCCAGTTTGTGAACCCCGCCAACCCCGCCATCCACAAGGCCACGACCGGCCCCGAGATCTGGGATGACACCGACGGCGAGGTCGACATCTTCGTCGCCGGCGTTGGAACCGGCGGCACCGTGACCGGCGTGGGTGAGTTCCTTAAGGAGCAGAACCCCGAAATCAAGGTCGTCGCCGTCGAGCCCGCCACTTCCCCGGTGCTCTCCAAGGGCCAAGCCGGCCCGCACAAGATCCAGGGTATCGGCGCCGGTTTTGTGCCCGACGTCCTCGACACCCAGGTCTATGACGAGATCATCCCCGTCGAGAACGACGACGCCTTTGCGACCGGCCGCGCCGTGGGCCACAAGGAGGGCGTGCTCGTGGGCATTTCGTCCGGTGCCGCCGTGTGGGCCGCGCTGCAGCTGGCCAAGCGCCCCGAGAACGAGGGCAAGACCATCGTGGCCCTGCTTGCCGACACCGGCGAGCGCTACCTGTCCACGGCGCTCTTCCAGGACTAGGGCCTGTCGCCCATAGGTTGAGCCCACGGACGAGCCGGTCTCCTCTCTCTCCCGGCAGCCTGAGCCCATCCAATCAGGGTGTCCCACGAGACGCCCGAACTTGCTACAATGTCTGCGGCGCGGAACCAGCCTCCCGCGCCGCTTTTCTTTTTTGGCCACATGCCACCAAGGAGAACCTCCCCATGCACAACAAGCGCGTGCTCGTCGCCATGAGCGGCGGCGTCGATTCCAGCGTGACCGCGTACCTGCTCAAAAGCCAGGGCTACGAATGCGTCGGCGCCACCATGCGCCTCACCTGCCCCGCGCCCGATCCTGCAACGGGTATGAGCAAAGTCGACCGCGACATCGCCGATGCAAAGGCCGTCGCCGAGCGTCTGGGGATACCCCACCATGTGCTCGACTTGCAGCAGACCTTCGACCACAGCGTTATCGAGCGCTTTGTGAACGCCTACCAGGAGGGGCTGACGCCCAACCCTTGCATCATCTGCAACCGCCACATAAAGTTTGGCGCGTTGCTCGGTGCGGCGCTGGACATGGGCTGCGACTACATCGCAACGGGTCATTACGCCAAAACAAGCCAGACAGTAGGCGGCACCTGGCAGCTGCATCGCGGCGAAGATCCCAAAAAGGACCAGAGCTACTTTTTATATTCGCTTACGCAGGAGCGCCTGGCGCACACGATCTTTCCGCTGGCAGGCCTAGACAAAGAGCGCGACGTGCGCCGCATAGCCGCCGAGCAAGGCTTTACCAACGCCCAGAAGGCCGAAAGCGAGGACATCTGCTTTATTCCAGACGGTGACTACGCGGGCTATATCGAGCGCCGCTGCGGACATCCCGCTGCACCGGGCGACATTGTGTGGCGCGACGGCAGCGTGGTCGGGCGCCACAACGGCGCGCTGCGCTACACCATTGGCCAGCGCAAGGGCCTGGGCGTCGCGATGGCGCATCCCGTGTATGTGACGGGCGTCGATGCCGCCAACAACACCGTGCATCTGGGCGAGGCCGAGGACCTAACGGCCACAGCACTCACGGCCGACGACTGGATCTGGAGCGCCCCTGCCGACCGCATGGAGGCAGAACTCGATGCCGGCGGCATTCGCGTGGGCGCCAAGTACCGTTACCGTCAGAAAGACCAAGCAGCGACCCTTACGCGCGGCGAAGACGGGCAAATGCTGCTGACTTTTGACGAGCCGCAGCGAGCCATCGCCCCCGGCCAGGCCGTTGTAGTCTACCACGGCGACATCGTCCTCGGCGGCGGCACGGTGACCGGCGCACTTAAGTAGCCCCATCCCCTTCATAAATTGCGGTGAAATAGGGACTGTTTGAGCGTTTAAAACCGCCAAACAGTCCCTATTTCACCGCAACTTAGAGAGGACGGCCTCAGTCGGTACTACTGTATCAGCCGAGGCCGCTGCATCGTTAGCGCTGAACGTAGGCGCGAACCAGCTCGTAGGTGTTGCGCACGCCGTCCATGTGGCTGCGCTCGTAGTTGTGGCTCGCGTACACGCCGGGGCCGATCAGGCCGTGGCGGATGTCGTAGCCGGCAGAGAGCGTGGCCTCGACGTCCGAGCCGTAATGCGGGTACACGTCGATGGCGTAATCGAGCTCAAGCTCGCGCGCGATGTTGGACAGTGTGGTTACCAGGTCGTAGTTGTACGGACCGCCCGAATCCTTGGCGCAAATCGACACCATGCGCTCGGTGCAACCCAGGTCGTCCCCCACGCAGCCCATGTCAACGCTGATCATCTCGCGCGTGTCGGCCGGCACGAAGGCGCCGCCGTGGCCGACCTCCTCGTACACGGTAAAGAGCAGGGACACCTTGCGCGAAAGCGACACCTCGCCGTCAGCAACGGCGCGGGCCAGACCCAGCAGAATCGACGCCGACAGCTTATCATCCAAGAAGCGGCTCTTGATGTAGCCGCTCTCCGTCACCGTGGTACGCGGATCCATAGCGATGATGTCGCCGGTCTGAATGCCCAGCTCAAGCACATCGTCCTTGCTGTCGACATTCTCATCGAGCAGGATTTCCATGTTCTTCTCGATGGTCTTGACCGGCTCGTCGGCCACGTGCGCCGAAGGCTCGGTGTTGAGAACCACACCCGTGTACGCATTGCCGTCACGCGTGTAGACGGTGCAGTTCTCGCCATCGGCCGTAGACCACTGGTGCCCACCAAGCGTCGTGGGACGCAGGCGGCCATTGTCCTTAATGGAGCGCACCATGGCGCCCAGGGTGTCGACATGGCTCGCCAACACAAGCGGCTCGCCCTCGCCGCCAAGCTCAACCAGCACGTTGCCCTTATTGGAACGCTCAGGGCCAAAGCCCATATCGCGCAACGTTTCCATTAGATAATCAGTCGCCGCACGGGTATAGCCCGTAGGCGAGGCAATAGAAGTCAGCGTCTTAAGCTGGTCAGTAATGAAACCAAGCGTAGAATCCATTTGGGACACCATCCACAACTCCAAAGTCAACATCCCGTAATCAGTAAAAGCCCCAACAACGATACCATCACGCACAAATATTTACCCAGCGAGATGACCCATCGAGCTCTTCTGAACAGTGCCCGCCGAACCAGGTTAAGCAGCCGGGCAGATCTTCTTGAAGAGCTCGATGACGTCGTCGAGCGTTGCCTCGCGCGGGTTACCCGGGAAGCAGGCGTCGGCCATGGCGTCCTTGGCCAGAACCTCGATCTCGTCGGCCTTCATAGCCTCGCAGACGTGCGGGATATTCACGTCGGCGGAAAGCTGCTTGACGGCGGCGATAGCGGCGTCGGCAGCCTCGTCGGTGCTCATGCCCGTGGTGTCAACACCCATGGCAAGGGCAACCTTGGCCAGGCGCTCAGCGCAAACCGGCTTGTTGAACTCCATGGCGATCGGCAGCAGCATGGCGCAAGCGACGCCGTGCGGGGTGTCGTAGTGAGCAGACAGGGTGTGAGCCATTGCGTGGTCGATGCCCAGGCCAACGTTGGAGAAGCCCATGCCGGCGACATACTGGCCAAGGGCCATGCCCTCGCGGCCGGAGCCGGGCTGGCCGGACTTGGCCTCGGCGACGGAGTCACGCAGGTTCTCGCTGATCAGCTTAATAGCCTCAAAGTGGAACATGTCAGAGAGCTCCCAAGCACCCTTGGTGGTGTAGCCCTCGATGGCGTGGGTCAGAGCGTCCATACCAGTGGAAGCGGTCAGGCCGGCGGGCATGGAAGCCATCATGTCAGGATCGACGACGGCGACCTCGGGGGCGTCGTTGGTGTCGACGCACACGAACTTGCGGACCTTCTCGGGGTCGGTGATGACGTAGTTGATGGTCACCTCGGCGGCGGTACCAGCGGTCGTCGGCACAGCGATGGTGAACACGGCGTGGTTCTTAGTGGGAGCAACGCCCTCGAGGCTGCGGACATCGGCGAACTCGGGGTTGTTGATGATGATGCCAATGGCCTTAGCGGTGTCCATGGAGGAGCCGCCACCGATGGTCACGATAGCGTCAGCCTCGGCGGCCTTGAAGGCCTCGACGCCGTCCTTGACGTTCTGGATAGTGGGGTTGGGCTTGATCTCGGAGTAGAGGCTCCAAGCGATGCCGGCAGCGTCGAGCTCGTCGGTCACCTTAGCGGTAACGCCGAACTTGACCAGATCGGGGTCGGAGCAGACGAAGATCTTCTTGTAGCCGCGACGCTGGAGCTCGCCGGGGATCTCCTTGATGGCGCCGGAACCATGATAAGAAATGGTGTTGAGAACGAAACGATTAGCCATTGATAGCCTCCCATCGTGTGCGGGGCACCCATTACGCCCCACGCTATGAGTCCCATCCTAACGCTTTTGAAACAAAAAACGCGTGAGAACGTCAAATTTGTTAAAGCGTTTCAACAGGTGATGAAAAATATTGCGGCAAAGGGACAGCCCCTTTGCCGCATTCGGTTACTTTCGACAGCCCTCTTTCCAAGCCTCGGCCGCAACCTTCCAGCGTAAGCGCAAGTCGCGCTCGCGGTCGATGAACATGATGGCAAACGCGACAAACAGCAGCAAGCTCGCCACGACGATGGCGTGCAGGCCCATGCGCTCAATACACCAGTTGCCCAACACGGCGCCAAACACAAAGGTAAAGATCACGCCAAAGTACAGCAGGCCGTTTTCCAAAAAGCCGCGCCTGTGGGTGATGATGTAATCGTCCACGTTTTGCAGCGCGTTGCGCAAGTTGCCGATGCACATGGTCGTAGCGATGCCATGACCGTGAATCTTGCGGAAGCTCTCGACCTGCATGCCGCAGGCAAACGAAGTGAGGCAGTTGGCGAGCAGGTTGTAACCGCCACCGGGGATAAAGCTCACGCCCAGCAAGATGACGGCTTCAAAGAACACCGTCACCTGGCGCCAGTGAATCACACTGCCAAACCGTTCGTGTACCAGGTCGGCAAGCATAATGCCCACGGCAAACGACACCACAGGGAAGAAGTAGCGCCCCGCAAGTGTCCAATTGCCCTCCGAGATGCTCACGCCCACAAGCAGGATGTTGCCCGTCTGCGCGTTTGCGAAAACATGGTCGCGCCCAATGTACGAATACACGTCCATAAAGCCACCGGCGAGCGCCAAGATGATGCCCAGCTCAATAGACTCCGACATCTGTTTAGCACGCTGCATCGTCGTGCATCCTCCTTGTTGACGACTCTCTCGTGCGTTGGCGGAAACATAGCCGCCGTTCATACTGTAACCCATTGACAACATGGCGTGCGCGCGAGACGGGTTCTCCAACGTGCAGATACACAGCCTGGAAACAAACGGCGGGTACAGCACCCGCATCGACACGCCGGTCCGCCAGCCCATGTACTCCACCAGTCTTTTTAGCCCCGTCCCAAAAAGACTGGTTACAATTACGTGCAGCATACAAACACCGGGAGGGATCGTGGCAAAAAAGCCTCAGCACGCTCAGAACAACCAGCGCAGTCAGCAGGGCAAACAGGGCCAGCAGCAAAAGCGCGGCGGCAAGGCGCAGGCCACGGTCGCCCGCACCAAGCATTCCCAAGCGACGCCCGTCCGCCCCTGGCGTCCGAGCCGCGATAAATTCCTCCCCGTCAGTCGAGCCGACATGGATGCACGCGGCTGGGACCAGTGCGACTTTGTCTACATCTGCGGCGACGCCTACGTGGACCATCCCAGCTTTGGCATGGCCATCATCAGCCGCGTCCTCGACGCGCACGGCTACAAAGTGGGCATCATCTGCCAACCCGACTGGACCGACCCCGCCAGCATCACCGTGCTCGGCGAGCCGCGCCTAGGCTTTCTCGTCAGTGCCGGCAACATGGACTCTATGGTCAATCATTATTCGGTGACCAAGCACCGCCGCCACACCGACGCCTATACCCCCGGTGGCGAGGAGGGGCGCCGCCCCAACCGAGCCGTTACGGTCTACGGCAACCTCATTCGCCAGACGTTTAAGGATGCCCCCATCATCATCGGCGGTATCGAGGCGAGCCTGCGCCGTCTGGCCCACTACGACTACTGGCAGGACAAGCTCAAGCGCTCGGTACTGCTCGACTCGGGCGCCGACATCCTCATCTACGGCATGGGCGAGCACGCGATTGTCGAGATTGCCGACGCGCTCGACGCGGGGCTGCCCGTCGATCAGATCACCTATATCAACGGCACCGTCTACCGCACGGGTTCGCTCGACGAGGTCTACGACTACGACCTGCTGCCCAGCTGGGACGACCTTGCCGCCGACAAGCTCAACTACGCGCGCAGCTTCAATGTGCAGCAGCAGAATATGGACCCCATCACCGGACACCGCCTGGTAGAGCCCTACCCCAACAGCGTCTATGTAGTGCAGAACCCGCCATCGGCGACGCTCACCACCGACGAGATGGACGAGGTTGCCGAACTCCCCTACGCACGCGATTGGCATCCCGATTACGACGCGGCGGGCGGCGTGCCGGCCTTTGCCGAGATCAAGTTTTCCATTAGCTCCAACCGCGGGTGCTTTGGTGAGTGCTCGTTTTGCGCCCTCACCTTCCACCAGGGTCGCGTGCTGCAGATGCGCAGCCACGATTCGATCATGCGCGAGGCCGAGCTGCTCACGCGCGATCCCGAGTTTAAGGGCTACATCAACGACGTGGGAGGACCGACGGCCAACTTTAGCCGTCCCGCCTGCGACAAACAGCTCAAGCACGGCGTGTGCAAGAACAAGCGCTGCCTGTGGCCGAGCGTGTGCAAGAACATGGTGGTCGACGAGAGCGGCTACACGCAGCTGCTGCGCGACCTGCGTCAGCTGCCGGGCGTCAAAAAGGTCTTCGTCCGCAGCGGCATCCGCTTTGACTACACCATGGCCGACGCCTCGGACGAGTTTTTGCGCGAGCTGCTGGAGCACCATGTCTCGGGCCAGCTACGCGTAGCACCCGAGCACGTGAGCGATGCGGTGCTGTCCGTGATGGGCAAGCCGAGCCGCGCCGTCTACGACGCGTTCTGCCGTAAATTTGAGCGCTTGAACCGCGAATACGGACTCAAGCAGTACGTGGTGCCGTATCTGATATCGAGCCACCCCGGTTCAACGATGAAGGAAGCCGTGGACCTTGCCGAAGCCGTGCGCGACATGGGCTACATGCCCGAGCAGGTGCAGGACTTCTACCCCACCCCATCCACCATGTCGACCTGCATGTACTACACCGGCGTGGATCCGCGCACCATGGAGCCGATCTACGTGGCGCGCGACCCGCACGAGAAGGCCATGCAACGTGCGCTCATCCAGTATCGCAAGCCCGAGAACTACAAGCTCGTGCGCGAGGCGCTGGAAAAAGCCGGCCGCCGCGATCTGATTGGCTACACCAAGCATTGCCTGATTCGTCCCGTGCCGCCGCGCCCGGGCGAGACATCTGCCAACGGCGGGCATGGAACCGGCAAGAAGGGCGGTAAGGCCCACGGTGGCGCCGGCAAGGGGCCCAAGGGTAGCAAGGGGCACAGCGGCATGTCGCGCGCACAGAACACTGCCGGTCGCAATCGCGCGGCCCAGGGGCGTCAGGGCGCCAACGGAGGCGGACGCCGCAACTAGGGCAGCGGTGCGCTCGCTGCGTCCGTCCCACACGCGTGGCGCAGCGAGCGCATTGCCTCAACGAGGATGACGCCGGCGATGGCAACCGTGACCACCACGCCGAACGGCGTGTCCACAAACCACAGCAGCCCCATGAGATACGACCCGGCATTAAAGGCAAAGTGCAACAGAATCGTGTAGCGGAGCTTTCCGGTCGTCGCGAGCACCCAACCAAAGATGAGGCCGGCGGCACCCGCGTAGCAACCCTGCACCCAATTCATGTGCATAAAACCGAAGATTGCCGCCTGCAGCACAATTGCCGCGGCGATACCCCACGTGCTTGGGGCCGCCCAGGGCACCATGGCTCCGTCCTGCGCGCTCGCACGACGCCGGCGCTTCCAAAGTGGGCGGCACTGCGGATTAAACGCTCGAAGCGAAAACTCAAAAATAATGCCGCGCACCAGCAGCTCTTCACAAAATGGGGCGCCGAGCACCGTAGTCAGGACGGCGAGATAGCTGGTGTCGCCCATGCCTGTTTCCTCGACAAGCTCGCTGTAGTCGGCCGCGGCCTCGGGCAACAGCGACAGCACGGCGTCGGTCACGTAGCCAACGACCACCTGCAGGGCCAGGCCAATCACGATAACGCAGGCGATGCGTTTCCACGCCCCACGCGCTCCCCCACCAAGCGGACGCTCGCTTTGCCGGCGTGCCATAAACGAACGCGGCCACAGATAACGCCACCACAGTAGCGCCATCAAAAAAGATGCCGCCTGCGCGACGGCCTGAAGCAATTGAATGTCGAGGCCATCGATCGAAAAACCCATGAACACCGATGCGACGCCAAGGGCGGAGAACAAAACGACGCTCAGGGCAATATCGGCAGCGACGACGCCAAAACAGGCAAGCGCCCAAATCATCGCATTGAGCATGCCAACCTCCTCCCGACGACTAGTCATTGGGGACGTTCTTCAACGACTAGCTGTTGGGGACACTCTTTGCCAAAGGCCCCGTTGGGCGAGATGTCAAACGGGAAGGTGCCGCAGCGATTGAACGCGGCGATAAACATGCGGATGGCGTTGGACGGCGTGGTGCCCACGAGCTGGGTTGCCGCCGCGAAGGCCGCCTTCTCCTCGGGCAAGACCTTCGCGACTATGGGGGTCATGTGTTCTGCCATGGCGCTTCCTTTTTGAAACGACGGTAGTGCGGATAGATGCGGGCCACGCGGCTGGGCGACGGGCTGTGAAGGCAACCCGATTGGCCCGCATCCGGAGTTTGTTTCTGCAGCGTTGGTATTACTTGGTATTCCTAAGTATTACCCCGCAGATAGAATACCACACCCGACCCCATGGGGACGGAGGAAAATGGATCATTTTGTTGCTGAGTTAGTTTTTAGAGCGTGGTGATGTCCGAGATATCGAGGGCCTGAGCGTCGGCGACATCGTGCGTGGCAAGCAACAGCATACGGCCGTCGAGCAGGTCGAGCACAGCCTCGGCGCATGCGTCGCGTGCGGCGGTATCTAGACCGGTAAAGGGCTCGTCCAGAATAACGGCGCCGCCCGGGCACAGCAGGACTCGAGCGATCTCGACGCGACGGCGCTGCCCGCCCGAAAGCTCGGCCACGCGAGCATGCACGTCGATCCCTGGCACCAGCAGGCACAGCAATGCCGCGGCGCTCGAAGCATCCACGCGCGCATCGGCGCACACCAACACGTTATCCAGCGCCGAGGCGGATTCGACCAAGCGTGCATCCTGAAACACCATCGAGCACGGCGCGGACTCCCCCGCCGCTAGCGCAAGCAGCGTCGACTTGCCCGCACCCGAAGCACCCATCACACAGATACGCCCGCCCGCGGGCACGTTGAGCGCCAGACCGTCCAGTGCCGGAGCCCACGGCGCGCGATCGCCCACGGCAAGCGCAAGCTCCGCCGCAGCGCCATCGCTCGCAGCCCCCGCACGCCCGCGCAGTCCATGCCCATGCGCCCGCACGGCCGCGCGCCACGCCACGGGCCCCGAAACCCGCAGAAGCCACACCAGCACGCGCTCACACGCCCACGAGGCGGCTACGACCAACACGGTCCACGCCAGCAGATCAGCCGTCTCAATCAAAAGCTTTGCCTGATAGATGCGCTCACCCACGGTGCCCACCGCCATGCCGATCAGCTCGGCTGCCACGCCGGCCTTCCAGCTCATGCCGATCACGGCGCGGGCGCACGAAAGCACAAACGGCAGCACCTCGCGCCAGGTATGGACGCAAAACAGGCGCCAGCCGCGCACGCCATGCAGACGGAACATCTGCTCCAGCGGTTTATCCACTTGTGCCAAGCCCTCGGCCAGCGAAAAATACACGCCCGGCAGCGCCATCAAAAAGACCGCCGCGATGCTCACGCGCGCCGACCCCAGCCAAATGAGCAGCAGGACCACCACGCAGGCGACCGGCGTCGCCTTTACAAACGACAGTGCCGGAGCCACCAGGTGCGCAAACGCCCGCGAACGTGACGAAATCCCGGCAAGCACGCCACCACACGCCGCGGCAAGCGCCAGCCCGCCCAGTATTCGCGCGCCCGAGCCCGCCAAAATCGCCCAGGTACCGCCATCGCGCACCAGGCGCAGCAGCGCCAGGGCAACAACACCCGGCCCAGGCAAGATCAACGGCTGCGCCACCAGCGCCGCCACCAGCATCCACGCGGCAAGCCAAAAGGCGGCGACGGCACCTGCTGCCGCCACCGCCTTCATACGCTCCGTCATTTGTCGAGCAAACGCACGCACGGGCTACTCCATGTAGTAGAAATCGTCAGCCGGGAGCTTGCCACCCACGGCGCTCGCGTCCGCATCGGCCAGCACCTGCAGGTACCCACCGAGCGCCGCCTTCATATCCTTCCCCGTCTGGCGCACGAGCATGCACCCGGGAATCGCCTTTTCGGCAATCGTGGCGTTATCCACGATGCCTGCATCGACCACGGCCTGCGCCCAGTCCGCCGGCGCCGCGTTCACGGCCTTCACGCTCGCCGCATGGCAGCTCAAGAATTCCGTCACGGCCTCGGGATGCTCCTCGGCAAAGGCACGGCGCACCACGGTCACGCCCGTCAGCAAACGGGAGCCCGTGTCACCCGCCAGTTCGTCCCACACATCAGTCAGGCTCACCGGTGCCGACAGCTTGCCCTCGCTCTTGGCGATGGCAGCGGTCTTGAACGGCTCCGGCAGCACGCCCACGGCGGACGGGTCGGCAAGCAGGGCCGACAGCACCTCGGTGGGCTCGCTCTTAAACTCGAGCGCCACCTGGCCGGTCAGGCCCGCGCGCTCCAGCAGGTAGTTCATGACGTACTCTGGCGTGGTGCCCTTGCCCGTCATGTAGACGGTGCGACCCGCCAGATCGCCAAACGAGGTCACACTCGCGTCGCCCGTCACCACGTTCAGCACGCCCAGCGTGTTGATGTCGATGACCTGCACCGCGCCCTCGGTCTTGTTGTAGAGCACGCTCGCCACGTTGGCCGGCACCAGGGCAATGTCGATATCGCCCTGAATGACCTTGGGCACAATCTCGTCGGCGGCGGTGTTGATCGCAAAGTCGAACTCGTTGTCCGTGGCACCATCGGCCGCCCGGTCCATAAACTGCACCAGACCAATCGAGGTCGGCCCCTTGAGCGAGGCGACGTGCACCTCGACCGGCTCTGCAGCAGCACCGGCGCCGTCCGTGGCAGCCGAGCCCGCGGCGGACCCGGTACCGGCAGCCCCGCCGCCACAGCCCGCGAGCGCAAGCGACAGGGCGCCCGCGGCGAGCGCCGAGGCAAACCCCCGGCGCGACATCTCAAAATCAAACGCGCGCATCGCTAGCACGTCCCCTCGTTAGGCATCGTCCATGCGTGATGGTCGGTATGCAGCAGCTCCTCGGCCAGCGGCGAGAGCGGCTCGCCCAAGAACTCGCGGTAGCACGCCTGGACATCGGGATTCTCGTGCGAGAAGCGAATGTCCGCAGCGGCATCCAGACCCCACAGCACCTGACCGCGCTCGGCTGCCAGCTCGCAGCCGTCGTGGATGGGCTGACCGCCGCCACCGACGCAGCCGCCCGGGCATGCCATGACCTCAACGAAGTCATAGCTCACGCGGCCGTCGCGAATCGCGTCGAGCAGACGGGCGGCGTTGCCTAGCCCGTGCGCCACGGCGACGCGCACCTTGGTGCCATCGATACCGGCCACGGCCTCCTTCCAGCCGTCCAGGCCGCGCACATCGGTAAAGAAGTCGGCGTCGGGGTTCTTGCCCGTCACCAGGTAATAGGCCGAACGCACGGCAGCCTCCATCACGCCGCCCGTGGCGCCAAAGATCACACCCGCGCCCGTGCCAAAGCCCAGCGGCGTGTCGAGCGGCTCCTCAACCAGCGTGTCGACGCTCACGTGGCTCGCGCGGATCATGCGCACCGTCTCGCGCACCGTCAGCGCAACGTCCACATCGGGCGTGCCGTCCTCGCCCACCATGCTCGGCAGCGCGCACTCGGCCTTCTTGGCCGTGCACGGCATCACGGACACCACAAACAGACGCTCGGGCTCCACGCCCAGCACCTTGGCGTAGTAGGTCTTGGCGATGGCGCCAAACATCTGCTGCGGCGACTTGGACGTGGACAGGCTGTCGACAAACTCCGGGTAGCGCGCCTTCACAAAGCGTACCCAGCCCGGGCAGCAGCTCGTGAACATGGGCCAGCTGCGGCTGTCGCCCTCGCCCTTGGCGGCCTTACCCAGGCGCTCGAGCAGCTCGGAGCCCTCCTCCATAATGGTGAGGTCGGCCGAGAAATCGGTATCGAACACGTACTCAAAGCCCACGCGGCGCAGCGCACAAGCCAGGCGCTCGACAGTAGCCTCCTCGCGCGGAATGCCGAGCTCCTCGCCCCAGGCGCTACGCACGGCCGGCGCAATCTGCACCAGCACGATCTTGTCGGGATCGGCGATGGCATCGAACACGGTCTCGGTATCGTCACGCTCGCGCAGGGCGCCCGTCGGGCAATGCGTGATGCACTGGCCGCACGCGACGCAATCGGTCTTGCCGATCGGCGCACGCCCGCGGGTGCCCACGGCGGTATGCGTGGCGCGGTTGGTCAGATCCCAAATCCCTAAGCCCTGCACGCTCTCGCACACCTTGATGCAGCGCATGCATTTGATGCACTTGTCGTTATCGCGGATGATGGGGAAATCGAAATCCCAGCCCTCGCGCGCCAGGTGCTGCTCGTACGGCAGATAGAAGATGCCCAGGTCGTTGGCGATGGTCTGCAGGTTGCAGTTACCACTGCGCACGCAGCTCGTACAGCGCGAGTCGTGCTGGGACAGCAGCAGCTGCACGTTGGTGCGACGCGCCTCGCGGGCCTTGGGGCTGTTAGTGTGGACCACCATGCCGTCGAGCACGTAGTTGTTGCAGGCGGCAACCAGCTGGTCGCAGCCCTCAACCTCGACCACGCACACGCGGCAACCGCCGATCTCGTTTAGATCGCGCAGGTAGCACAGGGTGGGAATCTGGATGCCGGCGGACTTGGCCGCGTCCAGGATCGTGGTGTGCTCGGGTACCATGACCTCGCAATTATCGATAGTGAGCTTGACCATATTGAGTGCTCCGCTTTCGGTGTTGTCGCTGACAGTGGGGTTGTTGGGCTCTACCATTCCAGGTTCCTCCCTCCGCGGAACGCGCCAAAGCCAAAGTGGTCGCAACGCAGGCAGCGGCTTGCCTCCTGGCGTGCCTCCTCCTCGGTAAGGCCCTGCTCGACCAGATTCCAATCGTGGATGCGCTCGCCGGCCTCGCGCTCGCCCAGCTCGCAGCGGCCGCACTCGTGCTTGCCCTTAAACTGCACGGTCGGCAGCTCAACGTCGAGCTTGATCTTGTGGTCAAAGCCCAGGTAGCGGTCGATATTTGCCGAAGCAACGCGGCCGGCGTTGATGGCCCGGATGACGGTGGCGGGACCGGTCTGGCAGTCACCGCCGCTAAAGAGGCCGTCGAAGTTAGGCACGGCGCCGTCCGAATCGGTGACGACGCAGCCCCACTTGCAGGCGATGCCCATCTCCTCAAACGGCTTGGAATCGATGTCCTGACCAATGGCAACAAACACGCGCTCGCAGGGAATGACGCGCTCGGGCGTCGCGGCGGCACGCGGGGCCGGGCGCCCACGACGGGGCTCGCCGATAATCTGCGGCTGCACGCGCAGACCACTCACGCGACCATCTTCGCCCGTCTCAATAGCGAGCGGTGCGGTGAGCTCAAGAACCTCGCAGCCCTCGGCCTGGGCGCCGGCAATCTCGGCATCCTGGGCCGTCATGTCGCAGATGCGACGGCGGTAGACGATGCTCACCTTTTCGGCACCGCAGCGCACGGCAGAGCGCGCCACGTCCATGGCCACGTTGCCGCCGCCGATGACGCACACGCGCTGACCGCTCAGGTCGGGCAGCTCGTCGTCGCCGATGGCGCGCAGCATCTTGACGGCCGACTCCACGCCGGGCGCCTCTTCACCCGGAAGGCCGAGCTTCTTGTCGCTATGGGCACCGATGGCCAGGTAGACGGCATCGAACTCGTCGCGCAGGCGAGCGAGCTCCTCGCCGTTCACGGAGTGATCGAGCTCAACGTTGATGCCGGCGCTCAAGATCCAGTCGATCTCGGCCTGCAGGCGCTCGCGCGGCAGACGGTAGCTGGGAATGCCATAGCGCAGCATGCCGCCCAGGTGGTGGCGCTGCTCAAAGATGGTCACCTTATGGCCCATCACGGCCAGGTAGTAGGCACAGGAAAGGCCGGCCGGGCCGCCGCCGATCACGGCGATGCGCTTGCCGGTGTTGTCGGCCACGCTGGGCTTGTAATCGTTGAGGTCGCTGTGCTCAACGGCAAAACGCTTGAGGGCGAGGATGTTCATGGGATCGTCGACCATGCCGCGACGGCAGTGCATCTCGCAGGGATGCTCGCACACCAAACCGCAGACGAGCGGCAGCGGGTTGTTCTTGCGGATGACCTTGACGGCATCGGCATAGCGGCCGGCCTCGACGAGCGAAATGTAACCGGGAATGTCGACGTGCGCCGGGCAGCCCGAGACGCACGGGACGCGGGCCTCGCGGTCAAAGCCACAGGAGTGCTCGCGGATGTGGTGCTCAAAGTCGTCGCGGAAACCGCGGATAGCCGTAAGCGCCATGGCGCCGGCCTCGTAACCGATGGCGCAGTCGCTCGAAAGATAGATGGTGCGGGCGGTGCGCTCAATCAGATTGAGCGTGGACTCGTCGGCGCGGCCTTCGAGCACATCGGCGAGCAGGTCGCTCAGCGCGCTCAGGCCCACACGGCAGGGCGTGCACTTGCCGCAGCTCTGGGTGGAGCACAGGTTGACGAGCGCTGCCGTAAACTCAACGGGACACGGGGCGAGCGAACTCACCGCCAGACGACGTCCGAGCGCATCGTGCAGGTCGTCCATGACAGCCTGAGCGTGGCTGCGTTCCATTACGTGCAGTCGTGCCATAAGATCCCCTCTCATGCGGCAGCCCGGAGGCGAGGCCGGGCGAAGTTGCTACACGCACAACACTGACCTATAAAGTTGTTAGGCCTCCACGCAGTTCGGCAGGCGGTATGAAATGTCACCCTCGGCGGTGAAATAGAACATTACCGCAGATAAATGCCATATTTGATAAAACGCGTTACCAAACGACAATGCCCCGCCCACGCAATCACGTGGGCGGGGCATTGCTTCAGGCATGCGGCCAGCGACCCTGTTGCTTTTACTTAAGCTCGGGCCAGTAACCCTTGTTGGCCTCGATCATGTCGTCGAGAACCTCCTTGGCGACCTTCATCGACGGCACAGTCTTGTTGAGCGTAAAGGCCTTAAGCGCCTTCTCGTACGAACCCTCGATCGTAGCCTCGACAATGAGCTTCTCGGAGTTCAGCTGCTGCATCATGAGGCCCTGCTGGAACAGCGGAATGTTGTCGCGGCTGATGACCTCGGGGCCGTTCTTGCCAATGTAGGCAGGCAGCTCGACCATAGCGTCGTAGGGCATGTTGGGGATGGCGCCCTTGTTCTCGCAAATGACCAGGAAGCGCTGCTTGGTGTCGTTCTTCAGAGCGATAGCCAGATCGGCAATCCAGTCGCCGTGGCTGCCCGCATAGAACGTGCTCTCGTCGATCTCGCCCGTCTTCTCGTAGTGATCGATACCGTCGAAGAGGTTCTTCTCACGCGTCTCCTCAACCTCGTTAGCACGGGTGCGCTCGGGGTTGGAGTGCTCGACGAACTCCTTCTGCTGCAGGTAGTAGTTCAGATACGTGTTGGGCAGGTACTCCGGGAAGCACTCCATGATCTCGTACTCGCCCTTCCAGACGTAGTACCAGCTGCCCTTGGTGTGGCGGTTCTGCTCGGGGTGCTCGTCGGTGGCCTCCTCGGGCTTCTTTGCCATGAGCGAGCCCATGCCCTTGAGGTACGAATCGGGCAGCAGAATCTCATGCTCCTTGATGTACTCGCGCAGCTGCGGGAGCACCTCCTCGCCCTTGTGGCGGATCGAGGTGAACCAACCAAAGTGGTTGAGGCCAAAGTAATCGTACTCAACATCCTTCTTGTCGATATCGAGCGCGGCGCAAACCACGTCGATGATCGCAATCGGCATGTCGCAGATGTTGATGATGCGAGCGTTCGGGCGCAGCACACGGCAGCCCTCGGAGACGATGGCGGCGGGGTTGGAGTAGTTGAGAATCCAGTAGTCCTTCTTGGCGTACTTCTCAACGTCATCGATCAGCTCGACCATGGGGAAGATGGTGCGCATGCCGTAGGCAAGGCCGCCGCAACCGCAAGTCTCCTGACCCACGCAGCCGTGACGCAGCGGAATCTTCTCGTCCTGCTCGCGCATGGCGTAGCCGCCCACGCGCATCTGGGCAAACACGAAGCTCGCGTCGGTAAAAGCCGTCTCCTTGTCGGTGGTCACCGTGAGCTTGATGTCCAGGCCGAGGTCCTCGTGCAAAATCCAGTCCACGAGCACGCCGATCTTGCGCTGGCGCTCCTCGTTGATGTCGTACAGACGAATCTCGTCAACGTCGAGCTCGTCCTTGCGCAGGGCGATGGACTTGACGATGCCGGGGGTAAAGGTGGATCCGCCACCACACAGAGTAATGATCATTGTTTACTGCTCCTTCTCAATTGCGTTTTCGACCTTGTCGCGCATCTCGGCGACCTTCATGCCAAAGATGATCTGGGTATTATTGCCGTTGCGGTTGATGCCGCTGTTGGGCACGTGGTTGATGAGGTCCTCATTGATGAGGTCCGGGTTCTTAACGTTCACGCGGAGACGCGTAAAGCAGTTCTCGAGCTCCTCGATGTTGTCCTTGCCACCAAGACCTGCGACCAGGTCGGCAATACCTGCATCGACGCCCTCTGCGGGAGCCGCGGCAACAGCGCCCTGCTTCACCGCGACAGACGCGGCGGCCTCGCCCTCGGCAACGGACTCGGCGAGCTCGGACTCCTCCTCGCGACCAGGCGTGTGGAGGTTGAGCTTCTTGATGAGGAAGGTGAAGAGGAAGAAGTACAGAGCGGCGTTGACGACTCCAAGCACCAGCATAACCGGCCAGTTGGTCTTGTCGACACCGAGGACCAGGTTGGAAACCACGATGTTGATGATGCCGCCTGCAGTCGAAGCGGGCACGGAGAGGACCTTGAGCAGGACCAGGAAGATGCCGGAAAGAACCGAGTGAACGACAAAGAGCACGGGAGCGGCAAAGACAAAGAGGAAGTCCATGGGCTCGGTGACACAGGAGAGCACGGCGGTGATGATCAGCGGGATGATAACGGCCTTGGTCTTATCCTTGTTCCCCTTGTAAGCGGTGACGATAAAGGCGAGACCGATACCGATGTAGGGCCACAGGTTGTTGAAGGTGTAGCTGTTGAAGTAGGTGCTATCGGAGAAGGGCTGGCCCGTCATTGCCATCTCGGCGACACGGATGGGGTAGGCGCCGGCGATAACCTGATCGCCCAGCGTCAGGGTGCCACCCACATCGGAGAACTGGAACGGGGTGTAGATGAGGTGGTGCAGACCGGTGGGAACGAGCAGCTTGTTGAGCATACCGTAGATAAACAGACCGATGTTGCCCGACTCCTTAATGATGCCGGCAACGGAGGAGATGGCGCCCTGAACCGGAGGCCAAACGATGCAGAAGCCAGCGCCCATGATCCAGGAAATGATGATCATGATCAGGAACGGGAAGCGAACGCCCGAGAACATCGAAAGGGCAATGGGGAACTGCTTGTTCGAGTACTTGTTAAACACGGCACCGGTGATGCAACCGAGAATAATGCCGCCGAACACGCCGGTATCGAGCACCTGAATGCCCATAACGGTGGCCTGGCCGGTTCCGGTAAGACCGAGCATGCCGCTCGCATCGGCAAGAGAGCCGGTGGCGTTGAGCACGATGTTGTTAGCCTGCAGGAACAGGAAGAACGACATCAGGGCAATCAGCGAAGCATGGCCCTTGTTCTTCTTTGCCATGGCGCCGGCGATGCCCACGCAGAACAGAATCGAGAGGTTGTTGATGATAAACATCAGCGACTGATAGACAACGGCGCCCACAAGCTGGAACGGACCGGAGCCCAGTACGGGGACCAAAGCGCAAATGGTCTTGTTGGTCAGAATGATGCCCACGATGAGCAGGATGCCGGCAACCGAAAGATACATCATCGGCTGAACGATCGACTTCGCGAACACCTCCAACGGCGCTTTGAAATTGAACTTCTTTTTTGCGGTCATAGCGGTACTCCCCTTCCTTTTCCGCAAATTAAGACAGATGTGCCCTGGACAAGACCGTGAGCCTTGCCTTATATCAATCGATGTGTGGGCACGTTATGCCTAGAGACCAGGTTCTCCAAGCAGGTTAACAATGTGATATGCGAGATAACTCTTCTCAGCATCGGTAACGACAACGTTATAGGTAGACGACAAGTGGGCGGCTATGGCGTCCGCGCACGAGAATGCACAGGGATACGCCGTTTCATCGATTCGGAACAGCGCGTCTCCGTTGATTTGCCCTGCCGTAGGATCGAGCGCTCGCTGTGCGAAAAACTGCAGGTGACGAACGAAACGTTCGTAAGGCAGCGAGGTGTCATCGAGGGTCGTAGCATAGCGCTTGGAAACAATCGCGAGCACGTCGCGAACAAGCTGGACCGAAACAATCAAACGGTCGGAGCGCTGCGGCATGGTGGCGTTGACGATATGCAGCGTAATAAAACCCTGCTCTTCTTCGCTCATCTGGATGCCCATATACTCCTTGATAATCTGCAGCGCACGGCCCGCAAGTGCATACTCCTTGCGATAGAACTGCTGGATCTCGAGCAGCAACGGATTCTCACAGGAGACGCCCTTGCGCTCGCGCTCCAAAGCAAGGCTGATATGGTCTGCGAGAGCAATGAGAATCTTGTCGTTGATATCAACATTGAGCTCTCGACGGAGCATCTGAACAATGTCCTCGGCAATCACGAGGTTGACGGTGGGGATGGACTCCAAAAGATGTGCCAAGCGGTCAATCGTACGCGAATCCTGAGAAGTTCCCTCCTGCAACGCGTAGGTCTTTTCGATCGACGCCTCGTCGATGGCATCGCCGGCATGACGGCCAAAGCAGAGGCCTCGACCGATGACGATGAGCTCGGAGCCATCGTCCGAAGTGACCATTGCGACGTTGTTGTTAAAAACTCGCTTGATAACCACGGTACCCACCACAAGAATTTACTCGGAAAGCCAGACGACAGGCTCTTTAACAGCAACAGGGCCGGAAGCATGCTCACGAAGAGTCGAGTTCTCCGAGCGCTCGCACACGATAACGAAGACCGTGGGATCGAAGCCGGCGGCGCGGACCGCGTCGAAATCGACCTCGACGAGGGGCTGGCCCGCGTCGACATGGTCACCCTGAGCAACAAGCGCATGGAAGCCCTTGCCCTCAAGCTTAACAGTGTCGATTCCGATATGCAGCATCACCTGAGCAGAGCTGTCGTCGGACATGATGCCCAGCGCGTGCTCAGTCGGAAACAGCGCCGCGACGGTGCCGGAAACAGGAGCGCACACCGTTCCCTCTTGGGGAACCACGGCAACGCCATCGCCCACGGCACGGCTGCTAAAAGCGGGGTCATTGGTATTTTCTAGATGAACAAGCTCGCCAGAAACGGGAGCGAGGATTTCGAACTCGGAAGTTGCAGTCTTCTGCTCATCCGAACCGCCCATCAGGCGAGAAAAGAAACCCATGGTGGCATGTCCCTTCATAAATATAGCCCAACCAAAATCAAGCGAATGCATCCATAGAGACACACCCGTTCAAAGACTTTGGTTAGGCCCACGTCCGAGGGACTCGGTAACCTTCCGCATTTCTTTTGACGGGAGCTATTGTAGACCAAGTCCAAAGCCGGAGCAACCATTATGACCGATGAACGGTATTTAGGCGGCACTTAGGGACGTTCCTTTTCTGCCGGCACCCGGGGACACTCCTTGCTCTGGTGCAATGGGGTCAGGTTTGTTTGCACCAATCATGAGTTGCGGTGAAATAGGGACTGCAAAGCCGCTCAAAAGGCCAAAACAGTCCGTATTCCACCGCAACTTCAAGACGTTGATGCAGATTAACCTGGCCCCATTGCACCAAAAAGGGCCCCGAGCGTAGTTGCTCGGGGCCCTTAGTTCGCCTCGCTCTAGCGTGCGATGCGTATGTTACTTGCGCTTGCCGCCGCCGTCGCCGGGACGACGGGAGTTGCCGCCGCGCTTGCCGCCACGATTGTTGCCATAGCTGCCACGGTTATCGCGACCGCCGGCGCGGCCGCCACGGGAGCCGGCCTGGTTGCCGCCGCGACCACCACGGTAGCCGCCACGGCGCTCCTCGCGGGTGTCGTCGTAGTTGCGCCAGTCATCGCGACGATCGCGGCTGGCACGCGGGTCGCGACGATCGCGCGACTCATTCGAACGACCGGCGCCGCTGCGGCCACCGTTGCCGCGGGTACCGCGCTCGTCACGCGAACCGCGGCCTTCGCCGCCACAGCGCTCATCGCGCTCGCCATCGCGACCGGAACGACGACGGTCGCTCGAGCCGCGCTTGCCGCCGCGCGAACCGCGGCCCTCGTCCTCGCGCTCAACACGACGACGGCCACCACGGTCCTCGTCCTCACGACGACGGCGGTGTGCCTCGCCCTGGAACTGCTTGGCACGACGCTCGGCACGGTTGCCGCGCGGGCCCTGCTCAACAGCACCGGCACGCTCCTCGGCAGCCACCTCGCGAGCCACGCTCTCCACGGCCTCGTCCACGCGAGCTTGAACGCCCTCGCGCACGCGGGTCTTGCCGCCGCGCTTGGGACGGCTCGGGCGCTCGCCGTCGCCGCGACGCTCGTCGCGACCGCGGTTGGAACGACCGGCCACATCGCCGTAGTCATCGCCGTTGCGCTTGCCGTCGCGACGTGCCTGCTCAAGCTTCTTCTTGCTCTTGGACTTGCCGCGCTTGGTCTTCTTCTTCACCTTGAAGGCCGCAGGGTCGCGCTCGGGGTCAACCGCGGGCGGGTTGGGACCCACATGCAGGTCGCCGGCGTCATAGATGTCGGCCGTCTTGTCCATGAGCTTCTCGATCTCGTAGAACTCATCGACGTCCTGCTCGGTCACAAACGTAATGGCCCAGCCCAGCTCGCCGGCACGTCCCGTACGGCCAATACGGTGGATGTAGTCGGTCGGCTCGGCCGGCACGTCAAAGTTCACGACGTAGCGCACGTCGCTGATGTCGATGCCGCGGGCGAGCACGTCGGTCGCCACCAGCACGTCGACGGTGCCGTCGCGGAAGGCAGAAAGCGCGCGCTCGCGCTGGGCCTGGCTACGGTTGCCGTGGATCGCGGCGGCCTTGATGCCCGTGCGCTCCAGACGACGGCAGCAGCTGTCGGCGCGGTGCTTGGTGCGCATAAAGACGATAGTGCGCTCCGGGCCCTCCTTTTTGAGGAACTCGGGCAGCAGGTTGTTCTTGGCCTCGATGGACACCGGGAACACAAACTGGTCGACGGTGTCGGCGGTCGACGTGGCGGGCGCGATCTCCACGCGGGCCGGGTCGCTCACCAGGTCGGTGATCTCGCCCACTGCCTCCTCGTCGAGCGTGGCCGAGAACAGCAGCGTCTGGCGCTCGGCAGGCGTCTCGCGCACAATACGGCGAACGGCGGGCAAAAAGCCCATGTCGAGCATGCGGTCGGCCTCGTCGAGCACCAGCACCTTGACCTCGTCCAGGTGGCAGGCGCCCTGCTCGATCAGATCGACCAAACGACCCGGCGTGGCGACCAGAATGTCGCAGCCGTACTTGAGCGCCGCGGTCTGCGGCTTGTAGCTCACGCCGCCCACGACGGTCACGGCAACATGACCCGTAACGTCGGCGATCTTGCTGGCGACCTCGTCGATCTGCTGGGCAAGCTCGCGCGTGGGGGTGATGACGAGCATCACGGGGCCACGGCCGTTGCCCTCGGGCTTCTTGGCACCGCGGCGGCGATTGCGGCCGCCGCGCTCGCGCACGGGTTTGGGAGGAGCGATGTGCTCCAGATTGTTCATGGTCGGCAGCAAAAAGGCGGCCGTCTTGCCGGTACCGGTCTGGGCGGCGGCAAGCAGGTCGCGGCCCTCGAGCACCACGGGGATCGAGCCAGCCTGGACAGGCGTGGGCGCCGTGTAGCCCAGGTTCTCGATGGCACGAAGCATCTCGTCGGAAAGGCCCAGCTCGTCAAAGGCGGGCAGGTTCTCGGTCGCGGACTCGACGGTCTCGGCGGCGCTGGCCTTGTCGGCAGCATCGAAGGCAGCCTGGGTCATGGCCTCGCGGGCCTCGTCCAGAATCTCGGCGTCCGTGACGTCGGATACAGAATTACGCATATGTTGTTGTTCCTTATCTGCACGCGTTATGGGCACGGCATGCGGCCGCGCGAGCGTGCTTGGTAGTGCGCTAATACATACAAAAACAGGTGCGCACAGAGAGGACGTTGCTCAGCACGCTGGCGATCGCTTTGGCAGCCCTATCACGCGCCGTCCAGACGCAGCAGCTCTAAGCGATGGAGCAGATTCGCCGCCGGTTAGTATACCCGCGCTTCGCATGCCCCCACGTAAACCACAGATGACGAGGCGGACGAGGTGGGCCTGGCCGATTGTGTCAATCTGTAACAGATGCAGGGCAAAACCGGGTCCAAATGTTATAGAACAAGACAGAGGGGGATTTCCGTTCAGTCCAACCAAAATCTCTCGGTCTTCCTGCAATTTCGAACATGTGGCCTATAATGTTGCTTTGGTTACGCTATATATTGCGCAGCCATTTAATACGTCGCCCACCGGGGGCCATTAATTCCTATCGCCATATTGGCTAGGAAGCAATCAAAGGAGGTATCCGTGGCAGCAGAGACGCCTTGCTCGGTCCTCTATAACGATATTCGCTCGTTCGGCGGTCTTAAACATCTCGAGATCGCCCGAATGCTCATCAATGGAAACTCTTATCTCGGCAGTACCCTGCTCGAGAAATGCTCTTCCAACCGCTCGTATCTCACCCGTTACATCGTCCATCGCAAGCCTGACCAGTGCGCGCCCTCCATCTACAGCGACTTTACCGTCACCACGCTCAACCTTTCCTCGGCAATCTGCAGCAAGCTCGGCGGCGGCGAGTCCGCCTATCGGGCAATCGCCGAGCACTATCGCGGTCCGGCCGCCAACGAAATGATGTCGGCTCTCGCCAGCTACAAGCTGGACAGCCGCCTATATGCAAATGCCCTCAATCGCATCGACAACTTTGACGGCAATGCCGTGCGCGAGAAAAGCACGCTTTACCTTATGCTCTTTGTGGCAACGGGGGCGCTCGCCGATCCCGTTCAGGGCGTGACCACCGTCGAGCGCTTTTGCGCCAGCAAGACGGGCGGGCACTTTGGCACCACCGAAACTACCGTCGGACGCGGCTTTATGAGCAGCCTGGAGCAGCCGCACACCGTCGCTCCCAACCTCGGTCTGCTCAGAACCCATGCCGACAACTGCGCCGACATGCAAATCCATCCCCTCACACGCGATCCGCGCGGCACCGTGATTGGTTCTTTGCCCAAAACCTCGCCCAGCATCACCGATGTAGGCGCCGACGCCTCGCGCGAGCATCTTCGCATTTGGCTCGAGGGTGAGCACTGGTACGCCCAGGGCCTTGGATCGACCAACGGCACAGTGCTCGAATCGGGCGCGGGCGACGGCGATATTGTGATTGAGCCGCCGCGCGACCAACGCGAACCCGGCAAAGTCTATCCCCCCGTGGAAATCGCCAACAGCGACAGGCTCCATCTGGGTCTCTACACGACATTCCTTGTCATTGTGGACTAGCACGGACAGCGATCGGAAGACGGTCGCCGTCCGTCTTTCGTCTTCTACCTTCTGTGTCGTAAACGACAATGCTCAGCGGTATACGTGGGCAGTGCGGCTATCATGGTACTTTACCGATATCCGCACTGCTCGCGTAAACGTGCGGCAACCCATGCCAGACAAAGGAACGCCATGGATACTACCGATAGCGCCTATGGCGACAAACTCGTCCGTCTCGATACGTTCGATACCGCCGTGGCGGTCGACCCCAGCGCCGAGGACGACGCCAAGCGTCGGTTTATGACGCTTATTCTCCAGACGGCCCACCGCAACAACGGCAACATCGGGCACGTGCTGCGCGCGACCAACACGAGCGGCGAGGTCTTTGCCGTCAAGCTACTCAAGGACAATGCCATCCTTTCCGGCCAAGCCCCCGACCGCTCCGCCGAGCAAGCGGCTGCGCACCTGGCCAATACCGCCGCGCTGTTCGAGGAGTACCGTCATCTGTGCACTGTCTCGCACCTGCGCGGATTTCCGCGCGTCTATGGCTATGGATCGTGCGAGGACGACCCGCTCATCCTCATGGAGTGGGTCGAGGGCACCTCGCTCAAGCAGGCGCTGCCCTTGCTTCCGCACGATGCCTCGGGCGGGCTAACCACCCAGATGGTGGCCGCCGTTGGAAACGCCGTGCTTCGCGCACTCCTGGTGACCCAGGGACTCGTAAATCCGGTCGTCCATCGCGACCTGTCGCCCGCCAATATCATGTTCCGTACCACCAGTCGAACGCTCGAGCAGCAGATCGTCGATTGCTCCTTTGACCCCTGCCTCATCGACATGGGCTCCGCGACCATGGCCCTCGGCGATGACACGATCACCCGGCGCGCCGACATCTGGCGCTTTGCCACGCCCGCATACGCCGCGCCCGAGATGCTCACGCAGGATATCGAAGGCATCGCGGCCCTTCGCCGCTCGCCGGCAATCGATGTCTACGCGCTTTCGAGCATTCTGTACCAGCTCTACAGCGGTCGCAAACCGTTCGATGTGGAGTCGACGGGTGCCGCGGCAACCGGTTCGTTCTACCTCATAAAGACCAAGACCAAGCCGGCGCCGCTCGAGCCGCGATGCAGTGACGACGAGGCGCTCGTCCAAATCATCATGAAAGGCATCTCAGTCGAGCAGCGTGATCGTCCCACCGAACAGCAGATGCTCGAGGTGCTCTCGGCATACCTCACCGATGCCGAATCCGAGGGCCGCGAGGGCGCGGGCAGTGACACCGCAATTGACATCGACTCCGGTACGCACCTTAAGGTCGACGTCGCCGGCGAGCGCGCGAGAGAGATCCTGGAGCAGGCCCGGCACGATGCCATGACCCGCCGCCGCTTTATTATCGGTGGCGTTGTCGCAGCCGTTGCGGGGCTAGGCGTTATCGGGGCGGCAACCCATGGCTTTGGCATCCCCGACTACCTGGACGGCATCCGCAGTTCACTTGACGACTACACTTGGGATCAGCTGCAGGAGATTTCGCTCAAGATTAAGGCCACCGAGACCCGTAGCGAGGCACGCGAGATTGCCAGGCGCTATCATCTGCTCGATGCCGATGGGCATATCCCCTATCCGTGTACCAAGCGTGTCACGCTCACCAACGGGCTGCAGGTTGGCGCGCAGCTTGTGGGCATCCGCCACGATGAGCTTCTGGACGGGACGGGCAAGGCCGGACTAACGTTTATGTTCGACGCGGGTATTGCCGAGCGCAACGCTGCGGCTGAACCGCCGAGCGCCGGCTGGGCAGATTGCGAGCTGCGGGAATGGCTCAACGGCGACGGCCTTAAGCTGCTGCCCAACGAGTTGCGCGCACTCATTAAAGGGGTCAAGAAGGTCTCGAACAATGTGGGCGCCGCCAACAGCGCATCGTGCCTGAGCGAGTTGCCCGCAACCCTTTGGCTGCCCGCCATGGTCGAGCTGTGCGGTACGCAACCGCCCGATTCGTTTACCGAGGGCTATCACTACCTGGCAGACATCTACAACGGCGAGGGCAGGGAGTATCAGCTCTTCCGCGAGCTCAAGGTGAGCCCGTATTCCACGAACGAGACGATGGTCCGCCAGTGGAAGGGCAAGGACACCTGTTGGTGGGAGCGCACGGTGAGCCCCGACACATCGGAGAGCGAAGGCACGCTCTATATGAACCGCGTGGGGCACGACGGCGACGTCTTTACGTACGCAACGCCTGCGGAAAAGCCAAGCAAGCTAACCTGTGTGATCCCCGGGTTCTGTATCTAGGCGGCGGGCGTCTTGCCGTGACGGGACCCCTCCCCGGCAATTGTCTCGATCTGTAACAGTAAGGGGTCAAAAACCTCTCTAGATGTTACAAATCAAGACATTTGAGTTGACCGCGGACGGTTTGTCTCGATCTGTAACATCTAGCAGGAAAAACGGTCCTTAGGCGTTACAGGTTGAGACGTTAAGTTGTGGCTCGATGTAATGTCTCGATCTGTAACAGTTACTCGACAAAAACGGGTCTAGTTGTTACAGATTGAGACATTAGACCGGCTACGGTCCGCCGACCTGGCTATCACCTCGACCAATACCAGAATGTCATACATTTCAATCTCCACTGGACACCCCCAGGGGGTATGGGTGTATAGTATCGGCAGGTTAACAATTCCAACACTACGCCACAGAAAGGAGAAGCCATGGCTCAAGATAAGTTCGACGTGGGCGGCATGACATGCGCCGCTTGCCAGGCGCACGTGGACCGCGCCGTGAGCAAGCTCGACGGCGTCCAAAGCGTCGCGGTCAACCTGCTCGCCGGTTCCATGATGGTCGACTATGACCCCGCGCAGGTCTCCCCCGACGATATCTGCACCGCCGTCGACCGCGCGGGCTATTCGGCCTCGCCCGTCAGCACGGGCACCGATGCCGCCAACTCAAGCGGCAACGCGCAAGCCAGATCCGGAGCCACCCATATGGAGTCGCCCACCAAAAAGCTAGAGGCCACTGCCTCCGCTATGCGCACCCGACTCATCATCTCAATCATCTTTCTCATTCCGCTGTTCTACATAGGCATGGGACACATGCTCGGCTGGCCGCTGCCCAGCGTCTTCACCGACCACACCCACAGCATGACGCTGGCGCTCACCGAGCTCGTCCTGCTCATCCCCATCGTCTACGTCAACGACGCGTACTTTATCAACGGCTTCAAATCACTCGTGCACGGCGCGCCCACCATGGACGCCCTCATCGCCGTCGGCGCCACCGCGTCGATCGCCTGGTCGCTCTACGCTATGTTCATCATGGCCGACCAGCTGGCCGCCGGGCAGGTCCACGAGGCTATGATGACGGGCATGGACAACCTGTACTTTGAGAGCGCCGGCACGATTCTGTCGCTCGTCACCGTGGGCAAATACCTCGAGACGCGCAGCAAGTCCAAGACCGGCGGCGCTATCGAGGCGCTGATCGACCTGGCGCCCAAGACCGCGACCATCGTGGCCGACAACGGTACCGAAACCACCGTCGACGTCGACAGCATCCTTCCCGGCCAAGTGCTGCGCGTGCGCCCCGGAGAGTCCATCCCTGTCGACGGCGTGGTGCTCGAGGGTAGCTCGGCCGTGGACGAGAGCGCGCTCACCGGCGAGTCCATCCCCGTGGAAAAGACCGCCGGCGACACCGTCAACGCCGCCACGGTCAACCGCACCGGATCGTTTACCTTCCGCGCCACGCGCGTGGGCACCGACACGTCGCTCGCCAAAATCATCCAGCTTGTCGAGGACGCCAACGCCACCAAGGCGCCCATCGCCCGCATGGCCGATAAAGTCGCCGGCGTGTTTGTGCCCGTGGTGTTTGCGATCTCGGCCGTGACCTTTGCGGTGTGGATGGCGCTGACCGGCAGCGTGAACGAGGCGCTCACCTCCGCCGTGGCCGTGTTGGTGATCAGCTGCCCGTGCGCGCTGGGCCTGGCCACGCCCGTCGCCATTATGGTGGGCACCGGCAAGGGCGCCGAGATGGGCATCCTGTTTAAGAGCGCCGAGGCGCTGGAGAATCTGCGCAACGTGGGCACTGTGGTGCTCGATAAGACCGGCACCGTCACCCGCGGCAAACCGGCTGTGACCGACATCGTAGCAGCCGTGCGTGCCGACGGTTCGCCCACCATGAGTGAAAAGGCGCTGCTCAAGCTTGCCGCCGCACTAGAGCGCCAGAGTGAGCACCCACTGGCCGAGGCGATTATGGCCGAGTGCGAGACGCGCGGAATCGTCGCACGCATGGTCGAGGACTTTGCCGCCGTGCCCGGTCGCGGCGTCACGGCGCGCGAGGGGCAGAATGTCATCGCAGCCGGCAACGTTCGTCTGATGAACGAGCTGGGCGCAGGGGTGCCCGCCGGTCTTGCCGAGCAATTTGCTACCGAGGGCAAAACGCCGCTGTTCTTTGCCAAGAACGGCGAACTCGTTGGTACCATCGCCGTGGCTGACGAGGTCAAAGAGACGAGCGCCGAGGCAATCGCCGCGCTCCGCAAGCTCGGCGTCGACGTGCGCATGCTCACCGGCGACAACCGCGTGACGGCCGAGGCCATCGCTCGCCGCGTGGGACTCACCAGCGAACAGGTTATCGCCGACGTCCTGCCCGCCGACAAGGAACGTCACGTGCGCGAACTGCAGGATGCGGGCGGCAAGGTCGCCATGGTGGGCGACGGCATCAACGACTCCCCCGCCCTGGCGCGCTCCGACGTGGGCCTCGCTATCGGCACCGGCGCCGACATCGCCAAGGAGGGCGCCGACGTGGTACTCATGCGCAGCGACCTCATGGACGTCGCCCGCGCCATCGAGCTTTCGCGCGCCACGATCCGCAACATCAAGCAGGACCTGTTCTGGGCACTGTTCTACAACGGCATCGGCATTCCGCTGGCGGCGGGCGTGTTCTTCCCGCTCACCGGATGGCAGCTCTCGCCGATGTTCGGCGCGGCGGCAATGAGCCTGTCGAGCGTGTGCGTCGTAAGCAATGCCCTGCGCCTGCGAACCTTTAAGCCTAAGACGGCGCGCTGAAGCACCCGACCTTGCCCCTCAAACCGTCGCTCGCGTACCCAAGTACGCTTCGCTCCTCTTTCGGGGCAATCTCGGGCACCTCAGCGCGCCTTTAAGATGACGCTGTTCACGACTAAACTGTCAGATAATCTCAATCGATAAGGAGTACACCCATGCGTTACACAATCAAGACTTCCGGCCTTATGTGCGGCCACTGCGACGCCACTGTCGAGACGGCGCTGCTCAACGTGGCAGGCGTGACCGATGCCGACGCCGATCACGAGACCCAGACCGTCCAGGTAGAGTGCGCCGACACCGTGACCGCCGAGCAGCTCGCCGCCGCCGTCGAGGGCGCCGGCGAGAAGTTCCACGCCCTGTCCGTGACCGCCGCGTAGCAGCTGCGCACCAACAGACACCGCTGCCCAACCAGCCCCTCAGAAGTTGCGGTGAAATAGTTCCGGTTTAAACGCTTTAAGCCTTCAATCAGGAACTATTTCACCGCAACTGAGGGTGAGGCATTTGAAGGATTGACCAGAAACGAGGACTCGCCATGATGGCAGACCATAAATCGGTGACCCGCATGCTCAAGACGGCACGCGGGCAAATCGACGGCATCCTGCGGATGGTGGAGGAGGACCGTTACTGCATCGACGTCTCCACGCAGCTCATGGCCACGCAGGCGCTCATCGCCCGCATCAACGCCGATGTGTTGAAGGCACACATCGAGGGCTGCGTCGCCTCGGCCATCGAATCGGGCGACGAGGAGCTCAAAGCCGCCAAGCTCGCCGAGATCGAACGCGTCGTCGACAAGCTCGCCAAGTAATTGGTGCAGGGGGGGACAGGTACGTTTGCACCACCTTGGTGCAGATTAACCTGTCCCCAATGCACCAAAAGGGGTATAAAGGCGTGCAGCATATCGAACGAAAGGCAATTCGCATGAATGACTTTATGAAGGGTCGCAACGGCGCCGACGAACTCACCGTCGTGTTGGGCTTCATAGGAATTATTTTCGCGATGGTCGGATCGATGGCCCACCACCAGTGGCTCAGCTGGATCGCCATCGCCGTTATCGTGATTGGCGTGCTGCGCGGCCTGTCCAAAAACATCGACGCGCGCCGCAAGGAGAACGATGCCTTTGTCACGGCGACCGCGAACGTCCCCGGCCTCGGCAAGTTCGTCGCCAGCTTGGGCGGCGGGACTGCAGCTGCCAACGCCTCGCGCACGGCCGGCACCAGCAAGGAAGACTTTGAACGTGCCAAGCGCACGGCCAAGAAGATGTGGAAGGGCCGCAAGACCACAGCGTACCTTAAGTGCCCTAACTGCGGTCAGATGCTGTCCGTCCCCAAGGGCAAGGGCAAGATCCGCGTCACCTGCCCCAAGTGCCATGCCAAGATGGAAACGCGCTCCTAGCCGCTACACCATAGGACAAAATAAAAGCCGAGGCCTCGTGTTGAGACCTCGGCTTTTTGTATGCGGCAACGGAGCTATCCCTTTGTCCCGTCTATGCCACGCCGTCGCGAGAGAGCTCCTCTGCCAGGGCTTTTGCCGGCATGGCCATAATCGCGTCGAGCTCCGCGTCAACCTCAGGGATACGCTTGACCTTGAGCTTGCGCACCAAGTCACCGCGGCACATCACATGCATCGGCTCACGCAGAGCGCACAGGTCATCGAGCGGGTTCTCGCGCGTCGTCAAAATGTCGGCCGCCTTGCCGCACTCGATCGTACCGGTCTCGTCACCCAGGCCCAGTAGCTCAGCATTGACCTGCGTGGCCGTATGCAGCGCAAACGCATTGCTCACGCCCGCGTACTTGGCAAAGTAGGCCACCTCGCGCCACATGTCGTACTGCGTCACGAACGGGCAGCTCGAGTCCGTGCCCAGGCCTACCTTGATACCGGCTTCTAGCGCCGCACGAGCACTCTCGATAATGCCCGAGCACACGATGTCGCCGTTCTTCTTTTGCGTGTCAGTCGAATGAGTCTTTTCCGGATCGAGCAACACAAACGGCAGCGCCGGGCTGATGGTGCAGGTCACACTCGGCGCGCGTCCCTCGAGTTGCGTACCTGCGGCACCGTGATACAGCTCCATGATCTCGGGGGTCATCGGAGCGCCGTGCTCGATTGTGTCGACGCCGGCCTGAAGCGCGGCCTTCACACCTTCGGTGCTCTCGACATGGGCCATGACCGGAAGGCCAACCTCGTGCGCCGCCTTGCACGCCGCCGCGGCGACATCGACCGGCATGCGCAGCACGCCCGGCTCGCCCACTTCAGTCGCGTCGAACACGCCGCCCGTCACGAACAGCTTAATGACGTCGGCACCACGCGCGTACAAGTCGCGCACCTGTTCGGCCGCCTCGAAGGGACTGTTGGCCACCTGGGCGAACAAGCCCGCGCCATGGCCGCCCGGCACCGTGACGCCCGTTCCCGGCGCCACCAGACGCGGACCCTGATACTTGCCGGCGTCGATGGCGTTGCGCACGGCGATGTCGGCAAACAGCGGGTCGCCCGCACCGCGCACCGTAGTCACGCCACTTGCCAGCTGCTGCTGAGCGCTGCCCTTGAGGATATGGCGCACGATGGCGCGGCCCACGGGATTGTCGAGCTTCTTCATCAGCGCGCCGGCATCTCCCGCCGAAACCGGCTTGCCCGAACCGCACAGATGCACATGCATATTGATGAGGCCCGGCATGAGGTACGCGCCGGCCAGGTCGATAACCTCGGCACCTGCAGGTGCTTGCGCCACGGCGCTCGGACCAATCCAGGTGATGACACCGCGCTCAACGGCCACGGCCATATCGGGCTGCGGCTCCATATGCTCCGAGCCATCCAGGACGGTCGCATTGATAAACAACGTGGGACGATCGGCAGTCGCCATATCGAGCTCCTCCCTCACGATTAACTTGAACATTTGTCCATTATTACCCAGTGCAGCGGGATTGCTGCGGACATATCGGTTAACGGAGAAAGGAGGAGATACGGAGAACGGAACGCGTTGCAGTCCCACCCCAGCGACGTCCGGGAAATGTCTCAATCTGTAACAGGTGGACCGGGTTTTAGCAGCCAAATGTTACAGAACAAGATCTTTCGGCACCTCGTCCAACCTTTGTCTCGATCTGTAACAGTTAGACAGGTTTTCGGCCTCTAGATGTTACAGATTGAGATCTTTTAGCGGCAGCCAACCTTCTGTCTCGATCTGTAACAGTTACGAGGCCAAACGGCCCCTTGTTGTTACAGATCGAGACAAACTCGGTAGGAACAACCACACCCGCGTCAGCCGCACCCCTTAGCACCCATACCACTGGCGTCTCCATTCCTCAGCCAAATCGGCCCGTCGCGGAATGCCCGCCAGTCTCATCTTTTCAGCCAGCTTCCCCGGGTTCTTGAGCTCATCAAACGTAAACCTCAGTACCTTATGTCCGAGCATCGTCAGATGGGACTCCCGTTGACGTTCTGCCACGAATGGGTCGACCGACTCCCGGCCCTCGTCGTTCTGTAAGGCATACTTTCCCTTTCCATCGAGCTCGCCGATGACACATGTCCCGTCCTCGAGCCGCCAAAAATAGTCGACTCGAAACACGCTGGTCGGATTGAGCGGATCACGGAACTCCACCTGCAACTCTGGCACCGGAAAACCGTACGCAATAAAGAACGCCCGAAATCGAGACTCGCCGCCGTTTTCGGACAGCCCGTCCGCATACGACGCAATCACCTGCGCTCTGCGATGCCCGCGCTTGCCTTCACAATCCATACGAAGCCGCTCACAAAAGTCATCGCGCGATACGCCCTTTGCTCGCAACGCAGAATCGGCAATCGCCAAGCCATACGAAAACGGCGCGCGCAGCAGGCAATCCTCTACCGTGCGCCAAAACGGCGTCGCCCGCACGCCGTCGACTTGTTCAAGCGCACCCGCCGCCTGCGGACGCAACAGCCGACATCCTGCACTCAGCGGCACCGAGTAACCTGTCTTAACAAGAAATCGCGGCCCAAGCAGATCATTCGGCACCTCCAAACCCCACAAAAGTGCCGCGTCATAACCCCAAAACGCCCAATCGGGATGAAACTCCGCAAGCCCTTTGATGGTACGCAGCGCTCGCTCCGCCGGCGTCAACGCATCCCAATCATGTTGAAAACAGAACAAATACGGCTCGGGCTCCGCAATATCATCGGTTCCCACATGACGCCGCAGCCACATGAGCTCGGCATTGTCGTGTGTCACAAGCAGCACGCCTTGTTCAGCCGCCTCCGTGAGCCTGGCTAGCATCCTATTTCGCGCCAAGGTGTTACGTGTTGCATACTTGTGTTTAAGAACGGTATTAGACACTTCCATCACCACCACATCGGAGAAATGGGCCATTGTCACCGTTGCCGCCGTCGGCAAACGTCTTGATCTGTAACAGGAAGACCGATTTTTGACCGCCAAACGTTACAAATCGAGACATTCGTGCAGCATTGCACCTCTTTGTCTCAATCTGTAACAGTTACGGCCCCAAACGGCCTCTAAACGTTACAGATCGAGACATAAAGGCGGAAGGCAAGGCAGGCGACAACCGCCCGTCCCCTACTCCCATTCCTGCTCGTAAATATTGAGCGACTTCACGTAGCGTCCCTGAGCACCCATGATGTCGCGGACCAGGCGCAAAAAGAAGCTGATGCACGAGGTATCGAAACCGTCCTCTAGGTCCTCGGGATGCACCGCGCCCGGCCCGTCGACCGCCGTGTCGCTCAGGCGCGCGATGTCATACAAGTAGAGCTGCCCCGCCGTCAGCCAGACATCGTCGACGCACGCGAGTCGTACCGCAATCGCGCCATCGTTCCAGTGCTCCTTTTGCACGATATGTGGGTCGTAGACGTCAAAGCGACGGTCGGTGCGCGTGTCCTTCAGCACGACAATGCCAGTCGCGGGATCCTTGTCCAAAATGCCAAAGCGCGAGAAATACTGCGTGTCACGCACCTGCTTAAGACGCCCGAGCGAAGCAGGAGAAATTGACGCTGGCGGCTCGTCCACATACAGTTCCAACAGCGTCTTGCCGTGGTAATAGGGGCGCTCAAACAGCAGCCAATCGGTAAACGCCATGTTGTAGGCCATGATTTCGTTTTGAGAAGGTTCCTCGCAATAGCTGAGCCACGGATCGACGATAATCTCGAACTGCTCGCGCGCCGGCTCCAGGAATTGAAACTTCCGCAGCATCCAAAAGTGGGCCATGTCGGCAATATCGTTGCCAACGGCTTCGGCCAGCTCTGCTCGGTTAAAAACTTGGTCAGTCATGGCATCCTCCTCAAACTGATGGGCCTCAATTTGAGCTTACGAGGAGGGCGGGCAACCGAGGCAAGCGCGGGCAAAATAGGCCTTCGACTGCAAACCAGATGCTAACCAAACACTTGACGGGACACTTGACCGAATGAGCACACCGCAAAGAAACCGCAGGTAGACATAGACAGCCAACCCGCCCTTTTGAGCCAGATGCCCGCTACCACCACAAAAAGAGCAGGTGACCACAGCCCAAGAAGTCGACAAACGAACACCCATACGTCGACAAACGAACAGGCGCCCCGCGAAGAGTGTCCCCCAACGACTAGACAAAAAAAGAACGTCCCCAATGACTAGTCATTGGGGACGTTCTTGAATGACTACCTTACAGCTCCAGCGCCTCGGCGACTTCGGCTGCGCAGGCCAGGGCATCGGCCATGGCGTTCACGACGAGCGAGCTGCCGTTGCGGGCATCACCCGCCACATACACCGGTGCGGCATCCGCGGCGACACCCTCCGTGCGAACCGCGAGGTGCGAGCCCTCGGCAGCCATCACCGGCAGCGGACGACCAGCGGTAGCAACAGGCACGCTCACCGCATCGAACACGCCATGCTCGGGACCCGTAAAGCCGCAGGCGATGAGCACCAGCTGCGCCGGCACCTCGTGCTCGGAGCCCGCAATGCGTTCGGGCTTGCCGGCCGACCAATCCAAATCGGCCACGCGCAGACCCGCGGCCGCGCCCTTCTTGTCCAGCAACACTTCGAGCGTATCCACACCCCAGGCACGCATCTCGCCGCCCATCGCAGCGATAGCCTCCTGCTGGCCGTAGTCGGTCTTCTTCACATTGGGCCACTGCGGCCAGGGGTTGCCAGCCGCGCGCTTATCGGGCGCGGCCGGCAAGAACTCAAACTGGCGCACGCTGCGCGCACCCTGACGCACCGCGGTACCCACGCAGTCGTTGCCGGTATCGCCGCCGCCAATGACCACGACGTCCAGACCGTGCGCGTTCACCGCGGGCTCGCCACCATCGAGCACCGAGATGGTCGAAGCCGTCAGGTAGTCCACCGCGTACACCACGCCCGGGGCATCAATGTTCGCAGCCGAAAGCCCACGCGGAGCACGGGCGCCGGCAGCCACCACGACGGCGTCAAAGCCATCGAGCTTGGCGGCAACCTTGGGATCGTTCACATCGGCACCAAGCTCAAACACAATGCCCAGCTCGCGCATGAGCGCCACGCGACGCTCGACCACGGGCTTCTCGAGCTTCATGTTGGGAATGCCGTACATGAGCAGGCCGCCCGGGCGGTCGTCACGCTCAAACACCGTCACACGGGCGCCACGACGCGCAAGCTCCCATGCTGCCACCAGACCGGCAGGGCCGGAGCCCACCACGGCAACCGTGGGTGCGCCCTCCCCTGCCGGCTCAAAGCGACGCGGACCGCCATCTGCCCACTCATGGTCGCTGATCGCACGCTCGTTGTCGTGAATCGTCGTGGGTTGGCCCTCGACCGAGCCCAGGTTGCACGCGGCCTCGCACAGCGCCGGGCACACGCGACTCGTGAACTCGGGCATGGGCGAGGTGAGCGACAGACGCTCGGCAGCCTCGTCCCAGCGGCCGCGGTACACCAGCTCGTTCCACTCGGGAATCAGGTTATGCAGCGGGCAGCCGCTCGGGCGTGCCTTACCAAAGCTCGCGCCCATCTGGCAAAACGCCACGCCGCACATCATGCAGCGGCTCGCCTGGGCGCGACGCGCATCGTCATCGAGCTCCACGTACAGTGGATCAAAATCATGGCTGCGCTCCTCCACGGGGCGAAGCTCGTGGGTCACGCGATCGATATCAAGAAAAGCACCGGGCTTACCCATGGCACTTACGCCTCCTTCTTGGTCGAAGCAACAGAGCTGGCAGCCACGGACGCAGCGCCCGCAGCACTGCCCGCAACATCAAAGCGAGCGACATCCGCGGCGCTCGCGCGACCGGTCACGATGTCAAACGCCAGCTCCTCGGCCTGCGCATGCGTCTTGCCGGCAGCCTCACCCGCGGCGACAATCGCCAGCACGCGCTCGTACTCGGTCGGAATGACCTTCACAAAGTGCTTGCTCATCGAGTCGAAGCTGTAGAGCAGCTTAATTCCGCGCGGACTCTGCGTCGCGTCCACGTGCTCCTGGATGAGCTCGCGAATCTGCGCCAGCTCACCGGCCGTCGGGGCCTTGAGCTCCACGCTCTCGTGGTTCACGCGGGCGTCGAGCGTGCCGTACTGGTCAAAGACGTAGGCCACGCCGCCTGTCATGCCGGCGGCAAAATTCTGCCCGACCTCGCCCAGGATGAGTGCCAGACCGCCCGTCATGTACTCGCAGCCATGGTTGCCGCAGCCCTCGACCACCACGGTGGCACCGGAGTTGCGTACGGCAAAACGCTGGCCCGCCAGGCCGTTAATGAAGCCGCGGCCGCTCGTGGCACCAAAGAACGCAACGTTGCCCACGATGATGTTCTCGTCGAACTTGTAGGTCGCATGCGGGTTGGGGCGCACCGACACCTCGCCGCCCGAAAGTCCCTTGCCAAAGTAGTCGTTGGCGTCGCCGCACACGTTGAGCGTAATGCCGCGCGGCAGGAAGGCGCCAAAGCTCTGGCCGGCCGAACCATCGCAATCGATGGTGATGGAGCCGGCGGGCAGGCCCTCGGGATGCGCCTTGGTCACCGCGTTGCCCAAGATGGTGCCCACGCAGCGGTTGACGTTGGCGATATCGGCGCGGAAGCGAATCGGACGCAGATGCGCACGGGCGTCGGCCGTATAGGGCACAAACAACGTGGAGTCGAGCGTCTTGTCGAGCTCGCTGTCCGCGGCCATCTGCGGCAGGAAGTGGCGACCGTCGGCGCCCGGAATATGGGCACCGAACTCGCAGGTCGCGCTTGCCAGCACGGGCGACAGATCGAGCAGGTTGGCCTTGCGGTTGCCCGGGACCTCGATCTGGCGCAAGCACTCGGGATGGCCGACCATCTCGTCGACGGTGCGGAAGCCCAGGCTCGCCATGACCTCGCGCAGCTGCTCGGCAACAAAGAGCATAAAGTGCTCAACGTGCTCGGGCTTGCCGCGGAAGCCGCGACGCAGGCGGCAGTTCTGCGTGGCGATGCCGGCCGGGCAGGTGTCCTGCTGGCAGTCGCGCTGCATGAGGCAGCCCATGGAGATGAGCGGCATGGTCGCAAAGCCAAACTCCTCGGCGCCCAGCAAGCAGGCGACGGCAACATCGGTGCCGTCCATGAGCTTGCCGTCGGCCTCGAGCACCACGCGTGAGCGCAGGCCGTTTTGCAGCAGCGTCTGCTGAGCCTCGGCGAGGCCAAGCTCCAACGGCAGACCCACATGCCAGATAGAGTCGCGCGCAGCGGCACCCGAGCCGCCATTGTGGCCGCTGATCAAGATCTTGTCGGCAGCACCCTTGGCCACACCGGTAGCGATGGTGCCGACGCCGGCCTCGCTGACCAGCTTGACCGACACGCGCGCACCGGGGTTGGCGTTCTTAAGATCGAAGATAAGCTCTGCCAGGTCCTCAATGGAGTAAATATCGTGGTGCGGCGGAGGCGAGATCAGGCCGATGCCGGGCGTGGACTGACGGACCTCGGCGATCCAGGGGTAGACCTTCTTGCCGGGCAGGTGGCCACCCTCGCCGGGCTTGGCGCCCTGGGCCATCTTGATCTGAATCTCGAAGGCGCTGCACAGATAGCGGCTCGTCACGCCAAAGCGCGCACTTGCTACCTGCTTGATGGCGGAGTTCTTGGAGTCTCCATTAGCCAGCGGGGTCTCGCGACGCGGATCCTCGCCGCCCTCGCCCGAGTTGGAACGGCCATGCAGGCGGTTCATGGCGATGGCCATGCACTCGTGTGCCTCTTTGCTGATGGAGCCATACGACATGGCGCCGGTGTTAAAGCGGCGGACGATGTTGAGTGCGGACTCGACCTCGTCGAGTGCCACCGGAGTGCGGCCGCTGGCATCAAAGTCGAGCAAGTCGCGCAGGCGCACGGCACGGCCGGTGCGATGCAGGCGGGCGCTGTACTCCTTAAAGGTGTCGTAGCTGTCCTCACGGCAGGCGGTTTGCAACAGGTAGACAGTCTGCGGATCGATGAGGTGATCCTCGCCGCCGAGCGGGCGCCACTTGGTCAGACCCAGCGTGGGCAGCTGATCGGGAGCCGGGCTCTTAAGGATAGCGAGCGCGGCGTCATAGCGCTCGTTTTGCTCGCGCTCGACGTCCTCGACACCCATACCGCCCACACGGCTCACCGTGCCGGCGAAGTACGCGTTAACGAACTCCGGCGTAAAGCCCACGGCCTCGAAGATCTGCGCCGAATGGTAGCTCTGCACCGTAGAGATGCCCATCTTGGACATGATGGAGACGATGCCGGCGGTCGCAGCCTTGTTGTAGTTGGCGATGCCCTGCTCGGCCGTCACATCCAGGTCGCCGCGTGCCGCCAGATCGCGGATGCACGCGTGTGCGTTGTACGGATAGATGCCGCTCGCGGAGTAGCCCACCAGTGCCGCAAAGTCGTGCGGGGACACGGCGTCGCCGCACTCCACCACGATGTCGGCAAAGGTACGCACGCCGGCGCGGATCAGGTGGTTGTGCACACAGCCCACGGCGAGCAGCGACGGCACGGGCACCTCGCCCGCAGCGGCACGATCGCTCAACACCACGATGTTCACGCCGTCGCGGACCGCGGCCTCAACATCCTCTGCAAGCTGCTTGAGCGCAGCCTGCAGCGCGCCCTCGCCGGCATCACGGCGGTACACGGCACGGAAACGGCGGGTCTTAAAGCCCACACGGTCGATGGCGCAGATGCGGTCAAACTCCTCCTCGTTGAGCAACGGGCGCTCCAGGCGAACCAGCTGGCAGGCCGTACGGGAGTCCTCGAGCAGGTTGCCGTGGTTGCCCAGGTAGAGCGTGGTCGAGGTGACCATATGCTCGCGAAGGGCATCGATGGGCGGGTTCGTGACCTGGGCGAACAGCTGATAGAAATAGTCGTAGAAGGAGCGCGTCTTCTTGGACAGACAGGCCAGCGGCGCATCGATGCCCATCGAGGCGAGCGGCGCCTTGCCCTGCTGGGCCATGGGACGCACGACCTCGTCGACGTCATCCCAGTGATACCCGAGCTTGGCCATGCGCACGGCGGCGGGCACCTCGGCGTCCTCGGCGGGCGTTGCCGCGGCAGGCCTATCGAGCGCGTCGACGGTCAGTGTCTCCTCGGCAATCCAATCACGGTAGGGCTTTTCCTTGGCGTAACGGGCGCGCAGCTCGTCGTTGTAGATCACGCGGCCGCGGGCAAAGTCGACCTCGAGCATCTGGCCCGGCCCCAGACAGCCGCTCGTCAGGATGTTCTCGGGGCTCACCTCGATGGTGCCCACCTCGCTTGCCAGCATAAAGCGGCCGTCGCGCGTCACGTAGTAGCGAGCCGGGCGCAGGCCGTTACGGTCGAGGGCAGCGCCCAGCGTGCGACCGTCGGTAAAGGCGATGGCCGCCGGGCCATCCCACGGCTCCATGAGCATGGACTGGTAGGCGTCGTAGGCGCGGCGCTCCTCACTCAGGCTGTCGTTGTGGTCCCACGGCTCGGGCAGCAACATGGACGCGGCACGCGTGAGCGGGCGACCGTTCATGACCAGGAACTCGAGCACGTTGTCCAGAATCGCGGAATCGGAGCCCTCGCGGTTGATGATGGGCATCACACGCTCAAGATCGTGCTGCAGCACGGGGCTGTACAGGTTGGGCTCGCGGGCGCGAATCCAGTTGACATTACCCTTGAGGGTGTTGATCTCGCCGTTGTGGATGATAAAGCGGTTGGGGTGCGCGCTCCCAGCTGGGCGTGGTGTTGGTGGAGTAGCGCGAGTGAACGAGCGCTACGGCCGTCTTAACGGCCGCGTCGTTGAGGTCGATGAAGAAGCGGCGCATCTGTGTGGCGACGAGCATGCCCTTGTACACGATAGTGCGCGAGCTCATGGAGCACACGTAGAAGATCTTGTCGCGCAGGGCGAACTCGGCGTCAGCCTTCTTCTCGATGGTGCGGCGGCACACGTACAGGCGGCGCTCGAAGGCGTCACCTGCCGGCGTGTCGTCGGGGCGGCCCAGGAAAGCCTGTAAGATGGTGGGCATGCAGGCGCGGGCCGTCTCGCCCAGGTCGTGCGGATCGACGGGTACCTCGCGCCAAAAGAGCAGCGGTACGCCGGCCTCGGCGCAGCCCTCCTCAAACACGCGACGGGCATCCTCTACGCCCTTGTCGTCCTGCGGGAAGAACAGCATGGCCACGCCATAGTCGCCCTCTGCCGGCAGAATCTGGCCGCACTTTTGGGCCTCTTTACGGAAAAAGTGATGCGGAACCTGGAACAGGATGCCGGCGCCGTCGCCGGTGTTCTTCTCGAGTCCCGTGCCACCGCGGTGCTCCAAGTTGACCAGAATGGATAGCGCATCGTCCAGAATCTGGTGATGACGCTCACCGTTGATATCGGCAAGCGCGCCGATGCCACATGCATCGTGGTCGAATTCGGGACGATAAAGGCCCTGCTGCTGAGCGGAATCTGCCTGCATCGCGATCCTCCCCTAGATATTTAGACAGTCAGTTGAACAGGCATACTAGGAGCATCGCCGGCCCGTTGTGTTTCCCGCCCGTTTCGAAACAATCGCGTAACGCACGCCCTACGAGTGGGTGCCGCCGACCTCAAGGGCGACAACAAGGGCCCCAAGTTCGACCTGTAAACTCACCACTTCAAACATCTCAATCTGTAACAGTAAGATCCAATTTCCATCCCTAGTTGTTACAGATCAAGACATTTCAGCAATCCCCTTTCACCATCCTATTCAAATACAACAATTTTGTTAGTCTTGGTTAACTTTTGAGCCTAAAACGGGTATCCTTTGCGGCGTCAAACAAACGGCACGCAGGAGCTCACCATGCTCAACCATCTCAAACAACACTTTGGCTGCCGACGCACCGGTGGTCACGGAGGCCTAGACATTGCGCGGCACATCGGCCCCGGGCTGCTCGTGACCGTCGGCTTTATCGACCCGGGCAACTGGGCCTCCAATATGGCCGCGGGCTCGCAGTTTGGCTACGCGCTGCTGTGGATCGTCACACTGTCCACGATTATGCTCATTGTGCTGCAGCACAATGCGGCGCACCTGGGTATCGCCACGGGCGCCTGTCTTGCCGAGGCCACGACACGTTACCTCCCCCGCTTCGTTGGACGCACGGTGCTCGCCAGTGCCTATCTCGCGACCATCGCCACCGCCATGGCCGAAGTCCTGGGTGGCGCGATTGCCCTTCAAATGCTCTTTGGGCTGCCCGTGCGTGCGGGCTGCGCCATCGTGGCGGCAGTATCGATGGCGATGCTCATGACGAACTCCTACAAGCGTGCCGAACGCTGGATCATCGCCTTCGTAGGCGTGGTAGGACTCTCGTTTTTGGCCGAGCTTGCACTAGTCAAGGTCGACTGGCCGCAAGCCGCCGCAAGCTGGATCACGCCCAGTATGCCCACTGGCTCTGCCGCGATTATCGTGAGTGTCCTGGGTGCGGTCGTTATGCCCCACAACCTCTTTCTACACTCCGAGGTCATCCAATCCATGCACTTCGAAGGCCAAGGCGAGCAGGTTATCGAAGAGCGCCTGCGCTATGAGCTCTTCGACACGCTCTTTTCGATGGGCGTGGGCTGGGCAATCAACTCGGCCATGGTCATCCTGGCCGCAACGACCTTCTTTGCGCACGGCATTGTCGTAGACGACCTCGCCGTCGCAGCGGACACGCTCTCCCCCATTCTGGGCCCAGCAAGCTCGACAATCTTTGCGGTGGCGCTGCTGTTTGCGGGCCTCTCGAGTAGTGTGACGGCAGGCATGGCGGCAGGCACCATCACCGCGGGCATGTTCGACGAGGAATACGACATCCGCGACCGACATTCCTCGATTGGGGTGGCGGCATGTTTCGCCGGCGCAGTGGCGGCGTGCCTGGTCGTCCCAAATCCTTTTGAGGGTCTCATTTGGAGTCAGGCGCTGCTGTCGCTTCAGTTGCCGATTACGGTCTTTGTGCTCATACGACTCACCAGTTCGCCCCGCGTCATGGGCAAATACGCCAACTCGCGCCCGCTCAACGCGTTGCTCGTAGGGATCGGTGTCGTCGTAACGGCGCTCGACGTCGTGCTGTTGACCGGGATGTAATGGAACGGGGGGTCCACCTAGGCAAACGTCTCGATCTGTAACATCTAGACCCGCTTTTGATGTCTAGATGTTACAGATCGAGATCATTCCGAGGGACAGCTCCGTTTGTCTCAATCTGTAACACGTAGACCCCGTTTTTACCGTCAGATGTTACAGATTGAGATTTTGAGAATGATGGTTTTGGTTTGTCTCGATCTGTAACAAGTGGACCCGATTTCCGCTTCTAGATGTTACAGATCGAGACATTTCTTCAGCTCCAACCTTTTGTCTCGATCTGTAACAGATAGACCCGTTTTGAGCCGCCAGATGTTACAGATTGAGACAAACGGTCGGCCGGACTCACGACAGACAGGATCGGCTAACAGCAGCCGTGATCCCTTGGGGACGGAAGAAAAGGGCCCCGGCCGGGATGACCGACCGGGGCCCTTGGACAGAGCTATGTTCGGCTTTCGCCGTGTGCCTGCGAGCTACTCCTCGACAAGCTCAAACTGATCGGGGCCGACGCCGCACACCGGGCACACGTAGTCCTCGGGCAGCTCGGGCGTGTCGACCTCAACCTCGTAACCGCAAACGACGCACACAAACTTATACGTCTTCTTCTCCTCAGCCATGATGTTCTCCTCTCGAACGTGACTGGTGATGTACTTCGCTTATTAGTATATATTCTCAATAATATAATGCAAGTGTTTTTAAAACATTTCTAGCCTTGATACGAGGACGCCTTCGGAGGCGTCTTGCCCTTCAGAACCTTGTGATAGTAGTCGTACGTCAGCGGCGTCTCGTCGCTCAGGCGCTCGGCATCCTCGACCTCGCCGATAAACAGTAGATGCGTGCCCACATCCACAGTATCGATCAAACGGCAGCTAAACAGCGCTGCCGCGTGCTCGGGCACATAGGGCATGCCCAGAGCCGTCTCGCGGGTCTCGTATTTAGCAAACTTGTCATAATCGCTGCTGGTGCGGAACCCAAAGTTACCGATGTAGAGCATATCGGCGGTCTGATCGATCACGGTTAGCGCGAACGCTTTGGCCGATGCGATGACGCCCGAGGTGACGTTGTCCTTGTTCACGGCAACCGAAATGCGCGGCGGTGCGGACGTCACCTGCACCGCCGTGTTGATGACGCAGCCGGCGCGCAGCCCGTCTGCCGTGGCGCTCACCACGTACAGACCGCTCGGCATGGTAAAGAACGCAGTTTTGTCCATAACGATCACTCCCCTAACCTGGGTTGGAACCTCATGGATGTATGTACCCACAAAAAAGGCGGCGCCCATAACGGACGCCGCCCCATACACATATGTGCCAAGATTGCAGGTCAGCCAAGTCCCTCCACCAAATTGCGGTGAAATAGTTCCTGCTTGTCGGCTATTTGGCCTCAAACAGGAACTATTCCACCGCAACTTATACAGAGCGCCTAGCGGTTGCGCTCCTTAAGCGCGCGGTCAATCTCGCGCTGAACGTCGCGCTTGGCCATATCCTCGCGCTTGTCGTAAAGCTTCTTACCGCGGCCCAGGCCCAGCAGCAGCTTTACGCGGCCGTCGGTATTAAAGTAGAGCTCCAGCGGCACCAGGGCATAGCCGCGATTACGCAGCTTGCCGTCGAGAAAGTCGATCTCCTTGCGGTGCAGCAGCAGACGACGGCGGCGATCAGGGTCGCGGTTCCACACGCCACCATGGCTATAAGGGTGAATATGCAGGCCCACGAGCCAGCACTCGCCGCCACGAATCAGTGCAAAGGTGTCGGTGATCTGGCACGCGCGCTCGCGAATCGACTTGACCTCGGTGCCACTCAGCTCAATGCCGCACTCAAAGGTCTCATCGATAAAGTACTCGTGGTGTGCCGAGCGATTCTTGGAGATAAGCTTGCGCTCGCGCTTACTGGGCATCGCCGGCCTCCTTGGCTCCATCGGCGTTTGAGCCCGCAGCGTCGCGCTTTGCCTTGCGCTCAGCATTGAGCTCAGCGTCGCTCTCGCGCACCAGTTTGATAATCGCCGCGCAGGCCTCCTCGCCCACCAAGTCGCGAGCACGCACCGTCAGACGCGTCGCCTCCTGCTTGTCGCCGTCGCTTGCAGCATCGGTCGCGCACATAATCAGGCAGATGGCAATCTCGGCCGAAGGCGAGGTCGGCACGCCTTGCAGGGCCAGTTCACCCATCACGTGGTCGTCGCTCTCATCGGCGGCATCCGGATAGGTGGTATGGATCTTGTTGAGCAGGCGCGTCGTATGCGCATCGCCAGGGGCCAAGCGCAGCGCCAGGCGCGCACAACCCACGGCGGCCGAGACATTCTCGGTCTCGGGCTCAAGGAAATACTGGCCCAAGTTGGCGTAAGCGCGGGCGGCGCACTTGCCATCGCTTGCACGCTCCAGCACCGAGAACGAGAGCGATGCCCATTCTTGCTTGTCCTCGAGTGCGCGGAACAGCTCGGCCAAATCCAAGCGATAGTTGCAGTTCATGGGGTCCCAACGCACAGCCTGCATTAGGGCATTACGAGCGCTCACATAATCCTGCTGGCGAATGTAGGCAAACGCCATGTCAGAGTACAGGCGGTCAAACGGCACCTCGACCTGCACGAGCTCGCGCGGATCCTTCTCCACGCGGCGATAGGCCAAGCGCTCAAACTTGCTATCGAAGCTAAAGTATTGGCGCTTCTCCTCCGTCTTGCACTCGGCGTCGATATACTCCTCGGCGAGCTCCACCAGGCGCTCCAGCAGCGGTGTCGCCGTAGCCAGGTCGCCCTGCGCCAGATAGTTCTCGGCATACGTGATGTCTTGCAAGCTGATGGGCAGATCCATGGCTACTCCTCGATCTGAGCGAAACACGGCAGGCGCCGTATATACGGTCGATACACAAAACCCGGGTCTCTTGCGAGGCCCGGGCGTTCATTTGTGGGTAGCCCGTACCAGATTCGAACTGGTGATCTCCGCCTTGAGAGGGCGGCGTCCTAAACCGCTAGACGAACGGGCCATATGTAGCAAATGCAATGGCTGGGATGGAGGGAGTCGAACCCCCATTGACGGAACCAGAATCCGCTGTCCTGCCATTAGACGACATCCCAATGACTGCATCGCTGCGCTCGGCTGTGCCTTTGCGCAAGAAAGAAATATACGGGAAGTCCCGCCATGACGCAAGCCCCAATTTTGACTTTTTTGAAATTCGGTCAAATTGGCCTAATTTCGTCCAACCCGTGAAGGACCTGTGAAGCCGACCGCTGTACACGAAGGGCAAAACGCCGCGAGCGGTAGCCGTCAACCGTTGGCAGATTCTACCGCGAAAACGATAGCACCAGGCAACACAATCGAAGTATCAATGATCGCGTAGATATCGAGGCGCCATGGACGAAGAGCTTGATTACCTATGGGAGACTCTGGGCCTCGAGATCACCGCTGACCTTTGGCCCGAACGGGACAAAATCCATCCCACACTGCGCCCCGCCATCACGGTGATGCGGGCAAACTACCGCCGCGCCTCATTTTTGATCATGCGGACGTCATGGCATGCGGCGCTCCCCGACCTCAAGCGCATCCAGGCAAGCCTCGTCGAGCTGTCCGGCATGCCGACCGTCATATCCGAGACGAACCTGGAGCGGCGGCAGCGCGAGCGCCTGCAGCGGCAGCGGATTCCGTTTATCTGCCCCGGCATTCAGGCATACCTGCCCTTTATGGACGAAGAGTACTGGAGCGACACGCCCGACAAGCACACAAAGATCTACGACCCACACGAATGGGCGCAGCTGGAGGACTGACTGGGGCAGGCCCGCCGGCGGAAAGTGCGTCCCAGATTTCAAGCTCAAACTGGTCCCCACTTTCCCGTAGAGCCCTCAACCGGAAACCGTGTCCCAGAATCAGCGCTCGAAACGGGATGTCATTTCCGATAGAGCGCTCAACCGGAAAGCACATCCCGGAATCAACGCTCAAAACGGGTCGCACTTTCCGCAGCCGCTACAGCAACGCCTCGGCCCAAGCCGCTTCCCTAAAGCCGGGAATCGCAAAGTCGTCGCCCACCAGCAGCGGACGCTTGACCAGCATGCCGTCGGTCGCCAGCAGCTCGTAGCACTCCTGATCCGTCATGCCCGCATCCAGACGCGCCTTCAGGCCCAGCTCTCGATATTTCATGCCCGACGAATTAAAGAAGCGCCGCACCGGCAGCCCCGAACGAGCAATCCAGGTCGCAAGCTCATCAGCCGTGGGATTGTCCAAAACGATATCGCGATCGATATACTCTACCCCATGTTCGTCCAGCCATGCCTTGGCCTTCTTGCAGGTCGAGCACTTGGGATATTCAACAAACAATACCGCCATGGGATTTCCTTTCTTAGAGAAAACAGGTGTCTGGAAAACTGCACATCGACGACCACTCGCGATTGCAGCCGTTATTGTAGTCAATGTCGAAGCATAGGCAGTCGCGATGTCTCGTCTTAAGGCTAGCGCCTCGCATGGGCGCCGATCGGCCGAGTCACATGGCGCACCAACGCCGCTGCCAGCAATACCAACAGCATGGCGGTGACATAGCCCGCAGCATCGAATCCTAAATCGATAACGTCGAAATGCCTGCCGGGAACAAAGATCTTATGTACCTGATCGCCAACGGAGCAGGCGGCGCAAAAGAGCAATACGGGCACGCAACGGGAGCATACGCTCCACGGACGCCTGGAAAAGCAAACCACGACCACCGAGGCGAATAATCCGACGAAGAAAAACTCTACGGTATGGGCAACGCGACGGACGTTTGTGCCCACCCACATGCGAATGGAAGCAAGTCGGCCAGACCGGACATTCGAGGCAGCCGAATCGGTGCCCCCAGTCATTCCGTTCTCCGCCTGAGCTTCACCCGTGGCATCGACAGCCTGAACGCTCGCAGCCTGACCCTCCACCACGCGCGCGGTGGACTCGCTCAGCAACGACGTCTGCACTGCGTTTTGCTCCGTCAGCACCCAGATGCCCGCCAGCGTTGCGGCGAACAGAGCGATCGCGGTCCACCCGATTATTATCTTCATGTGCGCCAAAGGCCAACCTCCGTCTTTTTAAATATGAGCGAGTGTAGCCCCAAATGACATCGTCACCGTATCAAAATTTGAATCGCAACAGGAAGCGACAAAGCGACGCAAACCCCTACCCCGCCTCGCGCATCCAGCGATCGAACGTCCCCACGCACACGCCCAGGCACTTTGCTGCCTGGCTGCGGGTAATATCGCCCGCCTCATAGCTATCGCGCACCAGCTCAAACTGAGGAGGGCACGGCTTGCGAGGTCGACCGAAACGGACCCCTCGCGCCCGCGCCGCTGCAATTCCCTCCGCCTGGCGCCGATGGATATTCTCGCGCTCCACCTGCGCCACGTAGCTCAGCAGTTGCAGCACAATATCGGCAATCAGGGCGTTGGTCACATCCGGCGCGCCGCTGGCCCTGGCGCGCGTGTCAAGCAATGGCATGTCCAACACCACAATGGCAACCCCGAGCTCCTTGGTAATGCGTCGCCATTCCTCAAGAATCTCGGAGTAATTACGGCCAAGTCGGTCGATAGAAAGCACCACCAGCACGTCCCCGTCTCCCAGGACGTGTAGCAGCTCGCGATAATGCGGCCGATCGAAGTCCTTGCCGCTCGCATGGTCGGCATAAATATTCGCCGAGCCCACACCATAGGCGCCCAGCGCATCCAGCTGCCGATTAAGATTTTGATCGCGCGAACTCACCCGCGCATAACCGTACACCGTCGCCATCTCATCCCCGCTTTCTTGTAAACCTGCCAAAAAGGGACAGGTTTATTTTGGTAGGTTTTACCTCCCAAATAGCAGGCAAGCGGGCAGCCAGGCAGACGGTAAGGTGGCCACAATTCAAATGCGGAGGGCGGTCCCGAAAGGCCGCCCTCCGCTCCTCCACCATGAGTCGGGATTTGGCTAATGGATAAGCTTGAAGTCCAAGTGCCCACGCGTGGTATTGACACGTGAGACCTCGATAATCACGCGCTGCCCCAGCTCGTAACGGGTGCCTGTGTCGGCGCCCGTCAGAGTAAGCGCGTCCTCGTCGAACTCGAACCACTCGTTGCCCAGGCTCTTAATCGAAACCAAGCCTTCGACCTGCGTCAGGTCCAAGCGCACAAAGAGGCCCATGCTGCTAACCCACGAGACGGTTCCGGCATAGCGCTCGCCCAGACGGTCCTCATAGTACTGGGCAATCTTGATCTTTTGCGTCGCATGGCTGGCGGCATCTGCCGCGCGCTCGGCATCGCTACATGCGCGGCAGATCTGCGGCAGAATGCGCGGCAGCGACTCGCGCCCCTTGCCGATCAGCCACGGCGTACGGACCAAGGCGTCCTTGCCGCCGAGCTGCTCATAGGCCAACTGCAGTTTGAGCACGCGGTGCACCACCAGATCGGGGTAGCGACGGATGGGACTCGTAAAGTGACAGTAGCACGGCGCGGCGAGCGCAAAGTGGCCCTCGTTGCGCGGCTTGTACAGCGCGCGCTGCATGCTGCGCAGAAGCAGCGTGTTAACGAGCGGTGCGTTGGCCGAACCGGCGGCAGCATCAACTGCAGCCTGCAGCTCATCGGGGCTCCCCAGGGCAATACCGGCAGCACGGCGATCGTCGATGATGCCTAGCTGCGCCAACGCAACGGCAGCACCGTGCAGGCTATCGGGGCTCGGATCCTCATGCACGCGATAGCAGGCCTCGATATCACGGTCTGCCAGCCACTCTGCAACGCACTCGTTGGCGAGCAGCATGGCTTCCTCGATAAGCGACGTGGCACACGAACGCTCACGCGCCACAATCTGCACGGGCACTCCGTCCTCATCCAATAGAGCGCGAATCTCGGCCGTGTCAAAATCGACTGAGCCGCGGGCGCGACGAATACGACGGCGAAGTTCGGCGAGTTCGTTCGCGGCGACAAGGAAATCGCCGAGGTCGATGTTGTAGCCGCGGGCAGTCTCCTCGCACGCAAGACCGCGCTCAAGCGCTTCCTCGCGCGAGGCTTCAACCGCGGCAACATCCTCGGCGGCACCCTCCAGCACCGAATACTCCACCGCACCGGCGCGCACCAGCAGCGCCTCGGCGCCGTCGTAGTCCATGCGCACGCGCGAGCGGATCACGCTGGGATAGGGATCGTAATGGCGCACGCGACCCTGTGCGTCGAGCTCGATGTCGACGGTAAACGCCAAGCGATCCTCGTCGGGACGCAGCGAGCACAAATCGTTCGACAGGCGCTCGGGCAACATGGGCAACACGCGATCGGCAAGATACACCGACGTCGTGCGATGGCGGGCTTCCAGATCGATATGTCCGTCCCAAGCAACATAGTGCGAAACGTCGGCAATATGGACACCCAGCTTGTAGCCACCCTCGGGCGTGCGCTCCAGCGAGATGGCGTCGTCAAAGTCGCGCGCGTCGACCGGGTCAATCGTAATGACAAAGCGGTCGCGCAGGTCTCGGCGGAGTGGGTCCTTGAGTGCCGAGGCCACATCGAGCGAAAGTGCCTCGGCCTCGGCTAGCGCGGCCTCGGGATACGTATCGGTATAGCCATAGCGCGCCATCACATACTGAACGCCCAAATCGGGCGCGTCATCTCCGCCAATACGGCGCTCGATCGTCACGGTGCCCGATTCCAGGCGCGTCGGATATGTCAGAATGCGTGCGACGACCGCATCACCCGGATGAACGCCCAAGCGCTCCGCCGAGGTGTCCTCCGGCAGAATAAAGAAATCGGCCTTAAGGCGAGAATCAAGCGGCTCGATCACCCCGAGCGGGCCGGCGGTCTGGTACGTGCCCACCACACTAATGGCCGCACGCTCGACGACGCCCTCGATTACGGCGCGGCGCTCGCCATGCGGGCTGTTCTTAATGCTCACGGCAACGGTATCGCCGTCCATAATCTCGCGCTTGCCGCGGCCCATGACCTTGTAGTCGCCGTTTTCGGTTACAACGTAGGCACTATGCTCATGGAGCTGCACGCGTCCGGTCAGACTCGGGCGACGCTCGCTGCGCACCGGCCCGCGCTTATTGCGAGCTCCACGCTTATGCTTGTTATTGCGCCCCATGGCGCCTCCTTACTATCGATGGCCGTTTACACCCCAAGAGTCTACCCAAATGATCCCTAGGGGACGGCAGGATTGCGGGTCACATAGATAGACCAGCGCCACGATGATCCGCAATCCTGCCGTCCCCTAGGGATCAAAAAAAACGGGCCGCCCCCAAAAGAGACGACCCGTTGGAAGGGATGAATTCCAGGCATGCCTACACGCGCAGGTAGCGACGCATGGCGATGGCAGAACCAAAGAGGCCGATAATCACGCCGACCAGAATCAGCGCAGCATAGGTCACCAGGTAGTACTGCATCGGCAGGGCAAACGACATCCAGCCGATGCTCTCCTGCAAACGCGGAATCATCAGATTGCGCAGCAGCTCCAGAACGCCGATGGAAAGCAGCGAGCCCAAAATGGCCTGCAGTACGCCCTCGGTGATAAACGGGCCACGAATGAAGCCGTTGCTGGCGCCGACCAGACGCATAATCGCAATCTCACGACGACGCGCCGTAATGGACAGGCGAATCGTGTTGTTGATAAAGATGAACGCGATAAAAGTCAGCAGGCCAACGAGCACCACGGCGGCGATGCGGATGTAGTTGGTCACCTGGAACAGGCGGCTCACTTCCTCCTGGCCGTACAGCACGCTCGCGTTGACGTCGCCGTCATCCGCGATCTTCTGGAAATCGGCATCCTTCTTGAGCTTCTCTGCCGTGCTCTCGACCTTGGACGGATCGTCCATCTCAATAGCGAAGGAAGCCGGCAGCGGGTTCTGGCCATCGAGCGCGCTCATGGTGGCGTCGGCGTTGCCCGACATCTTGCTCGTGTACTCGGCCAGTGCGTCGTCCTTGTCCTTATAGGTCACGGACTTGACGTTATTCCACGTCTTAAGCTCGGCCTCAAAAGCCTGAACATCGGCCTGATCGGCGTCATCACTAATGAACGCGTTGATGACAACCTGATCCTCGACGGTGCCGATCACGGAGTTCAGCATCGCGGAGCCCATGATGAACAGGCCGATGATAAACAGCGAAAGGAAGATCGTGATGACGGCGCCGAGCGAGGTAGTCCAGTTACGGAAGAAGTGGCTGATTGCCTCTTTGAAGGAGTAGCCCACGTTAGTTGGTGCCATAGTTGCCGTAACCTCCCCTCTCCTGGTCGCGGATAACGTGGCCGCCCTCGAGGGCGATCACGCGACGGTGCATGCTATCGACCATCTCGCGGTCGTGCGTGGCGACGATCACGGTGGTGCCGGTGCGGTTAATACGCTCGAGCAGCTTCATGATGCCCAGCGAGATCGCCGGGTCGAGGTTACCCGTGGGCTCGTCGCAGATCAGCAGCGGCGGACGGTTGACCATAGCGCGGGCGACGGCAACGCGCTGCTGCTCGCCACCGGAAAGCTGGTCGGGCAGCGAGTCCATCTGATCGGCCAGGCCGACCAGACGCAGCGCCTCGGGCACCTGGCTGCGAATGACGCCCTTGGGCTTGCCGATGCACTGCAGGGCAAACGCCACGTTTTCGTAGGCGGTTTTTTGCGGCAGAAGCTTAAAGTCCTGGAACACGGCGCCAATCTGGCGGCGCAGGAACGGAACCTTGCGGTTCTTGATCTTCATGAGGTCCTGACCGGCAACCAAGATGCGGCCGCTCGTCGGCTTGACGTCGCGGTTGAGCGTCGACAGCAGCGTGGTCTTACCCGAGCCGGAGTGACCGACCAAGAAGACGAACTCACCCGGATAGATCTCGATGTTGATGTCGTCGAGTGCAGGCTTGTTGGGCTGCGCCGGATAGATCTTGGTGACATGCTCCATAAGGATGACGGGCTCGACACCGGCCTGCTTGGCCATCTTCTTGCGGCTGGCCTGCGGATCGATGGGCGCAAACACCGACGTAAAATCGGGGTTGTTGAGCGCGTTATCGAGGCTTGCGACCTCGGCTGCCTGATCGCTCTCGACCACCGGGGCAGCAGGCTGCGTGGGGTCGGGAATAGCGGCAAAGAGACCGGACTGCGCAGGCTGAGGAGCCGGCGTCGCAGGGGCCAAGGGGTCGGGAATGCCGGCCATGGTAGGCTGCGGCGTGGCGGCACCAGCCTGAGGCTGCTCCACGCGAGCGGTCACGACCTGAACGGGCTCAAAACCCGCCGTGCCGGAAAGCGCGACATCGCTGGTTGGATTGTAGGCAAAGGGATCGGATGCCGGCTGTGCCTGATCTGCCGGCTGAGCGGGGGCCTGAGCAACAGGCTGGCCCTCTGAATCCGGAGTGGCGAAACGACTGCCCTGGACGCCTGCCTGCGTCTTGGGGGCATCATCGCCCGCACCGGAGGTACGGAAGTGGTTACCCACTGGTGCTCCTTATCGTCGTGCGTTTAAACTACATGAGCGCTTTGTATTTTAGCAGCATTGCCTTTGCTGCACATAAGAAGCATGGCGGGCTTTGGGATCTGTCCGGCCGGGCACAGGGTTACCTCCCAAATCGTCCTCGGACATGTCGGAGCCCCCGCTGCGCGCTTCGCGCTGCGGGGGCTCCTCCGTCCTGCGGAAAGATTTGGGAGGTAACCCTGTGCCTGGCCTGCGGCTACTAAGGGGCCTCTTTAGAAGTTGCGGTGAAATAGGGACTGTTTTAGCAGTTAAAAGCCCTAATCAGTCCCTATTTCACCGCAACTTATATTGGGGCTCATTGTTGCGCAACTTGGGGTGGGGTTTTCGCTTTACAGTTGGGCTAGATGGGTAGCTCTAGGCTTGCTGGAGGTTGGTATGGTTTGTCCGTATTGTGGTGCTGAACTTGCTGATGAGGCTCGGTTTTGCGTGGGATGTGGGGCCGCGCTTGACGGGACACAGGCTATGCCCGTAGCCGAGTCCGCGGTTGTGCCGGCACCTGTGGGTTCGCCCGCCCCCAGCAAGAAGCCCAAGAAAGGCGTCGTAATCGCTATCGTCTGCGCGGCGATACTTGTTGTTGGCGGGGGCGGTGGGCTGGCGTATCACCTGTATCAGCAGCATGTTCAGGAGCAGGAGCAGTATGAGTCGGCTCATTCCAAGCATGCGCTCGTGGTGAGCGTAAAGGCTGAAGGCTGGGACACCGATAACGGCGCTTCTCGTGTGCCGGTGCGCGTAAAGGGCAAGACGGTCGACGGAAAGAAGGTCGACAAGGTCGAATATGTCGCTTCTGACGGCTCGGGCATCAAGCTTATCCAGGGCAAGTACACGCTCAAGGCGGCAGGCTCCCCCATCGCCGCCGAGGGCACTATCTACCAGGTGCCTTGCACAAAGGCCGAGCTCACGCTCGACGACGCTTTTGCCAAGGGCGAGAAGATCAACTTGGCAGAACTCGCCGAGCAGGATTCGGTTTTGGACTTTACGCCCATCGATGCTGTCGACGTGACTGACGACGAGATCAACAACGCCGTGACACTCGCCATGGCATACAAGGGCAAGGACGCGCCCAACGTCGATGCGCTGCAACACGCCGCAACGAACCGCCGCGACACCGCCGTCGCGGCCAAGAAAGCCGCCGAAGAGGAAGCGGCGCGCCAGGCCGAGGAACAGCGCAAAGCCGCCGCACGCCACATCGAGGCCCAGACCTTCAGCGTCGACCTGCCCGAGTACTGGGACGGCAGGGTCACGGCGAAGGTCGACGGGGATTCGATAGGGCTGTACTCGACCGCCTATCCCGACAAATACATCGGCAGTCTTTCCGGATACGACCATGAGGTATGGGGCGGCGGCGATATCAGCGGCGGGTGTGTAAAGGACATTAACCTTGGCGGCGGTCGCTATGTAGAAATATGGATTACGCGCTGGTCCTACGACGCCGCGACGGCTCATCTTTCCAAATTCTCATCCAGCTCCAGCATCTGCTCGGATGATGCCGCTCGCGAGACCCTCGATTTACAGTCCTTGGGAGCCATCTCATTCGACACCATCGTCTCCGAAATGAAAGCCGCAAACGCACCGGATTCTAAAACGCTCTTCAAGGCAGATGACATCTTTGCCGGCGCCCTGGCCCCAACCGTGAAGCTCCTCTGACTTCTTCTCTGCCTCCCCCAAACACAAAGCCGGGGTGCCCCCACATGGAAGGCACCCCGGCTTATTTATTGCCCAATACGGGAACGGCTCTCAAGGTAAGACAACGCAAAACGCCTTAGGCCAAGAACTCCTTGGTGGTCGCCACGATGTCGGCGGCGTCCAGGCCGTACTTGTGCAGGAGCTCGGCACCCGGACCGGACTCGCCGAAGGTATCGTTGACGCCAATCTTCTTAAGCGGCGTCGGGCACTGCTCGCACAGGACGTCGGCGACGGCGCTGCCCAGGCCACCGATCACGGAGTGCTCCTCGACGGTCACGACATGGCCGGTCTTGGTGGCGCTCTTGACGATCAGGTCGGCATCGATGGGCTTGATGGTGTGCATGTTGATGACCTCGGAATCGATGCCCTCGGCAGCAAGCTGCTCAGCGGCCTCGAGCGCCTCGCCGACCATCAGGCCGCAGGCGATGATGGTGACGTCGGCGCCCTCGCGCATGACGATGCCCTTGCCTACCTCGAACTTGTAGGTCTCGGGGTCGTTGATAACCGGCGAGGCCAGACGGGCAAAGCGCATGTACACGGGGCCGTCGCACTCGTAGGCGGCACGCGTCACGGCGCGGGCCTCGACGTCGTCGGCGGGAACGATCACGGTCATGCCGGGGATGACGCGCATCAGGGCGATATCCTCGCAGCACTGGTGCGTGGCGCCGTCCTCGCCCACCGAGATACCGGCGTGCGTGGCACCGATCTTAACGTTGAGATGCGGGTAGCCGATGGAGTTGCGGACCTGCTCAAAGGCGCGGCCGGCGGCAAACATGGCAAAGCTGCTCGCGAAGGCGACGCGGCCGGTGGTTGCGATACCGGCGGCGACACCCATCAGGTTGCTCTCGGCGATGCCCACATCGAAAAAGCGGTCGGGGCAGGCGGCCTTGAACTTGCCGGTCTGCGTGGCGGCGGCCAGGTCGGCGTCGAGGACCACAAAGTCATCGTGCTCGTTGGCGAGCTCGACGAGAGCCTCGCCGTAGCTTACGCGCGTGGCGATTTTCTTGACGTCTGCCATCCTAGAGCTCCTCTCCGGCGGCCGTGAGCTCTGCCATGGCCTGCTCAAACTGTTCATCGTTGGGGGCCTTACCGTGCCAACCCACCTGGTTCTCCATAAAGGAGACGCCCTTGCCCTTCATGGTCTCGGCGATAATGGCGGTCGGCTGGCCCTTGGTAGCGCGGGCCTCGGCAAAAGCGGCGCGAATCTGATCGAAGTCGTTGCCGTCGGCGAGCTCCACCACATGGAACTTGAAGGCGCGGAACTTGTCGGCGAGCGGCATGGGGTCGTTGACCTCCTCGACGGGGCCGTCGATCTGCAGGCCGTTGTGGTCGACGATCACGCAGAGGTTATCGAGCTGCTGGTTGCCGGCAAACATGGCGGCCTCCCAGACCTGGCCCTCCTCGCTCTCGCCGTCGCCCAGCAGGGCGTAGGTGCGATAGTCATCGCCCCAGTGCTTGGCGGCAACGGCCATGCCCACGGCGGCGGAGATGCCCTGGCCGAGCGAACCGGTGGACATGTCGACGCCCGGGGTGTCGTTCATGTTGGGGTGACCCTGCAGGTGGCTGCCGATGTGGCGCAGCGTCTCGAGATCCTCCTTGGGGAAGAACCCGCGCTCGGCGAGCACGGCGTACAGACCAGGCGCGCAGTGGCCCTTGGAAAGCACGAAGCGATCGCGGTCGGCCTTGCGGGGGTCGGCCGGGTCGACGTTCATTTCCTCAAAGTACAGATAGGTCATGATGTCGGCAGCGCCGAGCGAACCGCCCGGATGGCCGGACTTGGCAGCGTGCACGCCGGTGACGATGCCCTTCCTTACCTCGTTGGCAACCTTTTTGAGCTCTTCGTCGCTCATTGTGCCTTCCTTTCATCCTCTTTAGACAAGATGCGCACGGCACAGAAGGTCGTCCCAACCCAGCCGCGATGCACGTACGTCATTCATTATGCTGGAAACCGGAAGCTTTACCAGAGTATTTATCATTATTTGAGCAATTTAGCAGGCAGAACCGCTGATGAAACGGTTTATCAATGTGAACGTCTTTTGGATGGAACGCAGTCGACCCTACGCGTTAATGTCCTTGAAGCCCTCACCGAAGGTCTCCGTGACATCGGCCACCGTCACGATGGCGCGCGGGTCGCGCTCGCGCACGATCGTCTTGAGTGTGTTGAGTTCGCGACGACTCACGATTACCATGATCACTGGCTTCTCGGCACCCGAGTACATGCCGGTCGCCTTAAACTTGGTGCAGCCGCGACCCAAGCCATACATGATGTCGGCCGCGATATCGGGAAACTTGTCCGAGATGATGAGCACCATACGGCGCCTGTTGCCGCCGTCGACCACGGCATCGATCACGTAGCCGCTAACGACCATCGAAAGGCCCGCATACAGCGCGTTTTCGACCGAAAAGACTGGGGCCGACAGCGCGCACACGGCAACGTCGATCGCCATGACGGTCGAGCCAACCGGCAGCGATGTGTTGCGCGAGATAATCTGACCGATGGTGTCTGAGCCGCCAGTGTTGGCACCGGCGCGCAGCACCATGCCGTAGCCGATGCCCGTGATAATGCCGCCCCACATAGCGGGCAGCATCAGGTCGGCATGTGCCAGCGGCGCCACAAACGGAGCAAACAGGTCGGTGAAGAAGCCCAGCAGCACAAAGCCCGTCGCCGTCTGGACCACGTAGAACATGCCACCCTCGCGCATAACGACCAGCAGCAGCAAGGCATTCATCACGATGGTTTGAATACCGACAGGCAGCGAGATGCCATGCGAGGCGCCGACCGCCTGGATAATCGTGGCGAGACCCGTAACGCCGCCGGCAGCAAGACCGTTGGGAATCAAAAATAGATCCGTCGCGATAGCGGCCAGAGCGCAGCCCAGCATAATCTTGGGCAGATCGTGAAAGAAGTTCAGCGAAAGAATGCGCTTGATGTCCAGACGATATGCCATGCTGCCTCCCTCAAAAAAGCGCACCCAAACGAGTGCGCTTTGAACTTCTTGCTGTATTCGATTCTACCGATTCATCGAGCAAATACCACCCCTGCGAAGTGTTTGCATCGACCCGGAGCCAACCATGTGCCTAGGCGTCCGAGCCTTCCGCATCGGCGTTGCCGGTTGCCCAGCGATGGTAGCCGATCACAAACGGATCCAGATCGCCATCGTCGAGAACGGCCTCGACGTTGCTGGTCTCCACGCCCGTACGCAGGTCCTTGACCATCTGGTACGGGTAGAGCACGTAGCTGCGAATCTGGTTACCAAACCCGATCGTGGTCTTGGGTCCACGAATCTCGTCGAGCGCCTCGGCGCGCTTCTCAAGCTCGATCTCGTACAGACGGGCCTTGAGAATCTGCATGCACGCGGCCTTGTTCTGAATCTGGCTGCGCTCGTTTTGGCAAGTGACAACGATGCCGCTGGGAAAATGCGTCACGCGTACGGCGGAGTCGGTGGTGTTGACGCCCTGGCCGCCCGGGCCGCTCGCGTGATACACGTCCACGCGGATATCGTCGGGACTGATCTCGATGTCGATATCGTCAGGCAGCACGGGGATGACCTCGACGCCGGCAAACGTGGTCTGGCGGCGCTTCTTGTCGTCGGTGGGGCTAATGCGCACCAAGCGGTGCACACCGGCCTCGGCACGCAGCATGCCAAACGCGTCCTTGCCCTCTACGGTAAAGGTCGCACGGTCGATGCCGATGACCTCGGCCGCGGGGCAGTCGTTGATGGTAACCTTCCAGCCGCGACGCTGGCAGTACTTCATGTACATCTTAAAGAGCATGAAGGTCCAGTCCTGCGCCTCCAGGCCACCCTGTCCGGGCTTGATGGTCACAATCGCGTCGCCGTGATCGAACTCACCGGTAAACCAGCTCGAAAGCTCGAGCTCGTCGATAGCGCGGGCCAGGCGTTCTGTCGTAGCGGCAGCCTCCTCGCGCAGCGCGGCGGCATCGGGGTCGTCGCCCATCTCCTCGGCAAGCTCCAGCGCCGCACGGGCGTCAGATAGCTCGCCGCGCGCGGTATCCACGGCAGCGATATCTTCCTTGGCTCGAGCGATCTCCTCCATGGTGGCGCGAGCGGCGTCGGCGTCATCCCAAAAGCCGGGGGCCACGCTTTTTGCCTCGAGCTCGGTCACGCGCGTGCGCTTCTCGTCCAAATGAAGATACGACTCGACCTCGCCGAGCCGGTCCGCAAACGCGTCCAGCTCGGCGGGCGTTACCTCTAAAGCCTCGACCATTAACGATTCCTGCCGTGGCAGTACTTGAACTTCTTGCCGCTGCCGCAGGGGCACAGGTCGTTGCGACCCACGTTGACGTACGGATCGTCGCTCTCGGACTTGCGGTAGGTCGTCACCTTACCACCGTTGTTAACGGCAGCCGGGCCTCCCTGGACGGCAGTACGAGCCTGCACCTGTGCCTGCTTGCGCAGCACCGAGTTGCCGTTGTCGCCATCGACATCGGCGGGGCCGGAGAAGTGCGCACCCTCGAGCGCGGGGTCCTCCTTGTGCCCCACGGCCTGCGGGGCGGCCTTGATCTCGATGCGCAGAACGGTACGCAGGTAATCCTCGTACATGGTGTCGACGAGCATCTGGAACGCGCCATAAGCCTCAGTCTTGTACTCGACCAGCGGGTCGCGCTGACCAAAGCCGCGCAGTCCGATACCGGTCTTGAGGTAGTCCATCTCCTGCAGGTAGTTCATCCAGCGAGTATCGATAACGCGCAGCATGACCTGGGTGTTGAGCTCGCGCATGAGGTCCTCACCCAGGCGCTCGGCCTTCATGTTGTAGCACTTCTCAACGTAGGCCAGGACATCGGCAGCCAGGGCCTCAAAGTCCTCGTCGGGGAACTTGGGCGTATCGATATGGCCGGTCAACTCCACGACCCACTTGCGCAGGCCCTCGAGATCGCGCTCGCCATCGTGGCTGTCCTTGGTGCAGAACTCCTGCACGCAGCGGTACACGGTGTCGTGCATGACCTCGGTGATGTGGTCGGTCAGGTCCTTGCCATCCAGAATCTTGTTACGCTCGGCGTAGATGACCTGGCGCTGCTTGTTCATGACGTCATCGTACTCAAGGACGCTCTTACGCATGGAGAAGTTGATGCTCTCGACCTTGTGCTGGGCGCTCTCGACGGCCTTGGAGATGATCTTGTGCTGGATGGGCATGTCGTCGCCCATGTCGGCGGTGACCATCATCTTGGAGACGCGGTCCATCTTGTCGCCGCCGAACAGGCGCATGAGGTCGTCCTCGAGCGACAGGTAGAACTGAGTCTCGCCCGGGTCGCCCTGACGGCCGGAACGGCCGCGCAGCTGGTTGTCGATACGACGGGATTCATGGCGCTCGGTACCGATGACGGTCAGGCCGCCTGCGGCAAGCACGCGCTCGCGCTCGGCCTTGCAGGTCTCCTTGGCCTCGGCGTTAAACTGCTCGAGCTGCTCGGGCGTCACGTCCTCCATGGTCAGGCCCGCGTACTCCAGGCGCTCGCGCACCAGCTCGTCGGGGTTGCCGCCCAGCAGGATGTCGGTACCACGACCGGCCATGTTAGTAGCGATGGTCACGGCGCCGTAGCGTCCGGCCTGGGCAACGATATGAGCCTCGCGCTCGTGATGCTTAGCGTTGAGGACCTCGTGCGCGATGCCGCGCTTGGTAAGGGCGGCCGACAGCTTCTCGGAGCTTTCGATGGAGACGGTGCCCACCAGGACCGGCTGACCCTTGGCGTGACGTCGCTCGACGTCGTCGGCAACGGCGTTGTACTTAGCCTGGACGGTGCGGTACACCAAGTCCTCGTGATCAACACGCTGAACGGGCCTGTTGGAGGGGATGACTTCGACGGGCAGCTTGTAGATCTCGCGGAACTCGGCATCCTCGGTGAGTGCCGTACCGGTCATACCGGAGAGCTTGTCATACAGACGGAAGTAGTTCTGCAAGGTGATGGTGGCCAGCGTCTGGTTCTCCTCGCGCACGAGCACGCCCTCTTTGGCCTCGATGGCCTGGTGCAAGCCCTCGGAATAGCGGCGGCCTTCCATGATGCGACCGGTGAACTCGTCGACGATCTTGACCTCGCCGTTGGTGACCACGTACTGCTTATCGCGGTGGAACATGTATTGGGCCTTCAGCGCCTGCTGCAGGTGGTTGACCAGCTGGCCCGAAAGGTCGGCGTAGATGTCCTCGATGCCCAGACGGCGCTCGATCTTCTTAAGGCCGCGCTCGGTGGCGGCGATGGTGTGCTTGGCCTCATCCATGACGTAGTCGCCCGTGGGCTCCACGTCCTCGGTGGCGGTGAGCATGTCGTGCGACACGTCCTCGCCGCGCTCCAGACCGCGCACGGCGCGCGCAAAATCCTTATAGGTGCTAGCCGACTTGGTACCGGCGCCCGAGATGATGAGCGGCGTTCTAGCCTCATCGATCAGGATGGAGTCGACCTCGTCGACGATGGCGTAGTTGTGACCGCGCTGAACACGCTGCTCGGGGCGGGTGACCATGTTGTCGCGCAGATAATCGAAGCCAAACTCGGAGTTGGTGCCATAGGTGACATCGGCCTGGTAGGCCGGGCGCTTAAGCTCGAGCGGCATGTTGTTCTGCAGCAGACCGACGGTCATACCCAAATACTTATAGATACGACCCATCCACTCGGAGTCACGCTTGGCCAGGTAGTCGTTGACGGTAACGACGTGCACGCCCTTGCCGGAGATGGCATTGAGGTAGCCGGCCAGCGTAGAAACGAGTGTCTTGCCCTCGCCGGTCTTCATCTCGGCAATATGACCCTCATGAAGCGCCATGGCGCCAATGAGCTGTACGTCAAAGTGACGCATGCCCGTGATGCGCTTTGAAGCCTCGCGCACGGTGGCAAAAGCCTCGGGGAGCATATCGTCGAGTGACTCGCCGTTGGCGTATCGCTTGCGGAACTTATCGGTCTGGGCGCGGAGCTCCTCCTCGGTCATCTTCTCAAACTGGGGCTCAAGACCGTTGATCTTGTCGACAATCTTGTAGTAGCGCTTCAGGTCCTTATCGGATCCAAAGGACAGCAGCTTTGACATGAATCCCATGTGGTTTTCCTTTTTGGCCATCGCCCATGCCATGCAGCCTTGGGCGAGTTAAACACAGATAATTGTACTTTAGCCAAACAGGGCGCACCCTATGCGGTCGACCTCGACCGCCACGTAATAACTACGACCAACCTGCCAAAAAGGGACAGGTTTATTTTGGCAGGTTTTATCTGGGAAAACGCTGTCTCTCTGCCATTTGGCGCAAACCAATCCGTCCCCTTCGTACCAATCTGGTGCCATGGAGACAGGTTCGTTTGCACCAATAAAGGAAAAGGGCCGCGCACCCAAACGGATGCACGGCCCTTATGCCATGAATGCGAGCGATTCCGCGGCGAGCTATTTACTCAGCAGCCTCGGTGGTCTCAGCCTCGGCAGCGGCCTCCTCGACGGGAGCCTCTGCGGGAGCCTCGGCGGCCTGCTTGGCAGCCTCCTCGGCGAACTTAGCGGCACGCTTAGCCTTCTCGGCAGCCTTAGCCTCAGCGGCGGCCTTGCGAGCGGCCTCGGCCTCAGCAGCCTTGGCGGCCTTGGCAGCCTTGGCCTCCTCAGCCTTCTTGAGCTGGGCGGCAGCGGCGCCACCGAACTTGTCGGCGAAGCGCTGGACGCGTCCACCGGTGTCGACGAACTTCTGCTGGCCGGTGTAGAACGGGTGGCACTCGTTGCAAAGCTCGACCTTCATCTCGGACACGGTAGCGTGCGTCTTGAAGGTGTTGCCGCAGGAGCACGTCACCGTGCACTCGACATACTGGGGATGGATACCCTGCTTCATGGTAGGACTCCTTATTAGTCAGGCGCTGGTTACCGATCAGCGCATAAGGCGTCTTGGTTTCCGACCAAGACAACAAACTCGGCTATGGTACCACGGCACCGCGCGTCCCACAAAAGGTTCACGGTCTTTGTGCAATGCGACATGCCCAATCGCAGCGAGCACGCACCCCATCGAACCTTCATCCATGTTGCAGACGTGTAACGCCGCAGTAAGCACACCCCTTTTGGCGCCAGACAGGTACAATGATGAACACTGTACCGTAGCGGAGCGCACCCGCGCGCCGCAACCACGCGAAAGGGTTTCCCATGGCCGAGATCTCGTCCTCCCGCATCGTCATCACCGTCCTTGGCAAGAACCGCCCCGGTATCGTCGCCGGCGTCACCCGTGTCCTGGGCGAGGCCAACGTCGACATCCGCGACATCACGCAGTCCATTATCGAGGACATCTTCACCATGACCATGCTGGCCGATACCGCCGAGTCCAAGCTCGACTTCGCCGAGCTGCAGAAGGCCCTGGCCGAGGCCGGCGAGCTTTCGGGCGTCAACGTGTCCATCCAGCGCGAGGACGTCTTTAACTTTATGTACCGCCTGTAGCGAGCAAGCCGCTGGGGATAGCCTGACGCGCGCATGCCCATGCAAGCCACCCCGATGCGGCCCGGAGAGGAGCGCGCATGGCCTACGACGCCAAGAAAATCTATTACCGCTTCGATGACCACTTGAGCCGACTGGTTCTGGATTACGAAGCAAGCCGCCAGATTTCGTCTGAGAGCGAAAGCCTCTACCACGGCCTGCCGACCGACCCTTATGACGAGGACCTGTTTGTCGAGCACAATGTCAAGCGCGGCCTGCGCAATGCCGACGGCTCGGGCGTGGTCGCGGGCCTCACTCGTATCTCGGATGTGCACGGCTACAACAAGGTCGACGGAAAGGTCGTGCCCGATCAGGGCAAGCTCACGCTTCGCGGCTACAGCATCGAGGATCTGGTCAACAATGCCCAGGCCGAGAATCGCTACGGCTACGAGGAAGTCGCCTATCTGCTTATCACGGGTTCGCTGCCCAACAAGGAAGAGCTCGACGGCTTCTGCGAGCGCCTGGGTGCCTTTAGACATCTGAGCGACGAGTACGTCAAAGAGTTCCCCATGACCACGGTGTCGTCGAGCATCATGAACGTGCTCCAGCGCGCCGTGCTGCTGCTCTACGCCTTCGATGCCGAACCAGACGTGATCACGCCCGAGCACGAAATCGACGTCGCCATTTCCATGCTCGCACGTCTCCCGCGCATTGCCGCCTTCGCACACATGGCCTCGGTCGCCAAGCTTCGCGGCTCCGAGGTTCACGTGCCGCACCCCACTCCCGGCCTCTCCACCGCCGAGACCATCCTGCAGGTGTTGCGCGGCGGCATGGCATTCACCCGCGACGAAGCCATGCTGCTCGACGTTATGCTCGTGCTGCATGCCGAGCACGGCGGCGGCAACAACTCTACCTTCGCTTGCCGCGTGCTGTCGTCTTCGGCCACCGATCCGTATTCCGCCTACGCCGCGGCTATCGGCTCGCTCAAGGGCCCGCGCCACGGCGGTGCCAATGCCAAGGTCGTGTCTATGCACGAGGACATCCGCGCGCATGTCTCCAACTGGGAGGACGAGGACGAGGTCGCGGCCTACCTGGGCAAGATCCTCGACAAGCAGGCCTTCGACGGCACGGGCCTCATCTACGGCATGGGCCACGCCGTCTATACGCTCAGCGACCCGCGCGCCGAGGTCTGCCGCCGTTACGCGCGCTCGCTGGCAGCCAAGAAGGACTTGGGTGAAGAGTTCGCACTCATCGAGCGCATCGAGCGCCTGGCCCCGCAAGTGATGCGCGATCACGGCATGACCAAGCCCATCTGCGCCAACATCGACCTGTACACGGGCTTTATCTATAAGATGCTCGGCGTGCCCGAGACGCTCTTTACGCCGCTGTTCGCCGTCGCCCGCATGGCCGGCTGGTCGGCGCACCGCATGGAAGAGCTCTTCTGCGCGCATCGCATCATCCGCCCGGCATACCGTCCGGTGATCGATCCGCTGGAGTACAAGCCGCTCGCCAATCGCTAAGACGCGGACCGTTATAGAACCCGAACGTGGCCAGGGCATCACCGCCCTCGGCCACGCTTTTTATGCCAGTAGAAAGGATCGCAACGAATGATTGTGTTTTCCGATATGGATGGAACACTGCTGACGAGTGATAAGCAGATGAGCGACGCCACCTGGGCGATGCTCGACGAGCTTGCGCGCCGCGGTATTGAGTTTGTGCCCTGCACGGGACGTCCGCTGTCGGGCGTCTTTGAGCCCATCCTCGCCCACCCCGCCGTGCACTATGCCGTCTGCGCCAACGGTGCCAGCGTCTGGCAGCTCGACGACGACGTGCCCACCGATACCTCACGCGCTACGCGCATTTTGAGCCGACCGCTCGACCGCGCCATCGCCCACCGTGTCCATAGCATTGCCGCCGGCCATGACGTCACCTTCGATATCTTCGCCGACGGCCAGTGCTTCCTCCCCCGCTCGCTCTACACGCGCCTGGACGAATTCTGCGGCGGCGACCCCCACATCGCGGCTTCGCTCAAGCGCACACGAACACCGATCGACATGGATATCGACAGCAAGATCGACGAGGTCGAGACACTCGAACGCATCGCCATGTACTGGCACGACCCAGCCGATCGCGACGCCATCGCGGCGGAGCTCGACACGCTCGGAGGCATTGAGGTCACGCGTTCGTACGCCATGAATATCGAGGTCATGGGCGAGGGAGCCACCAAGGGAACGGCCCTCACGTGGCTATGCGAGCACCTGGGCGAGCGTCTCGCCGACGCCTGGGCGTTCGGCGACAACATCAACGACATCCCCATGCTGCAGGCAGCGGGCCACGGCATGGCCATGATCAACGCCGAGCCCGAAGACCGCGAGGCCGCCGACGCCATCACCGAGTTCGACAACGACCACGACGGCGTCGCCCGCACCATCATGGCCGCCCTCGCCTAGTCATCGGCCAGTCATCGGGGACGTTCTTAAACGACCGGTCGTTGGGGACACTCTTCGCGAAAAAGTTGCAAGGGCTGTCCCCCACTGCCGGCGGAAAAGGAACGTCCCCAACTGCCGGATCAGGCGAGGCTCTCCAAAACGTGGCGGAGCTCCTGCTGGACGGCGTGGTCGCGGTTACAACCCACCACGCGATTGGCCACCGCCTTGAGCGCGGGGCGCGCGTTTTCCATCGCGCAGCCCGTGCCGACAAAGCGAATAATCTCGTAGTCGTTCATCGAGTCGCCAAACGCCATGACCTCGTCGCGACCAATGCCGTAATGCTCCGCGAGCTGCGCGATACCCGAGGCCTTCGACACACCAGGCTGCATGGCATCGATCCACGCGTTGCCCGAAGGCGCAAAAGTAAAGAGCTGACCAAGTTCGCGCTGTAGCACGTACGCGCTGTCCATAACCGCACTGTCATCGCAAAAGATACTCGCTTTGATGATATTTACGCTGGGATCGGGCAGCTCCCAAATGCGCTCGGCATTGGGAAGGTCCTTATCGACCTCACGCACGAACTTGCACTCGTCATCGAGCAGGAAGGACTTGGTTCGGTCAAAGAGTGCAAGATGCAGATTGGGAAACGTCCTGACGGCTTGGGCGAGCCTTCGAATCGCCAGGTGAGAATACACCTCACGGTCTACCATCTTACCGTCGGCGTAGACCTGGGCGCCGTTAGCGGCGACAAAGTCCATCTTGTCGCGAACGGGCGCAAAGAACTCGCACAGGCGATCGTAGCGACGACCTGACGATGCAGCGAAATGCACACCATGCTCGTGTAGCGCCAGAATCAGTTCGTAGGTCTCGGGAGGCACCTGGCCGTTTTCGTCAAGCAGTGTGCCGTCCATATCGGATGCAATCAGTTTAAACATAGAAAAGCTCCCTTCGGGCTTGTTGGAATCGAACGCGTATCCGATTCCAACGTACCCAAAGGGAGCTCAAATAAGACTCCGCGGGCGTAAACGTTACAAGGACCTGGCAAATAGCTCACACATGCCAGAGGCCCTACGGTCGCGGCGTCAGGCAGCCCGCCAAAGAGCGTCCCCAATGACTAGTCGTTTAAGAACGTCCCCGATGACTAGTCGGCGTAGGTGAAGGTTGTAACGTCGAACATGCCCTCGGGGCGGATGCGGAGCGTCGGGATGACCGGCAGGGGCAGGAAGATGATGCCCATGATGGGGTCGAGCGGCGGCTCAATACCCATGGCGCGCGCCTTGACCATAAAGTCATCGTGCTGCGCGGCAACGTCCTCGGCCGTGCCCTCGCTCATCAGGCCACCGAGCGCCAGCGGAATGCGCGCCACGACCTCGCCGTTGCGCACCAGCACGTGGCCGCCCTGGCCCACGGCCTCAACGGCGGCCATCATATCGGCAGCGTTGTCGCCCACCACGCACACGTTGTGCGAGTCGTGGCCGATCGTGGAGGCAATGGCACCGCCCGTGATGGTGAAACCGCGCACCCAGCCGCGACCGATATGCTTGCCGACGAGCCCCATGCCGGCGGGACCGTCGCCATCGGCGCCCTCGGCCTGCAGCGACACGCCGCGGCCATGGCGCTCGATCAGCATAATGCGACGCAAGTTCTCGTCAGTCTCGGGACGAACCATGCCCGTGATGGCCTTGCCCGGCACCACGTCAATCACGGCCTCGCCCGACTTAAAGGCATAGTCGAACACGTCGAGCGATAGCTTCGGCAGCTTAACGGAAGCACGCAGCTCATCGGCAAGCGCTGCGACCTCGGCCGTCTCGGGTGCGATCTCGCCCACAAAGGTGCCATCCTGCGCCACCAGAGCACCGGCGGCATATACGCGATGCGGGGCCGTGGCAAAGGTCAGGTCATCGAGCACCAGCAGGTCGGCGCGCTTGCCCGGAGCGATCGCGCCGCGGAGCTCGTGCGGGTCGCGGCAGCCGTGGTCCAGGCCAAATGCCTCAGCCGTGGAAAGGGACGCCATAGAGATGGCGACCACGGGGTCGATACCGGCCTCGATAGCCACGCGGCAGGCATTGTCGATCATGCCGGTCGAAAGAGCATCGGAGGGAGCACGGTCGTCGGTCGCAAAGCAGCAGCGGCGGGCACGGGCAGGATTCTCCAGCAGCATCGGGGACAAATTGGCCAGGTCATGGCTGCACGTGCCTTCGCGCAGCATCACGTACATGCCGCGAGACAGCTTGTCGAGCGCCTCCTCGGGAATCGTCGACTCGTGGTCGGCGATAATACCTGCTGCGGCATAGGCGTTGAGGTCCTTACCGGCAACGAGCGGCGCGTGGCCGTCGACCTGCTTGGACGGCGTCTGGTTGGCAGCATCGATGCGAGCACAGGTCTCGGGGTCGGCCATAAAGACGCCCGGCAGGTTCATCATTTCGCCCAGACCAAAGACATCGCCTGGATGCTCGGCAAAAAACGCCTGCATATCGGCAGCAGAAATAACGGCACCGGCCTGCTCGTCGGGCAGCGCGGGCACGCACGAAGGCATCATGTATTTGATGGAGATGGGTGCGCGGCGGCCGTCCTCAATCATAAAGCGCAAGCCGTCGAGACCGGCAACATTAGCAATCTCGTGGCTGTCGGCAATGGCGGTGGTAGTACCGCGCGTCGCGGCCATGCGAGCATACTCGGCGGGACGGATGTTCGAAGACTCGATATGCAGATGCCCGTCAATAAAACCGGGAGTGAGATAGCGACCCTGGCAGTCGATAACCTCGGCAGCCTCGTAGGTACCGGAGGCATCGTCGCGACCGTTGTAGAGCACGCCGACGATCACACCGTCCTTGACAGCAACGCTACCGGGCGCCACACGCTGGCCATACACGTCGACAATCTGCGCATTGGTAAACAGCGTGTCGACGGGCACGCGCCCCTCGGCGGCCTCGATCACAGACCTCATGACCTCAACGGACATACATACTCCTTTAACCGTAGAAAAAAGCTGCGGAGCGGACAGACCTTCACCGCAGCAAGCCAATAGCCATTGTATGCCCAAACGATGGGTCAACAATACGCCTCTCCGCTTAACGGCACGCGCCGCTTGGCGCAATGGGGGCAGGTTACTTTGCACCAATGACAAGGAGTGTCCCAAAGTGCCGGCACAGACGATATGAGCAGGACATAAAAACATTGAGAGCCCCTGCTGCATGAAAGACCG
>UQIE01000005.1 GCA_900541065.1 uncultured Collinsella sp. | reverse complement strand
CCAGGCCCGATTTTGCCTCTTGACAATGTCCTGCTCATATTAAAAGGAACGTCCCTAACTGCCGGCTAGAGGGCGCCGAGCAGGATGGCGTAGGTGGTGGATTCGCCGAGTTTGAGCTCGTCGCCGGGGTTGAGCTGGGCGGAGCGGCCGGGCTCTACTTGAATACACACACTCGTGGCCCCGTTTACCACCACGGTGCCGTTAGTGGACGACAGGTCCTCGACAAACCATGCGCCAGACTCGTCGCACCAGATATGGGCATGGCGGGCCGAGACGTCGTCGGTGATGCCGCCCTCCCCCGTTGCCAGCGCGCCGATCTCAACGCCTTCCTCACTCGGCTGAATCCAGCGCGGGACGCTCACCACGTAGCCGTTTTGCACGCACAGCAGTCCCAGCGGATGCGCCGGCGCGACCTCGTGCTCGCCCGCGACCGAAGATGTGCTCAGCGAGCGCGGCGTCGACGTGTCGCCGCCACGGGTCGCATGAGCGCGGCGGCTCGCCCGACTTGGAACTAAGGCGGGCGTGAGAGCAAACGGCATAGGGAACGAATCTTGCGGATGTACTCCTCGACGTCAGGCAGGTAAGCCCCACGAAGTCACCGGGGAGGCCCAAGCGGCCCGGCACCACTTCCAGATTCTGACCAGGGCGAGTCGTTCGCCGGTGGCTGAAGGCTCGCTCCCACCCAAAAGGGGAGATTCGCGTTGTTCCCCAATCGCTCTCGCATCTTTCATTTTGCTCGAGGTGGGCTATAAAAACTTTCCTGGTGAAAGGCGGCGATTGGTTTCCTTTCTTTCTAGATAGAGGAGCGCGCCTGTAATCTGTTTTCATCCTAAATCAAGTTAAGATCGGACCTTCCAGAGGCAAGTCGACTCAAACTGCGAGGCTCCATGTTGGAATAAAGAGCGCTGTCGAAGTGCCAACAACACAAAGCTTGCCAGTCTCAAATAGAACCTTTTGGGAGTCCGATTGGGCCGCACACCGAATCCCCGCTGGTGGTTTTTTATAGCTGCGCAACAATAAACAAGGTTAGTGCCAGTCCAGCATGAAATTGAGGAACGTTTGCATTTTTTCTCAGTAAGTGATCGTCGTTACTGCTTCGATGAGGTCACTCGCAATTGCTTTCAGGTTGACCAAGCATCAGAAGATGCGCTTCGCATATTTGAAGCATCGGGAAGAACGGTCAACTCGAAGTTGCTAACAAAGTCACTTGCTGCGAAAGGCTACGACCAAACGACCATAGCAGAACTTGAAGACGACATTGATGAGTATCAACGATTGTCTGAGCGGACTTTCTTAACAAAAGACACGCCTCGAAAACTTAGATCCATCGAACTCCACGTTTCACATGCATGCAACCTTGGTTGTAGTTACTGTTTTGCCGGTAAAGGAGATTATGGAACGTCTCCTCTGCTGATGACAGACGAGATAGCCTTCAAGGCGGTCGACTACCTCGTCGCAAGTTCATCGGAAAACGAAACGCTTGCGATCGTCTTTTTTGGTGGGGAACCCATGATTAACGAGCCGCTGATATGGAAAACGGTCGACTATTCAAAAAGAATATACCCCAATAGAAACTTTACCTATTCTATTACGACCAACGGAACGCTTTTGAATGACACTGCTGTGAATTCTTTCAAGGAGCACGGGTTTTCTGTTCTGATTAGTCTCGATGGTACAGGATGCAAGCACGATGCATCGCGCCCGTACAAGACGGGAGGCGGCTCTTTCTCCGATATCGACAAAAACGTTCGTCGTTTTTCCGAGTCGTTCCCCTTCGGCGCAAGAGCGACCTTAACAAATAATAACTGTAACCTTGTTGAAGACTATCTTCAGTTTAAAGAGATGGGCTTCAGAAGGATTTACTTCTCGCCCGTGAGCTCATTCGATGAGAATATCAAACTCGACGAACACTCATTAAACAAAATCAGGGCGGGCCTAATAGATTTGGCGGATCAATATCTCAAACAGATTGATCAAGGGGAAAAGCCCTTGTTTAGAACATTGAAAACTGCAGTTGATTTGATTATGAGCAACAGGATCGCCTTTGTCGGATGCGGGGCTGGCAGGCGTTTTATTTCCGTGACTCCCGAAGGGGACGTATACCCCTGTCACAGGTTTGTCGGGATGATGCGATTCAAAATGGGCAACATCGTCACCGGAATTGACGAAACTAGGTATATTGAAAACTGGAGTCAGGGTGTCGAAAAAAGAATTGACTGTACGGACTGTTGGGCTCGGTCTTTCTGTGGTGGGGGCTGTAGCTGGGAGGCTGCAGACGAGCACGGCTACTTGCCCAAGAGTCTACACCCTGCATCATGTGAATATAGAAAAATGTGCTACGAGATGGCTTTTGACCTTATTTCCCGCCACTCATCTTCGCAGGAGAAAAATCAACGAGAAGCTACTGTATCGGAATAAGCGGTTCAGCGCATTGCTGTCACCATTGTGGAGGTGTTCGTTCTTCTGATTACCGTCTGCGAAGCTTATTGCTACGTTCACCGAAACCATTCTAGAAATATGGTGAACTAGACATCTTGGTTTGTTATACACAAGATTGAGGTTTTTCTGCACTCAAAGGGAGGTAGTCGTGAAGCATATTCATCCGATTAATCCAGGAAGTGGCGACGAGGCAGGCGTGAAGCCGATGTCTTTTGACTGCCTCTTGGGCATTACTGACATCTGTACTGTTTATGATAAAGCAGATGGCTGTGGTGCATACGATTACTGCGACTATGACATGGATGGCGGCAGCATCTGCGTTGTAGATCACTGTGGCATTGATCAAACGTAGTCTCTAATTGGATTAAGGTGAGGAGCTGTTATGAAGCATATCCATCCTGTTGGTTCAAATGAACATCCTCCCGTTGAGCCTTGTTGTCTTGGAGTTGATATATGCAATTTTTACGACATCGCCGAGTGCCCTGTTGCGGATTGGTGCTATGTCGATAAAGAATCAAGCTGTGTTTTGCCAGCAGATTGGTGCGATCCAGTTGACGAGTAGTTTTGTGGCTAGGAACTATTTGGTCCAATTCAGAATAAGATGGGAACAAATACCAAAATCTCGTGTCTGGGAGGAGTTATGCCATTATTGCAAGGTCTCGTTGGATTAGCCTTTATACTTGCGTTATATCTGGCACCTTTTTTAATTCTATTCTTCATTATCCGACTCTTTCTTCGGAGAAAATAGGTGTGTCACGCAAACATTAGCGTAGCTTTCTTCCAATATGAGCCGAGCATTGGCAAGTGGAATAAGAAGCCCGACCGTTCGCCACATGAAAGTGATCGGACGGGCTTCTCTATTTAACCCGGGCCGCCACCCATAGCGGCTTTCCAAGCGTATTCTCAGTGCAAAGCAATCGTCAGTTTAATCCTATGCGCTGATACCGCATTTCATTTGTTCGGCTCGAATTCTACGGCCTGGCAACCCTCGCACTCTCCGGCAAATGGATTGAACGCGAAGGCAGAGATGATGTGTGCGTGGACATCGAGGCTGCTGTAGGCAACATACTGGGACATGGACCCCCGCTGCGCGTGGTATGCGGCCCGGCATATTCATTGCCGTCCAACCCCGTGTAGTTGCAGCAAAGGGTGGAACCTCAATGCTCAGCTCATGTTGTCCGTGGGACACGAGAATCGTAAGTACACTTTGGTGCGATTCTCACGCTGATACTGAGCCACCTGGAATAAGATACGTCGCGACAACACTTCGCTTCACCTCTGTCTCGACAAGATGACGTAGACTAAAGTTTCCTTTAGTAAGAGAACGAGAACTATATCTGAAAGCGTTGCGATGGCGTGAAGGCACCGAGTCCGAACCGCCTGAATGCTACGTGCATCTGCATCGCCTTTTTGTTATCTCTGCCAGTTGGGTAGCACTACACTTGTCATCATTTACCCTGGTACATGCTGCCTAAATCCACTACCCCTTCTACCGCGCCGACCATCTCGTCATCGTGAGAGACAACGATGATCAGCTGGCTTTGCTTGTTGCGCTTAACATAGGCCGCAAGCTCGGCGCGGCTTACAGCGTCTAACCCAGTCGTGGGCTCGTCGAGTACCAAAACTGACGACTTGCGTGAAATCGCCGACCATAAGTACACTCGGCGCAGCTCACCGCCCGAAAGCGCGGAGCAACGTTTCCCGAGCAACTCCTTCACGCTGTTTTCCAGCGAAAGTAGGCCATCTACACCCCGGTGATAGGAAGAAAAGGGCGTGTCGAAATACTCTAACAGCTCTTTCACCGTTTCGTCCGGCGCGAAGCACGACTGTGGGCAGCACGATATCTCTCTCGCACGTATGTAATCCAAGTCGCATTCTTCGATTGGCACGCCGTTGTATTTTACTTTGCCTTTCGATGAGTATAGCCCGAGCATCAAGTAAAGAAGTGACGTCTTGCCTCTTCCGTTTTCCCCAACTATGCAATATGTACCAGGACCGGAAAACTTGAAAGAAAACCCGCCGAGGACCTCTCGGACAGATCCGTCTGGAAGGGCAACCGAGAATTCCAAATCAGATACCGAAATGTCATTTATTTCATCGAGTTTAGCTAAATCGGTCCGATTCCACCCCGATCTCTCCTTTTCTCTCGTCGCGATAGCCGTCCTATCCCATGATGCTTTGGCATCTTGATAGGATTTGAACAATGACATCATACTTTTCAAAGTCTTAAAGAGAACCGCGAAGTATGTACCGATGATAGTGTACTCGCCTATTGACATAGTTCCGTTAATGATTCGTACTCCGGAAACAACAAGTATCACCGCTTGAAACAACGCTGCGAAAAGACCATCGAGCGATGTCAGAGAATATGATAGCTTTCCGGAGCGCAAAACTTTGGGAAAATAGCTCTTAAACCCAGCGTCGAGCGCTTGTTCGCTCTTGCCGTACGAAGATGTCAGTTGAATGTTGAGAATCTGATTAAGCTGCGATGCAATTGCGGCGTAAAAGGCGCTGTCCGCCTCTTTCTTCTCATACGTGACCCTATACAAAAGTTTCCTCAACCCAGTAATTACACAGAAATACACGATGAGGAGAATGATGGAAAACACCGCGAGAGTTGAATCAATTGACCATATGATAAGCAATACGATGGGAATGGCTACAATGGACAGCGGCGCACTGATAAAATTCGCCAAAACGAAGGATGAGACCACGCTGGAGTCGGAAATAATCCGTTGCGTTGTATAGGCTGGATCGATGGTCCGACTCACCAAGTAATCGTCTCTTTCAAAACGCAAGACGGCCTCCCTGAGAAGATCAAAGGAAAGTCTCGTGGTTATGCGAATGGAAAGTGTTCCTGCAAAATAAGTAAAGAGGGTGGAGAAAACTCCTATTGACGCAACCAGGAGCGCGAAGAGTACGGCGTCTCTTTCGCTGCGGTTACCGAGAAGAAAATCTAAGAATTTCCCGTTCACGTATGGCATGGCATAGGAGAGAGCGGTTCCAATCACCGTGATAGCAATGAAGACGAAAGCCCCTTTTGCTCTGATGAACCTCGAGAGAACGCATCGAATCAAGGAAGGCCCCAATCTACCCGCCACAAAACATCAATCACTGATACCTTACACCTCAACACAACAGGAGCGAAGATTTGCCAATGAGACTGCTTTAAGATTGCCTTGGGCCAATACGATCTCAAGCTCTTCCTACAAGAGAGTCGGAATCGGACATCTCCTCCGACGAACCTGGCAATCGGGCGGTTGAAATATCTTTTTCAACCGCCCGATTGCCACAATAGATTTGAGCATCCGCCCACAAACGTCCGCGTTTTATACCCATCAAATCCTTTGCCTTTTGTCGTCTAGACTAGAAAAATCGCTCGAAATAACGCAACCGGCCTGCTCGCTTGAAGAAACCTAAGCCCGTAACGTAGATGTGCAAACTTCCGAAACGCCTTGCGCGGCATAGTGCGTATAAACTTCGTCAACCGCCTCAGAAATATCTGAGTATCGCGCCGGGTCAAAAGCATACGATGTCGCAGCTATACCCTGCACCCATTCGGAACGCGGATTAATTGAATAGCCACACAGCATCATCATACATGCATCTAGACCTGATTTCCCAAGTATCCGACGTATTGATGAGAGCATCGCGGGTCGCCCCTGCACCATCGTCGTCACCCCTATTAGCAGTATTTACCGTTTTTCTCTAAATGCGTATCGCCACCCTTAAGAATACGAAGTGTTTTATCCAGACCCGATTGTCCTCCATCTCAAACGAAGGGATAAGGAATCTCATCCGGAATCGGCAGTAACGGAGGATTCACAACGACAAGCGAAAAACATGAGTCATCTCTCAGAGGGGAGTAAAGGCTCCCCTCAAGCACCCTAGTTTCGTCATCCAAAGAGTTGATGGCAGTGTTTTTCTTACAAAGGTCGACAACAAAAGGGTTGATTTCTACAGATGTTACATCCATGCCACAGTTGGTAAGTATCAGGCCCTGTATTCTGGGGCCAGAACACAAATCGAGAGCCTTCCGTGCGCTCTGCGGTGTAAGGCGCCAATCTCAGCAAATCTGTCCCACAATACTGCGCTGAAGAACAAGACGGAACCCCTGAGCCAAACTCCCCTATACCTTATTAAGGCTAAGACAGGCAAGTTCACGCACCCGGCATATTCCAGAATAACATCCTATTGTTTTAGATGCTCTACAAGCATGAACAGCCGCGAATCGGAAAGATCTTCTAGTTTCGCCCCGACTGACCGCCAAGGGCCAAAATGGCCCCTCCATCCCTGGGCGACCGGCTCTGGTGCGCCAAGGAGTGTCCCCAAGTGCCGGCAGAAAAGGAACGTCCCTATCTGCCGGCTAGAGGGCACCGAAGAGAATGGCGTAGGTAGTGGATTCGCCGAGCTTGAGCTCGTCGCCGGGATTGAGTTGGGCGGAACGGCCGGGTTCGACCTGAATGCAGACGCGCGTGGCCCCGTTTACCACCACGGTTCCGTTGGTGGACGACAAGTCCTCGACGTGCCAGATATTTTGAGCATCGCACCAGATATGGGCATGGCGGGCCGAGACATCGTCGCCGACGTCGGTAATATCGCCCTCGCCAGTGGCCAGCGCGCCAATCTCAACACCCTGCTCACTCGGCTGAATCCAGCGCGGGGCGCTCACGACAAAACTGTTTTGTACGCGCAGCAAGCCCAAGGGGTGCGCCGGGGCGGGTTCGCGTTCGCCCGCGGTCATCGACATGCCAAGCGAACGCGGCGTGGATGTGCCTCCGCCACAGGTCGCGTGCGCGTAGTCGATGGCATAGTTCACCGAGGACCGCACATCCGCCGAACAACCGACGGCGACAAACAGCACCAGCACGGCCTCGGCGCGCTCGGCGGGCATGAGTTCCGCCGCCTGGGACAGGCGATCGAGCGCGTTGCGATAGAGATTCGTGTCCTGGTGGCACTCTTCGAGCGCGCGTACCATCGGTTCACCTGCAGGACCGCACACCATATTGATCACAGCCGTGGAGTCCATGGGATTGCGCTGGCGCAGGGCCAGTTGCGACATAATACGCGCAGCCGAGGTACCGTATTCGGCAAAGTAGCGATGCTGAAGCGTGCCGACCGGCGCGCGAACGATAAAGCGGGAAACCCAAGAGCGATCGGCGGCTCGGCTCTGCGGGCTGCGGCCGTCGGCGAGCGGACGGGACGAAAGCACCAAGCCGCACAGCTCGATATGGCTCAGATGCGCCGCGCGCTTAAAGATGTCAAACATGGCCCCGCATGGGGTGAGCTCAACTTGAGATGCCATGACCTAGGCCTCCTTGGTCGTAGAAATAGAATCGGACGATACTTCGACAGGTCCGCCAAAAGTACGGGCAGCTGCGGCTCCACCGGCAAGCGGAGTCGCCATCTGGGCTTTTGTGCGTCGTGGTGCCGAAACGGGAAGTTCAAAGGCAAAGCCCATCGCAAGCAAAAACCACGTAAGCGTATAGGTTGCAACCAGAGCGGCAACAAGGCCGTCCGTCACGGCGCGTTGGGAAAATACGCTACATGCAGCCACAACCAGCACCGGAACCTCGCAGGCAGAAAGCGCAAACACACCCTGCAGGAACCCCGAGCGCCGATCGCGCGCAAGTGCCCCCGCGGCAACGCCGGCTATGCCTGGCAGCGCCAACGCCAGTGCGGCAATAATACCCGGTAGCGACCCAGACCACACGAGCGATCCCAAAGTCGCCGTCACGCGAGCGCCCGACGCCAGCAGCGCGGCCGAAACCACGACCACAGCCCAAACCACGCCACAGACGCCCGTCGCGCCGACCATCAGCGCGCGACGAACCGCGCGGCCAGACGCATCCATGGGGCACGGCGTGAGCGGCTCGCCGCGGAGCGAACGACCGACATTTTGCGCATAGTGGTCACAAAACGCCGAGAGCGCCGCCTCGACCGCCGCCGGCTCGGGACGATCTTTTTGATGGCTGGACAGACAGGCCATCACCACGTCGAACAGCTGGGCATCGACAAACGCCAGCGCATCGCGTAGCTCTTCGGAATCCGGCTCAAGCCCTAGCTGCTGGGCCTGCTCGGCCGCAGCGAGCGCCACATCGGGCTCACGACGAAGCAGCTGAGTCAAATCACAACCGGGCGCATGGGCACCAATGGGATAATCGGGCCGCGTGTCCATCTTGAGACGGTAGGGGCTCGCGATGTCGCGCGTCTTTTTGCGCGAACCCGAGGTGCCCGAAGTGCTCGGCGCGGCTTCGTATGGCGCGACGCCGGCAATGAGCTCGTAAACCGTGCTTGCCGCGGCGTAGACGTCAATCGCCGGCGACATACGCAAAGCGCGCAGGTCGGGAATATCGTCGGTGAGCATCTCGGGCGGGGCATAGGCAACCGTCGCGCGACGCAGCGTGGCATAACGCTCCGTAAACGACGCCTTGCCGCCGGTACCGGCCACGGCCGACGCAGGCTCAAGCGCCAGCGACGAGCCAAAGTCGATCAGGCACAGGTCAAAGGTGCCCTCGGCAAGCTGCCGGTCAAGCGGTAGACGCGCCATGCGCACCATAATATTAGCGGGCGAGATATCGCGATGGACAAAGCCCTCGCCCACCAGGCTCATACGGCAGAGCAAATCGAACAGGTCGCGACCCAGACGCGCCGCCACGAGCGGCGACAGACGTCCGGCATCGTCCACGGCGAGTCGCGAACGCAAGCGGGCGAGCGTCTCGCCCTCGACCCATTCCATGACAATTGCAGGCACACCGTCGACCTCGCCCCAGCCATAGAGGCGGGGAAAGCCCTTAAGGCCCGAAAGGGCGCGATGGCATTCGTATTCCTCGCGAAACGCCGCCTTGAACTTGGCGACCAGCGCCTCGTGAGCGGCATCGTCGTCAAACTCATCGCGCGTCGGCAAGATGAGCTGCTTGAGTGCCACGGCCTCGCCTTGGGCGTTGACGGCACGCGTCACGCGGCCGATACCGCCACGGGGCATGGTGGCATCGTCGGCAAACAGCATCGTAAAACGACGCAGATAGGCAGGCAGTTCGTCCTGACCGAGTGCAATGGCCGGCTCAAACCCGTCGACACGCGCCAGGCGCAGGCCGACCATGGGATCGCGACCGAGCGATTGTGGTGTGGTGGATGCAAGATCGGTCATCATAGGGCAAGCGCCGCCACGTTATTGTTGAAGTTACCGAGCGCGACGTCATCATCGCCGTAATGGCCGACCCATTGACATAGGTTGGTGTAACAGCCCCACAGATTGGCATACTGCTGATACCACTTTGACCGGGGCGAGAATGTCTGACGACCGAACTCGGCTCGAATGACAAACATCTCCCCGACCAGGCTGTCGCACGGTCTGGGATCTCCCGTAGAGTTATAGGTCGAGACCACGTCATTGGCACGAGAAACATAGCCGTCGAGCATGTTGTACTTGGTCACAAGCCAACTGTGAATGCTCTCTTCCTCGGCAGCGGAAAGGCCACCGGAGTTTGCATCGTTGTCAGTGTTGCCGCCCATCGAGCCGCCGTTTCCAGACCCTCCGGTAGAGGAACCCGACCCAGAGCCGCCGCCCGAACTCGATGAACCCGAGCCGGAGCCAGAAGTATCCGAGCTACCGGGCTTTCCGGACTGCTGGGCGTCCTGCTCCTTTTGCTGCTCGACCTTATTCACCGTTGCCGCCACGCTATTGTTGGACAACCGATCGATGATCTTGGTGTTGGTGAGCACGATGGTTTTGCCATTGGCAAGCGTGACTTCGTTGTCCGGGGCCTCGGCGCCGTCCGCATCGTCGGTGCCAAACACAATATGCCCGACCACACTTGCCCAAGCATATCCAGTCGTGGTGCCCAGATCGCTTTTGACCTCATGCCCCACGCGCGGTTCGCGTGCGGCATGCGCCTGCATCATGGACGGCACGGTCATGCCATAGGCAGAAACGCCAGCTATGACCAGCACCAGCGAGCACGATAGCAGTGCGTACGCCCGCGGCGCCAAGCCCAGTCGGCGTCGTATGCGCACCGCGGCGCCGCGCTTTGTCTGAGTGCCACCGGGCCGCATGCGTTCTCCTCCAACAAAAACACGCCGCTCGGGAGCGGCGCATTCATTCGAATCCGTATTTGAGTGTATCAGCGAACCAAAAAGGTTGCGCAACGAATGGACAAATTAAGGATGCGAGCGGAAGCATCCATGCGATAAGCGGATACGAAGCATCTTTGTTGCACAACAAACTCACAGTCGCACGGGGAAATTATGACTACCCCGTGCGTCGCGAGGAAAACATACGGCAGGAGCAGGCTCGCCACCTAAATCGCGCGGCGGGCCTCGATGGCGCGGCCAAGCGTAAGCTCGTCGGCATACTCCAGGTCGCCGCCCACGGGAAGGCCGCTTGCCAGACGCGACACCTCGACGCCCAACGGCTTGATAGTGCGGGCCAGGTAGCTCGCCGTGGTCTCGCCCTCGATGTTGGGGTTGGTGGCAATGATGACCTCATGGATATCCTCGTGGCCCAGACGCGCCAGCAGCTCGCGGATGTGCAACTGCTCGGGACCAATCTTGTCCATGGGACTGATCACGCCGCCCAATACGTGGTAGAGACCGTGGTAGCTGCCCGTGCGCTCGATCGCCTGGACGTCGCGCGGCTCGCCCACAACGCAAATGCGAGTGGTATCGCGCATCGGGTCCTGGCAGATGGAGCACTCGTCGGCCGTGGCGTAGTTAAAGCAGCGGCTGCAAAAGTGGACCTCCTGCTTGACCTCCAGGATGGCCTCGGCCAGGCGGCGGGCCTCCTCGGCATCGGCCTCGAGCAGGTAATAGGCGATGCGCTGGGCCGACTTGGGACCAATGCCCGGCAGACGGCCCAGTTCATCGAGCAGTTTTTGCAGACTGTGATTTGCACTCATTTATATGTGTGTCTTAGAACGGCATGCCCGGGATGTTGAGGCCGCCGGTGATGGCGCCCATCTGCTTGTTGGCGAGCTCGTTGACGCCGCGGACGGCCTCGTTGACGGCAGCCATGATCATATCCTGCAGCATATCGACGTCCTCGGGATCGAGCGCATCGGGATCGATGGTGAGGTTGACGAGCTCCATCTCGCCGTTAACGGTCACCTTGACCATGCCGCCGCCGGCAGAGGCGTCGACGGTCTGGGACTTGAGGTTCTCCTGCGCGGCGGCAAGCTGCTCCTGCATCTTGCGAGCCTGCTTCATCATCTGCTGCATGTTCATACCGGCCATGATGGCTCCTTTACGTGCGGCCGCACGCCGAGCTGCAAGGGCAGCCGGAGCACGGCGGGACTTTCAAACTCAAAAATCGTACCACGGCGCGCGGCCAGCGAGCGGGGCGGTCACGCTACCTCAGTCGATATACATGTCCTGGAGTGCAAGCCGCACCCAAAAATTATGCAAAGTTGAATAATTCGCATCTGCATAATATTGAAAGCTAAATCTTGTAGAGCCGGAATCCGACATTTTATGCGTCCCACTAAATGGCTAAATGCCGAGCCACTACTCGAGGCGGCGCACATGGCGGTGGGGTATAATTTGATTGCTATAGATAGCAATTTGGAGGTACCCCATGAATGCCCCCGACGCGCTCCAAAACATCCGCTCAAAACACCCCGTTGCATATGTGGTTCTCTATCTCTTTGTCGGCTGGGCATTGCTGGTTGTCATCACCCATGCCATAGCTTTTGGAGCAGAACTGCTGATAGCCAGCTCGGACCAGCCCGTCGTCAAATGGGAGACGACCGATGAGTGCACCGACGGAACCCGAACCGTCTACTACAACAGCCCGTCCCTCTATCAAGAGTTCAAGGTCAAGATAAAGGACTTCAAGATTGTCGATGCCGAGCTAGGCGTTTATTTGGCAATCGGAGCAACCATTAACGCCGAGCAAGTCGAGTACACGGACAGCCATGCGACGTATCGTATCGACCTCAGCATCCTAGGCCGACCGTCACGCACCTGTCTGCTCAAATGCGACATACGCGGCACCACACTACACATGTCCGAAATACAGATGCGCCCGGACAAGGGGTCCTCTTCTTGAGCAGTATACCCGCCTGCGCAGCTACTCCACCGGTTTGAAGATGGTGGCCTGGCCGAAGACGTTGCGGATGAGGGCTTTGGCCTCGTCCTCGGTCTGCGGGATGCTCGGGGCTGCGCCCTGATGGCCGAAGGGGCTGCCGGCGCCGGGGTTGGACTCCCAAGGGGCAGCGGGGGCGTCCCCCTCTTTGGGGGCAGCTGCAGCGGACTTGGGCGCGGACGCCGCACCCGGCACGTCGAACGGAGGAAGATCGTCCCCGCTCGCATCGCCGGCAAAGCCGCCGACCATGGCGTCGTCGTAGGGCACCTGCTCGGATTCCCACGGCGCGGACTGCGCGACAGACTGAGCCTTGGGGGCAGCCGAGCGCTCGGGCGCACGGGGTGCGGGCTCGGTCGGGAGCTTACCCGTGGCAGGAGCGCCGGCGGGGTTGTCGGAGCGTAGCCAGGGGGCTTTGCCTAGGTCAGACGACTTGGGCGCGGGCGAGGCGGGCTTGGACACGGGTGTCGGAGCAGCCGGTTTGGGCGCCGCGGGCTTAGGCGCCGACGGGGTCGACGCCGCTACCGGTGTCGCTTGCCGCTGCGGCGCGCTGGCGCTCGAGGATGCAGGGGCCGCCGAGGACACGGGTTGCGGGTCCGCAGATGCCGCAGCCCGTGCAGATGGAGAATGCTCCTCATGTTGAGGAGCCGGCGTGCCACCCCCATCCAAGACATAGTCGACGGTACGACGACCGAAGACTGCGCAGACCGTCGGCAGGACCACCGATTGCGTATCGGCGCGACCGAGCATCTTGATGGCAAAGGTCGAGCCCGCGGGGAACGAGACGGTGAGCTTGGAGCCGTCGTCGGCCGTGGCGTGGGCGTTGAGCAAAAGCCCTGCGTAGGAAGCCTGACGCGCCTTGACACGCTCGACGACCTCAGCCCATTTGCGCTGCAGCTCTCCGGCATCCTCGACCGCGGGCGTCTCGGCAGCACCGGCGGCGGCAACCTGGGCGGCATTGTTGGACTGGGGCTTAGGTGCCGGAGCGGTGGCAGGCGCGGGGGCAGCAACGGGCTGAGGCGTCGACGTCGGCGCAGGCTGAGGTGCAGGCGCTGCAGACTTGGAAGCTGACACGGACGCAGAACGGGGAGCAGGCTGGGCAGCCGGAACAGCAGCGCCGCGGTCCCAAGGCATGCCACCCTGATGCGCGGACGTAGCAGCGGGGGCAGCGGATGCCGCCGGAGCGGCAGCACGGGCGCCCGAAATGAGCGTCGGCTGTTGGGCAGCAGCGGGTACGGATGCTGCAGGCGCGGCGGCCTGAGCAGCGGCCACGCTCGCCGGCACGGCGCCGTTGGCAACCATGGCCTCCAGACGTGCCACGCGCTCGGCCAATGCCTCAATCGTTAAATCAGCCTCGGGACGCGCCAGACGCGTGCAGGCAATCTCGAGCACCAGGCGCACGTCGCTCGCGCCCCTCATCTCCAGTGCGGCATCGTCGAGCACCGTCAGCACGCGGGCCAGGCGGTCGGCAGGATGCTCGCCAAAGGCAGCGGCCTCGGCAGCAAGCGCCTCGGCCTGCTCGGAGCCGCCCTCAAACAGCTCGGCACGGGCACCGGCAACGCAGGCAACGTACACGTCACGCACATGCGCCACCAGGTCGCGCGTCAGCTCCAGCAGGTCATTGCCCTCCTCGACCTGCGCACGGATCAGTCCATAGAGCTCGGCAACATCGCGATCGGCAATGGCGCGGGAAAACTTGCCCAGAATCTGGTCCGAAACCTCGCCCAAAAGCGAGCGGGCGTCGTCCGCATGCACAGAACCGTTGCCAAAGACGCTCAGCTGCTCCAGCGTGGACAACGCGTCGCGCATACCGCCCTTGGCATGGCGCGCCACAATGGCGAGTGCCTCGTCGTCGTAATCGAAGCCCTCCTGCTCGCACACGTAGGACAGGCGATGCTCGATATCCTCGTTGCCGATGCGGTGGAAATCGAAGCGCTGGCAGCGCGAGAGGATGGTCTCCAGAATCTTTTGCGGGTCGGTGGTGCACAGCACAAAGATCACGTGTGCCGGCGGCTCCTCGAGCGTCTTGAGCAGCGCGTTGAACGCCGCCGTCGTGAGCATGTGGACCTCGTCGATGATATAGATCTTGTACTTGCCGCGCACCGGGGCAAAGTTGACGGAGTTGATGATCTCCTCGCGCACGTTGTCCACGCCGGTACGGCTTGCGGCATCGAGCTCGTAGACATCCGGGTGGTTGCCTTCGGCGATGAGCTCGCACTCCTCGCAAGTACCGTCGGGCATGCAGCCGCTTGCACCCTCGGCGCGCGCCGCCTCGGCATTGCGGCACAGCAGCGCCTTGGCCAGAATGCGCGCCATGGTGGTCTTGCCCGTGCCGCGCGGTCCGCAGAATAGGTACGCGTGGGACAGGCGCCCCTCGGTGATGGCGTGCTCGAGCGTCGAGACGATATGCTGCTGGCCCACCACGGAGTCGAAGGTGAGCGGGCGATACTTTCGGTACAACGATTCCATGGGTGCTCCCCCGGGTATACTGAGTCTTGTTGCCGCGGCGGCCATGCGGTCGCACGGCATACTGCATTCCATAATAACCCGTACGGCGAGCCCGCCGCGATAGGAGTCCAAAGAGCATGGCAGACGCAGAGAGCAACCTCGTTCCCTCCGAAGCAGCCGACCAGGTCGAGGTCGCGCTCGAGGAGCAGGCCGCAGCCGATGACGGCATCCTGTACCTCAACGAGTACCAGTACGAAAACGACCTGGTCACCGACTTCGCCCGCCTGGTCGCCTCGCCCAGGCGTCGCGGCTCGCTGTATGTCGCCGCGGCAGTTGCCGCGCTCATCGGCATCGGCATGCTGGTGGCCGGCGGCAACTGGATCAAGTTTGGCGTCGTCCTGATCGTATTCGGCGCCTTTTTGGCCTGGTGGAGCAAAAACCTGCACCACACGCTCGCCCGCGACTTTATCGACGCCGTCGAGGCCGACGAGTCCATGGGTGGCCGCTATCGCCGCGTCGCCGCCAACGAGGACGGCCTGATGGTTTGGGGCAAGAGCGGCAAGTCGCAGTTCTTCCCGTTTGACAAGCTCGACCACGTACTCGACGGCGAGCGCATCTTTGTGGCCATGTTCGCCGACCAGGGCGTGACGATCCCCAAGGACACCTTCGTCCGTGGCGATGCCGAGCAGTTCGGTCCCTTCCTCAAGGCCCGCATCAACAAAAAACTCCGCATCGAGACCAAGAAGAAGAAAATGAAGGCCGAGAAGGCCGCCGCCGAGGCCAAGCAGGGCGACAAGCCCCAGGAGACCAAGGGCAAGCAGCGCAAGCAGAAGAAGAACAAGAAGAAGCGCTAAGGTCAAGCCAGACAGGCAGCCTCGCATCCCGCTATCCTCCCCATGCACCCGAGCGTGCTACACTAGCAGCATCTATGCCACCGCGAACGGCTCGGCTCCGCGCCCGCCACTCGCAAACGAACTTTAAACGCACGAGGGTTGGCCATGCCGCTTTTCTCGCAACATACCGCCCGGTTCTCGCCGGACGTTCCCTTGGAGGGCACCAGCTCTCGCGAGCTGCTCAAGCGGTACCAGCCGCTCGAGACACTTGCGACCGGCGGTTTTGGCTCCATCGAGATCTGCCGCGACACGCACCTGCGCCGCCGCGTCGCCATTAAGCGCATCCCCCTTATTAACGGTGTCGGCATGCCCGCCAGCGACATCATGGATGTCCTGCGCGAGGCGCACACTGCCGCCATGCTTCAACATCCCAACATCGTGCAGGTCATCGACTTTACGCACGACACAGCCTATGCCTACCTAGTTATGGAATATGTCGATGGCATGTCGCTGGCCGAGTTTTTGCACCGCGTGGACGGTCACTCACTTACCTTTGACGAGGCCGCGGCCATTGCCGATGCCCTAGGCCAGGCGCTCACCTTCGTCCATAGTAATGGCGTACTCCACCTGGACATTAAGCCCGCCAACGTGCTCATCGACCACTCGGGCAATGTAAAGCTCACCGACTTTGGCATGGCGCGCCTGTCGTCGGCCGGCGGCTCGCGCGGCGGCACCATCGGCTACATGCCGCCCGAACAGCTCGATATCGAGACCGGCACGGTCGACGAGCGCGCTGATGTCTTTGCCCTCGCCTGCGTGATCTACGAGGGCCTATGCGGCAGCGCTCCCTTTATGGCAGCAACGCCCGCCGACTCGCTCGACCGCATCATCGGCGGCGCCACCTATCCCAGCGAGCTCATCCCGCACTTTCCCCCGGGAGCCGAGGCTGCGCTGATGAGTGCACTCTCCCCCATGCCACAGGACCGCCCCAACAGCATCGAGGCCTTTTGCGACCAGCTGCTCGCCGGCTTGGGCAGCGTGCGCGAGGGTCGCCGCAGCCTGGAGCAGATGGTGAGCGAGTTGTCGAACGACGAGCGCGCGGCAGACGATACCGAGTCGCTGCCCTACGAGGACGACGCCATCGAAGTCGACCCCGCGCTCGGCTGGGCCGGCACGCGCTGGAACCACGCGCGCGATTACACCATGCGCGCCATCTCGGCGCTAGCGTGCGGTACCTTTAGTTTTTTACTGATGCAAACCGCCGGGGTCGCGGCGCTTCCCGGACTTATCGTTGCAGCTGTCGCGATCGGGGCGGCCGCCGGCCTAGCCCCGCAGATCGGCTCGGCCATCTCGGCCGTGGGCTTTTTGGTACTTATGGCCAACGCCACCATGCAGGCGCAGGGCATCCTGTCGATGTTGCCCGTCGCGGTGATCTTTGCTGCCGCCATGTCCGGCTGGTGGATTGCCTGGGGACGCACCGAGGCCGCCGCAAGCGCCGCACTCACCAGCGCACTCGCGCTCGGCTGCCTGACCGGCAACACCTTCTTGGCAGCTGGGGCCGTCGTGGGCATCGCAGCATTTTGGCTCGGCCCGGCAAGCGCCGCGGCCGCCACGGGCATGGGCGCACTTTTTGCCCGCTTGGCCACGGTCGCCCTCTCCGCCGGAGGCGTACTGGGGCTCGGCAACGTCGCCGCAGCACTGGACGACGCGCTCCTTTGGGCCGCCTTCGTGCTGGTTGCGGCCACGGCCGCGGCAACATCGCTGCTGCTCAACGCCCACGCCAAGCGCGCCGAACAGGGCTCAAACCTTGCCGCAATCGCCGCCATCGCCGTCGCCGGCGTCGGCACGGCGGCGGCATCCTGTCTTGCACACCATATGGAAATTGCCAGCCTTGCAGCCGCGGTCGTCGCCAAGGCGGCGGTTGCGGGAATCCTATCCTCTATAATCGTTGGGATATGCCTATATTCGCTCGGATACCAAAGAACCTATACGGAGAGTGATCTTTCGTGAACTTCCTGAACATCTTCGAGGACCACGTGGCCGGCATCTTCGGTGCCACCCGTGCCCCGTTCTCCTTTAAGAAGCTTGCCAAGCAGGCCGCTCGCGACATGGAGGATCAGACTCTAGTGATCAACGGCGTCAACACCGCGCCGGCACTCTACACCATCCTGATCGCCGCCGATGACGATCCCATGCTCGCCCCGTTCTACCCCGAGCTTTCGCGCGAGGTGCGCGAGTTCGTGAAGGCACAGGCCGAAAAGCGCCGCTATGTCTTTGTCGGCGAGCCCCTCGTTCGCTTTATGATCGACCCGCAGCTGCGCGCCGGCAAGTTCTCGGTCTTCGCCGAGAATGTCGATGCGCCCACGCTCGGCCGCCTGTACGAGGAGGAGCGCGCCTACCAAAACGGCTTGGGACAGAACAACTCCGCCGCAAGCCGTGCCGCCAGCGCTCCCCGCGCCGGCCAGCAGCAGTTTGCCGCCCCGCAGCAGCAACGCCCCGCAGCCATGCCCCAGCAGCAGCCGATGCCTCGCGCCGCCGCTCCCGATCCGCTTGCCACGGCCGACCCCTTTGCGCCCAGCGTCCCCGACCCCGCCGCCGCACCTATTCCGGTGCCGCAGACTGTCTCGCGCGACGCGCTTGCCGGCATGGGCGGAGCCGCCGCGACCGGTGCCGCCGTGGGCCTTGGCGCCGCGGCCGGCATCGCCTCCAACATGGCGAGCACCCGTGCCCCGCAGCGCCCGCTCGCCCAACTCGTCGACGTCGTGAGCGGCGAGAGCCACAGCATCACCTCCGCGCAGGTGACCATCGGCCGCGAGCGTTCGGTTTCCGATATCGCCCTGCGCGACCCCAACGTGTCGCGCCGTCACGCCCAGCTCACCTTTACCGGCTCGGACTGGTCGATCGAGGACCTCAATTCCACCAACGGCACGCTCGTCAACAACCGCCGCATCACGCGCTGCCCGCTGCGCAACGGCGATCTGCTGACGTTTGGCCTGAGCACCTTTGAATTTAGGGGATAGTCGCTTATGAACATCGATATCGTCCTTTTTGCAGGCCGCATCGTCCTGGTCGCCCTGCTCTATATCTTCCTGTTCGCCGTCATGAAGACCGGCGTGGGCCTCGTGCGCGGCCAGCGCCGCGACTCGGCTATCTGGACGATCGATGTGGACAAGGGTCCGCGCGGCATCCGCGGCATCCACGTGGATATGCTCGGCCCCGTCATCGTCGGCCGCTCGCCGTCTTCGGACATCTGCATCAACGAACCGTTTGTCTCGGCCTCGCACGCACGCTTTTCGCTGCAGGGCCCTGCACTCATCATCGAGGACCTCAACTCGCTTAACGGCACGCTCGTCAACGGCCGCCAGCTCGTGGAGCCCGCGACGCTGCGCGAGGGCGACGAGGTTCAGATTGGCGATGTGGTCATGAAGGTGAACCGTCGATGATCGACGAGGAGAACAAGTCCGCAACCATGACCGAGGCACCGGCTGCCGCCGCGGCTGCACCGGCCCACGCCGCTCCAGCGGACTCCGCGCCCGTGGAGCCCGAGGACACCGTGTTCTCCCTGCCTCTTTCGCATGTAACGCATGATTATTCGGCCCTCGCCGATGACGAGGGCGCAGAGGATGCCGCGGCAGCACCCATCGGTGCGCATGCCGCCGAGCAGTCCGCAGCACCCGAGACAACGCCGGCGCCGGCCCACTTTGCCGAGCCTGTCGCCACGGCAATCAACGAGAGCGCCGCAGTGTTTGAGACGCCCGAGCCCGCCGCTCCGGTGTTTCCCGTAGCCTCGGCGTCCGAGGTCGTGCCCGCATCCACGCCGGCGCCCGAGGCAGTGCCCTCCCCCGAGGACGCCCCCGCACCCGAGGCCCCGCAGTCTGCACCCGCAAGCGAGTCCGATGCCGTGGCCGAGCCCGCCGCCCAGTCGCAAAACACGCCCGCGCCGTCGCACTTTGCGACGCCCGATCCTATAGACGTCAGCCCGCAAGATGACGAGTCGACCGCCCGCGTTTCCGAGGAGCCCGACTCCCCGGACACCGACGATTCCGAATCAAACGCCGAGACCGACACCGTCTCTCCCGGTGACACAGCCGAAATCGACGTTGCCGCCGTTGAGGCCAAGCTCAAAGACCCCGGCTCGACCATGAGCTTTGAGCCGCTGACCGACGAGCGCATCGAGACCGACTCGACCTACGACGCCGGCACCACCACGCAACTTATGTGGGGCGCCCGCTCCGACGTCGGATGCGTACGCCCGCACAATGAGGACTCCTATCTGGTGCAGTCGCCGCTCTTTTGCGTGTGCGACGGCATGGGAGGACACGCCGCCGGCGAGGTGGCATCCTCCATCGCCGTCGAGACCATCGCCAAGACGGCACCGCAGTCCGCCGACGCCGCGCGCCTGGCCGCAGCCGTCGAGGCCGCCAACGCCGCCGTGATCGAAGCCGCCCTCAACGGCCTGGGCAAACCCGGCATGGGATGCACGGCCACCTGCGCCTACATCGAAAACGACACGCTCGCCATCGCCCATGTGGGCGACTCGCGCGCCTACCTGCTCCACGAGGGCACGCTCATCCGCGTGACCCGCGACCACTCCTACGTGGAGGAGCTCGTGGATGCCGGCGAGATTACGGCCGACGAGGCCCGCGTCCACCCCAACCGCTCGGTCATCACCCGCGCGCTGGGCTCGGATCCCGCCATGTATGCCGACCACTTTACCCTGCACATCGAGGAAGGCGACCGCCTGATTCTGTGCTCCGATGGTCTTTCGAGCATGATTCCCGATAGCGATATCGAGAACATCGCTACGCAGTCCTCGAGCGCACAGATCTGTGTCGACAACTTGGTGGACGCGGCGCTCGCCGCCGGCGGCCACGACAATGTGACCGTGGTGGTCGTCGACCTGGTCGACGACGGCGTCATGCGCGAGGCAAAACGCGTCCGACGCCGCAATGTCACCATCGCCACCGTCTTGGCCCTTGTCTTTGTGCTGGTAGCAGGCATCTGGGCATACACGGGCGTCACCGGCTCCTATTACTTGGGAACCTACCACGGCAATGTCGCCGTCTGGCGCGGCCTGCCCGGCAAGACGCTCGGGGTCGAGCTCCACTGGCTCGAGAGCGAAACCAGCATCAAGCTGTCCGACCTGCCCGAAGACACGCAAAACCGCCTGAAGGCAGGCATTCCGCAAACGAGTGTCGACGATGCGCAGGACACCATTTCCAAGTACCGCCATCAGATTGACGAGGAGCAGACCCGTCAGGTGATTGACGCGCAAACGATTCGCGACAACACCGATCAGAAATCCACCTCCGAGTCAGATTCCGAGAAAACCGCCGAACAGTCAGCCGAGGCCGAAGCCTCCGATAAGAATTAGAAAGGGAGTGCCGCTTATGAGTCGCCGCAACACCGAACTGCTCTTGCTCATCGCCTCGGCGTTCCCCGTCATCCTGCTCTATGCGATGTACGTGCTCACCGCGGGTGCCACGATTTCCTTTGAGACGCTCGCCGTGCCGATCGGCCTGTTCGCCGCCTTCGCCGCGGCGCATATCGCCGTGCGCATCCTGGCGCCCGGCGCCGACCCCGCCATCCTGCCCATCGTCTTTGTGCTCTCGGGCATCGGCATCACATTCGTGACGCGCCTGGCTCCCGACCTCGCCATCTCGCAGCTCATCATCTTGTTTGTCTCGGTGGCGCTCATGGTGGGAACGCTCGCGCTGGTCAAGAACCTCGACGTGGTCATGCGCTACAAGTACACCTTTGGCATTATCGGCATCATCCTGCTGATGCTGCCGATCTTTATCGGCACCACGATCTCGGGCTCCAAGCTGTGGATTCGCATCGCGGGCTTCACCATCCAGCCCGGCGAGTTCGCCAAGGTCTTCATCGTCCTGTTCCTGGCAGGCTATCTAGCCGAGAACCGCGAGCTGCTCTCCATCTCCAACCGCAAGATCCTGGGTCTCAAGATTCCGCGCTTCCGCCTGCTGCTGCCACTGTTTGCCGTGTGGGGCGTGTGCCTGCTCATCGTCGTCTTCGAACGCGACCTGGGCTCGGCCGTCCTGTTCTACACCATCTTTTTGCTGATGCTCTATGTTGCCACGGGACGCTTTTCGTACGTCATCATCGGCCTTGCGCTGCTGGCCGTTGGAGCCGTGGGCGCCTACAAGTTCCTGTCGCACGTGCAGGTGCGCTTTCAGGTCTGGGTCGATCCGTTTAAGGACGCCCAGGGCCAGGGCTACCAGATCGTACAGTCACTTTACTCGCTGGCTGACGGCGGCCTGGTTGGCGTCGGCATTGGCAACGGCATGGCAAACAACATCCCCGTCGTCGAGTCCGACTTTATCTTCTCGGCCATCGGCGAGGAAATGGGCCTTTTGGGCGGCGGCGCCGTGCTCATCCTGTTTATGCTTTTTGCCGTGCGTGGCCTCACCACGGCCGCCCGCGCCAAGTCCGACCTTGCCGCCTTTAGCGCGACCGGCCTTACGGCGGCCATCAGCTTCCAGGCATTCTTAATCGTTGGCGGCGTAACCCGCCTGATTCCGCTGACCGGCGTCACCCTGCCCTTTATGAGCCAGGGCGGCTCCTCGCTGCTGGCGAGCTTTATCATCGTCGCGCTGCTGCTGCGCGCCGGCGACGAGGCAACCGGACGCGAAGCCGAGCTCACCGGCACCGGCACCATGGCCGCCATCACCGATGACCAGGTCGCATCCGCCGCTGCCCCGACCGGTACACGTTTTGCCAGCGCACCTTCCTACAGCCACGGCAACCACTCCGCGGGTTCTCGCATGCGACGTCGCCTGCTCGACACGCCAGAGTCCGGCGTGCTCGGCCGCGTTGCACTTGCCAACCGTCTGACTCGTGCCGTGTTTGCCTTTACGGCGCTGTTCGCCATCCTTATCGGCAACCTCACCTATGTCCAGGTCATCAAGGCGAAGGATTACCAGGACATGCCGACCAACAACCACACCATCGCCCGCTCCAAGTACATCCAGCGTGGCTCTATCATCACGTCCGACGGCGTGACACTAGCCGAGTCGCTGCAGCAGGAGGACGGCACCTACGCCCGTTCCTACCCCAACGGCAACATGGCCGCGCACGTAGTGGGCTACGTGAGCCAGCAATACGGCACCGACGGCATCGAGAGCGTCATGAACGATACGCTCACCGGCTCCAAGGATTACTCCAGCTGGAACAACGCCATCGCGTCGCTCGCGGGACAGACCCAGCCGGGCAATACCGCCAAGCTCACCATCGACTCGCGCATCCAGACGGCTGCCGAGCAGGCGCTCAAGGGCTTTAAGGGCGCTGTGGTGGTCATGGATCCGCGCACCGGTGCGGTCCTTGCGTGTGCGAGCTCGCCCACCTACGACAACACCAACATCGATGCGCTGCTCCAGTCGGGCGGCGGCGAGGACGGCTCCATGTACGACCGTGCCATGGACGCGCTGTACACCCCGGGCTCGACCTTTAAGGTCGTCACACTCTCCGCGGCGCTCGAAACCGGCACCGCCAGCCTTACCAGCACGTACCAGGCGCCCGGCTCCATGGACATCGGCAACGCGCCGGTCACCAACTATGCCAACGAGAGCTACGGCACCATCAGCCTGCAGCAGGCCTTCGCCGTGTCGTCCAACGTCGTCTTTGGCCAGGTGGCAAACGAGGTCGGCGCCAACTCGCTGGTACAGTTTGCCAACGCCTTTGGCTATGGACAAAAGCTGGGTCAGGACCTTACCGCCGCGGCCTCCATCATGGCCGACCCGTCGCTTATGACCGAGTGGGAGACCGCTTGGGCAGGCGCCGGCCAGCCCGTCGGCATGGACCACACGCCTGGCCCGCAGACCACCGTCATGCAGAATTGCGTGATCGCTGCCGCTATCGCCAACAGCGGCGTGGTCATGGACCCGTTCTTTGTGTCACAGATACTCGCCCCGGACGGGACCGTGGTTAAGACCACGCAGTCCCGCTCGCTGGGCCAGGCTGTCAGCTCTACCACCGCCGATCAGGTCAAGCAGGCCATGCTCGCCGTCGTCCAGTCCGGTACCGGCACCGATGCCCAGATTCCGGGCGTCAAGGTTGCCGGCAAGACCGGTTCGGCCGAGATCGGCGGCACCAACGTCAACTCTATGTTTGTTGGCTTTGCACCTTACGATTCACCCACGGTCGCCATCTCGGTGGCCTTAGAGGATTACGACAAGCATGACGTCAAGGCGGCCAAGATTGCCGGCATCGTCCTGACCGCGGCGCTCGCCGCACAGGGAGCGTGATGCCCGTGATCAAAGCGGATACTTGGGGCACGCCGCGGCCGATGAGCTAGCGGCAACGCGCCACACGGCCCCAGCGGCCACACATTTGGTACTACACACATCGTTGAGCGAATAGTTATGTTAGGAGCAGGAATGGAACAGAGGGTCCTCGGGGGAAGATACCTCCTCAAGGATAAGGTGGGAACAGGCGGCATGGCGACCGTCTTCCGTGCACAGGATCAGGTCCTCGACCGCACGGTTGCCGTCAAGATCATGCTGCCGCAGTATGCCGGCGACGCCACCTTCGCCGCCCGCTTTAAGCAGGAGGCCCAGGCAGCTGCCGGCCTGTCCTCCCCCTATATCGTGGGCGTCTACGATTGGGGCAAGGACGGCGACACCTATTACATCGTCATGGAGTACCTGCGCGGCACCGACCTTAAAAGCGGCATCAAGAGCCACGGTGCACTCGATCCCAAGAAGGTCGCACAGATTGGCTCGCAGATTAGCTCCGCGCTCTCGGTCGCACACAAGCACGAGATCATCCACCGCGACATTAAGCCGCAAAACATCATGGTGCTGCCCGACGGCAACATCAAGGTAATGGATTTTGGCATCGCACGCGCCAAGAACAGTCATCTCACGCAGGACAACAACGTTCTGGGCACCGCCCACTATGTAAGCCCCGAGCAGACTCGCGGCCAGGACCTCGGCCCCACCTCGGATATCTACTCGCTGGGTGTCGTCATGTACGAGTGCGCCACCGGCCGCGTACCCTTTGACGGCGACGACGCCATCTCGGTCGCGCTCAAGCAGGTCAACGAGCTCCCCATCCCGCCGAGCCAGATCAACTCCGGCGTCGATGCCGACCTGGAGCGCATCATCCTCAAGTGCATGGAGAAGGACCCGGCAAACCGCTTCCAGACGGCCGACGAGCTGCGCCAGGTGCTCAACAGCTACCTGTCCGGCCGTGCCGTCAACGTCTCGGAGCCCACGCGCATCATCGGTGCCGCCGGCGACCTGGGTGCCACCAAGACCCGCGAGCTTTCCGACTCAACGCGCGCTATGGTTCGTCCCGTCTCGGGCGTGAGCGGTCAGAATACCGCCCGTAGCGCTGTCTCGGGCTCCACGGGCTCCTACGAGGTCGAGAAGCCTAAGTCCAACAAGAACAAGATCATCGCCGCCGTGATTGCAGCCGTCGCCGTGATTGGCGTGGTGGTGGCCTTTGCCACGGGCATGTTCAGTGGCGAACAGGTCACGGTGCCCGACGTGCTGGGCAAGGACCAGGAAACCGCTATTGAGCTGATCAAGGAAGCCGGCCTTGAGGTTGGCACCGTCGACCAGAGCTACAACGACGATGTCGACGAGGGAAAGGTCGCCGAGCAGACCCCCAACGGCAACACCAAGAAGGCCAAGGGCTCGAGGGTGAACCTGGTAATCTCCAAGGGTCCTAAGCCCTCCGAGAAGGTTGAGGTTCCGCAGCTCCTCGGCCTGACCAAGGACCAGGCCGAGGCCGCACTGGCAAGCGTGGGCCTGAAGGGCAGCGCTTCGGAGGAAGCCAATGAGGCCGAAGAGGGCCAGGTCTTTGAGCAGAGCACTGCTGCCGGCAAGGAGGTCGAGAAGGGCACGACTATCTCGTACAAGGTCTCGAGCGGCCCGGATACCACGTCCGCCCCCGACCTGACCGACATGACCGAGGCCCAGGCGCGCAACGCTCTCGACATGGCTGGCTTTGGCGTCGACGTGAGCTACCAGGAAAACGACTCGGTTACCGAGGGCACCGTAATTAGCTGGAACCCCAGCGGCAAGCAGAAGCCCGGTGCCACGATCACCGTCGTCATCGCCAAGAAGTCCGGCAAGGCCAGCGTCCCGGGCAACCTGTACGGCAAGAGCATCTCCGCCGCCGTCACCGCGCTCAACAACGCCGGTTTCTACAACATCGCATTCTGCGATCAGAACGGCAACCCCGTGAGCGGCAACGAAAACGCCACCGTTACGGGTGTCTCCCCCACCGGCAAACAGTCCACCGATAGCACGATCACGCTGACGGTTTCCATCTCCGGTTCCGGCGACGACTCCGAGTCTAGCAACTAACGTCGATCGCTTGTTGCTCCGAGCGGCTTAGACCGCAAACACATTCGCTCAGAAGCGCCCGCTTGCTCCCCCAGCAAGCGGGCGCTTTTCTTTTGATGTGGGATTGCCGCCCATGGATGAACGCGGCTTTAAACCAGAAGAGCCCGGCACCATGGCGGTACCGGGCTCAATAAATCTCTGGTGCCCCCGGGCGGATTCGAACCGTCGACACCCGCTTTAGGAGATATGATTTAATGCTACCCCCTACCATTCATCAAGCATCATTGAACATCATATAACCGCAGATAAACATAGCAGTTTGTGTCTTTTGCCTCCGGTAGCTGCGCCTACGCTTTTACAAACATATTACTAACAGCTTTAGCTAAACTGCACTCAATGAATTGTTGAAAACTATTCAAAGAAACGGAGCGCAAAGATGTCAGAACAGCCACTAATTAGCGGAAGAGGCACGTGTTGGAAAGACAAGAGATCACCTAACACCTATCGCTATTATTTTTCCCTTGGAGTCAAGGACCCTAAGACGGGGCGCTACAAACGATCCCCAACTTATACAGTTCGTTGCAAGACTAAAACAGAAGCTAAGGCTGCAATGCAGGCCAAGCTGGCTGAAATCAACTCCTCTGGCACGATCACTAAAACTAAAAAGCCCACTTTGCTTGCGTCCTACTGCTGGGCCTTTCATGAAAATAGGGACACCGAGCTTGCGCCAACGAGCTATGAAAGAGAAGCGTACGATTGCAGGCATATCGAAGACCTATTCGGTGCGTTTCAGACAATTGAGGGACTAACTCCCGATCTAATCGAAGAAACATATGCCGAAGCTCGTCGTACGGGAAAATACAAACCATCAGAGCTTGTACGAATCAATGCGAAACTGCGTCAGATTTTGTCGAATGCGGTCGCAAAGAGAATAATTGACCGAAACCCCTGCACTACCGTTCATGTTCGCAGACCACGCAACAAAAGAGAATCACTGACAATCGACCAAGTAGCTACCCTATGCACACGTCTTCAACACATTGAGCTCACCGCCGAAGCTGTTGGTACACTAGTACTAGTGTATACGGGTATGCGGAAAGGCGAGATGCTGGGCCTCGAATGGCGCGATTGGGACCCTGCCAATAAAACCTTGAAAATTGACAGGCAGTACACCAACGACCATGAACTGAGGGCACCCAAGTCACAAGAAAGCCAACGCAAAATCCCCGTTGGAGAAACCTTGGCCGAACGTCTTCAATCATGGTCAGCCATACAAAAAGAGCTCCTGGCCTCTCTGGGGCTGTCCCAGACTGGCAGCACTCCCATCATTAGCGATATTGCTGTCGAGCAAGGGATCCCTACTGTCTGTCACATGAAAAACTACATCTTCAACCATTGGTTTCGCGATTTCGCAGTTAGCTGCAATCTTGGAATCTATGAGCCGAACAATTCGACTGGCGGAAAACTATATAAGGGCATCTGCCCGCATCAGCTCAGGCATTGTGTAAGCACTTTTATGCTGGCGAACGGATCGGACGTTAGAAGCGTGCAAGGTATTCTTGGCCACGCGGACCCCAATATCACGCTCAAAACGTATACAAGCCTCGTTCAACAATCAGAAATAAAAGCAGTTAAAGGCTACGAAGACTTCATCAACGCCTATATACAGAGAAGCGAGAAATAGCATGTTTTTCATTCATCGTTTATTTCATAATATTACGGTACTATAATACCGTTTCCGCAGGTAGATGCTTTATTTGATTGACATCTAATGAGTTTTAATACATGCTAAAGCTGTCAGATGGCTACGCATGTAGTCATAGAAACCGGCCCCCCAAGTGCTTATGAACCTGGTACGTCTTACAAGCACAGGGAGGGCCCTCATTGAAAGGATAGCTCATCATGGCTACTCCAAAGATTAGCACTCAGGCGTCCACACCGACTTTCCCCACTGGTGCCGCTCAGTGCGATCGGTTGCTCCGCGTTAACGATATCCGCGAACTCACTGGCTGGAGCGAAAACACCGCACGCAAGTTTATGCGAGAGTCCGGCAAGCTCATCCAGATCCATCGCTCTAATTACATGTTTGAAAGCTCGTTCTACGAGCTTTTCAAGCAGCTTGAAGGTCGTACCGCCCACCTTGATTAGGTGGTAAACATGAGCGAGCTTCCGTCGATTTCCGACATATTTAGCGATGATGCTACTGAGCAACGAGAGATTACGGGAAAAATGGATAAGGCTATTTTTATTTCAGTGCCCGAGTGGGCGTGCTGCGTCACCACCGTTGCCGCCGAGCGTCTCATCCTCGGCCTTGTATGGAAGTTTGGAAAACCTTCCAAAAACAAACGGCCCATGGGCTTCTGCGCTAAAAGCAAATGGATTGAGGATCACTACCGCCTGAGTAAGAACACTATATCCCGGGCCTATACCTCTCTGAAGGATAAGGGGTATATTCAAAAAGTTGGTGATGGCAGCTGGATGCTTAATTACGCCGCAATCTACCGCGCCGCGATTGAAAACGCTTGGGAGCCTCCGAAACTTTAAGCCCACAAACCGACTATCGAGGTCGTGAGAGTCGGTCACCGTCAGGATGCCCACAAGAACATGCCGCGGATGTAAAATGAAGCAGGGTCGAACCGAAACAGTTCCCGGACAATTGGCGTCCGGCCAGACACTTCGATTCGACCCTTTCTCATGCCTGTATCTAAAATACTCCCACAATCATTCTCGACATCTTTAACGCCCTCACCTCCTGCCACCAACACGCCGTAGACGCTATTTACAACGAATCGATATGGCCGCCCGTTCTTTAAGGCACGTGTTACCATGAAAACGTGCGGTATTTCTCCAACCGAAAACCTGCGTGAACGTATAACTTGAGACGCCTTTTAGAACTCACCGATCGCAGGGCGAACACAAATCAACAGCGGCCGTGCATTGTTCCCAGCCGTTTGGCATGGCGGAGCCATGCCGTTGTTGATTGGAGTGCCACACCATGGCAGACGAGAGAAAAATCAGGGAGATCTACGGCGTGAAGAGCGTCCTAGATGAGGCCGCCGAGCGGATCGAGGCGACGTGGCGGGAGAAGCTGCTGCGCGAGACTGCCGACCTCAGGAGCGAGAACGCGCTGCTCAGGGTCCAGCTCGACGAATTCAACCGCAAGCTCGGCGAGGCGAGAGACCGGAACGAAAGACTTGAGGCCGACTGCAATGAGAGGGTCGCTTTCATCGAGGAGAAGTTCGAGCTCGATACCGCGAGCCTCGAGCTCGAGAACAACGAGCTCCACGCCGCGAGCGTCAGATATCTCACCGATGCCAGGGAGCTCGACAGGCAGGTCGTCCAGCTCCACGCTGAGGCTGAGGCCATGGTCGATGAGATCGAGCGGCTGCGCGGCGAGCGTGACGCCGCACTGAAAGCCCAGGCCGAGCTGAGCGATGCGCTCCTGGCCCAGCGCGACCTGATGGCCGAGCTCGCCGCCCTCAAGGACCGACTTGCCGCCTCCGAGCAGCGGGCGGCCGTGGCCGAGGCCAAGGTCGAGGTCATGACCCAGAGGGGCGAGTAGGCCGCAGAGCATCTAATTTTCTAGAAACCCTCTAGAGCATTTCTAGAGGGTTTCTAGAACTGAAGACCGGGCGCAGTACTTTCGATCGAAACGATATCTTTGTAGATGAGGCGATGCTTGGCGTCGCACCATTTGTCGCCGTGGTAATGCCCGAAGAGCCAGACGCGATAGCCGAGCCGCCCGTCGAGCTCGCCAAGGAATCGTTGCAGCCGGTCGCCTCGATACTCGCGTCCACGCTCGCGGCACAGCTTCTCTGCCAGGGCAGCAGGAGCCTCGTGAGTCACAACGCAATCGACTCTCCAGCTCACGCGGTCGAGCGAGGCGCGGCAGTGCTCCATCTCCTCCTCGCTCGGCATCTCCTCGGGCCACCAGCTCCTCCCCTCCCTGCGATACTGTCTGTCGTTGCTCGCGGCACCGCCCATGGCAAGGACCGTGAGCCCGTCGATGTCGAACACCTCTCCGCGCATCAGGTGCAGCACGTGCGGTCGCGCCTCATGGACGAGCCCGCCGTTCCACTCCCGTACCGGCAGATTAGCCAAGGCGTGATGGTTCTCATGGTTGCCGTCTACGAAACACGTGGTCCACGGCTTCGACTCGAACCAGTCGAGCCAGTATTTCTCGGCGTTGGATCCATCCCAGACAAAGCCGAAGTCGCCGGCCACGATCACCGCGTCATCGCGCGTCAGCGTGCGGCCCAGTGGCCAAGACTTGAAGGCGAACCTGCTGGACCCGTACTCGGCCCTGCCGTGCACGTCGCCCGTCACATAGACCGTCATCAGTACGCACCCCACGGCAGGAGTTTGTCCCCGAGCCTCACGATCCGGTCGTACAGCACCGTGTGCCGTTCGTCCGGGTTGCCGTCTCGGTGGAAGTGACCGTAATACCAGTGTTTGTAGTCCATGCGGTCCTCGAGCTCGTCGAGGAATCCGGTCAGCCGGTCCACATCAGGGCGTTCCCAGCCTGGGTCCGGGTAGAGCGTCGGCGAGAGCATGCGCGTCGAGCAGGTATGGGTGATGACGCAGTCGACCTTCCAGCCGACCTCGTCGAGCTTGGCCCGCGCGGTATCGAAATCGCGCTCGTCCGGGAGCTCCTGAGGCCACCAGCTGGAATACGGCACGCGGTATTCCCCGTCCACGCTCGTGGCACCGCCCATGGTGAAGATTGTCGAGCCGTCGAGCTCGAAGACCTCGCCGCGCGTCAGGCGCCGAATGGGCGAGGTGTCCGACAGGCGCTGCGTCAGCCCGCCATGCCACGGCTCCATGGGGCGCTCCTCCCAGTGATCGAAGCGCTCGTGGTTGCCGTCGACGAACAGTACCGTGTAGGGGCGCGACTCCAGCCGGGCGATGTCGGCGCATTCCTCGGCAGAAAAGTCCCACGGAAAGCCAAAGTCACCGGCAACGATGAGATAGTCGTCGCTGGTAAGACTGCCGCCGAGCTCCCAGTCGCGGAGCTTTTGCATGTCGAGCCCACTGTGGATGTCGCCCGTCACATAGACCGTCATCGAATCGCCTCTTCCCTCTTGTACGCCGCCAGCTCGCGCTCGACCTGCCTGTCGCCGGTCTCGTTGACCCACCAGGGCCATTTCACCCGGCCGCACGGCTCGTCGACTCCGGCGAACCATTCCCTCAGCTCGTCGAGGCTCACCGGGGAGTGCCCGTTGGCATCGCAACCGACGTCGTAGCGCAGAAGGCCCTGCTTGCGGTTGAACTCGTTGTACGCGCCGCCGCTGCTGTGGATGTGCCCGTGGAGGTGCCACGATCCATGGTTCATGCCCTGCCAGTCGGCCATGGGGTAATGGCTCAGGACGATCTTCTGCCCGTCGATCTTGAGCACGCAGATCGGCGGCTCCACGGTGAACGCGCCCGCGACCGCCGGCTGGGTCCAGTCCTTGTCGTGGTTTCCCGGGACGAGGTGGATGCGCCTGCAGGCGATCCGCTTGCGCAGGGCATAGGCGTCCTGGGCGGTCATCTTGAATGAGAAATCCCCCAGGATGTAGAGCTCGTCGTCCACGGCAACCCTGCCGTTGATGTTGTCGACGATGGCGTCGTTCATCTGCCAAATCGTCCCCCACGGGCGGTCGGTGAACTTCAGCACGTTCTCATGCCCGAAGTGGGTGTCGCTGGTAAACCAGATCATATTTATGTCTCCTTCTGTCGCTAAAAAACGTTCTCCTTCGAGGTCAGGAGACGTTTTATGAGCGACATGAGGTGCATATCCCTCATGTTTCAAGCTCCAATCTGCCGGATTTGCCCAACTAAAAGTTTACGCCCACGCGCGAACAGGATTTGATTTTTGAAATATGGACGAATTGCTCGTCAGGAGGGTAAAATGATGCCGACGGCAGCCCAAGTTGTAGAGAGCTGGGCAGAGCCGTTGCTTAATGAAGTTGGGTCATCGTCTTAGCGACGGTGGCCTTTCTTTTTGGGCTTCGAGCCCTGCTTGAGTGCCTTGGAAAGGCCGACAAGGGCCGTGAGGAGCGAGACCGTAGCGGTCAGGAGCTTCACGAGCTCGGTGAAATCGGTCATGGGCATCACCTCCCATCGGATGGAGGGCTCTGCCCGGCACGAGGGCTGCCGACAGCAAGGACGATTCTATCAGAGCGGCTGACTCCCGCCCGATCAATTCATACTCCTCACCCTCGCCGAATTGCGAGCATGAAAGAATCGGCACTGAATGGCAGCGCGCTAGGGCACCGACGATAGGCTTTCCAAAACTAGCGAGGCGTGTCTCCGCGAGCGTAATCGCCTCGGTCGACCGCGCGATCGACCTGCGGCGAGATGTCGACGTTGCCACCATGGGCTCGGCCTGCGGCGCGAACGCGGTCATCGCCAGCATCGGGAACGGCGCCGGCGTAACGGTTGCGAATCTCCCTTGCGTAACCGCGCCGGGCAAGAAGCTCATCACGAACCGCCGGATCATCGAGCAGATCTTCATCGCACTTCGGTGCGATGAACTTAGGGAAGAGATTGTAGGCGACGCCCTTGCTCGCCTTTGCCTGCTCGGCCCACGCCGAATACGCTTTCTTAAGCCGTTGAATGTAAATCTCGCAACGCCTCTCATAAGGAAGGGCTCGCTCGGCTTCCAGCACGTTATTTTTAAAGGCCGCCTCAAGTTGCTTGACCGCAAACCGCCCGTCAAGACGGGTCAGGTTGAAAGTGCACTTCGGATTGCCGGCCTCTTTGATATCGAGATCTGTCGCATAGACTCGATTGTTCTTGATGAAAATGTCTACGCCCCATGAGGCAAGTAGCTTTTTGAATTGCTCCATATTCTTTACGCGACCTTCGTCAATCGCAATATGGATCAGCTCACGCAGATTGTTTTTATAACTGTACTCACCACGATCGACAATCTCCTTTTCAATATCGCGCGGCTGTCGATCTCGAATCTTCGAATTTTTCTTTCCCTTTTCGAGCTGAGCGAGATTCCAGGCCTCGTCCATTTCACGAACCCATGCAGCGCGTTCGTACTTTCCCTTGCGACCGCCGATGTCGCAACGCTTGCCGGTATCAAGGTTTGTCCGGTTGATTGCCATATGGACCGCGAACCGTTTTCCCGCTTTGTCGCTCTCCTCGTGCAGCGCGAGAATCACCTGTTGATGCGGATAGTGCTTCGCAAGCCATTGCTCCGCATAGGCCAGACATGCATCGGGGGTCATCTTGCCTCCGTTGCATGAGCATTCTTCCGGAAGAAACGCGAGGATCTGGTGTAGCAGGATTACGTTTTTGGCTCCGGCTCTCGACGGCTTGTCGTGATGGAAAACCTTTCTGGTTCTATCCATTTTCGAAAACCAGCGGTCGCTCCATTCGATGTTCCAGCCACCACGCGCAATCGCATCTTTTCCGTTGATGTATTTGCGGACGTTCTTTGCGTAGCGCTCGCTCGATATGCTTTTCTGCTTAATGACGGTCATTTTGATCACCGCCGACGAAATAGCGCTTCTCAAACTCGTCGATAAAACGATCCAGCTTACGCCCAACTTGGTAAACCTTTTCGAGTGCGCGGAAAACAGCTTTCTCGTTGTACGCAGGAAGCCCCTGGGCGTTCACAAAATACATCAGCTGATTGAGGTTTGTTCCTTCCTTCAAAAGTTCGTGATAGATCTTGTCGATCGACGCCCGATCGACATCGATTTTCTCGACATTCCCTTTGAGCAGTACGCGACGTGCATACGCACTGACAGTCATATCGAGGGAATCAGCATTGCTTTCAATTTTCTTTTTTTCTTCCGGCGAGACCCGGACGTGAATGTCATCGGTTCGGAATTTCTGGTCAGCGATTTCCGAAAAACCAAAATCGATATCGAGATCGTCGGCATTGCACAAAGCGAAGCGGATGAGTTCCGCCTCGCTCATCTCATGTCGCTTTGCGATTGCAGCGATGGCTTTCTTCTCGTCATTTGAAAGAGACGCCTTGACGGTGTGCGGGCGGAGCCTACTCATGATTCCTCCGGAAAACGAACCAGCGATCGGAGAGGCCTCCGATCAAAACCTGCTATGCGATTCGCTTTCCTTTGATGAGGAACGACTGGCGTCGTTCCAATGAAGAATCGTCTCCGCGATTCTTCATCGCGAAGTTTCAACTTCGCAACAACCTTATCGCCGTAGCAGGCGATAAGCAAGGTCTGTGGCGTGGTGTTTTCGGGGTCCGGATGGGCCCACAAAAATGCCACCCACAGTCATCTTGCAATCACCGGGACGGCGATTGGGCGGAGCGTAGCGTAGACACGAAATGAGAGGCCTCGTTTCGAGCGAAAGGCTTCGCGGTGTCGTAGTGTCAGCGGAGACCGTGAGCGGAAGCGAATTTTTAACGCGAAGAATGCTGAGTGTTAGAAATTCGCTGCAGCGAGAGCGGAGCGGTAATGCGAATGCGAGGGATGCCGAGTTTTTGCATTACCGCGCAGCGGACTCCGGGCGAGGGCTGGAGCAAGTTGATGGAAGACCTTACCGATTTGCGGAAGGTTTTGCCCGAAGCATCCGGCACCGCCGGATTCTTTTGGAACGGCCTCTCGTTTGATTGCTTTCCTATCGTTTGCCCCCAGACTGGGCGTCTAAAAAAGGCGGCCGAACCGGCCGCCCAGAAATAAATAAACATTTACCGAATGTAAGAGGAGAGGAACGATGACATTACTCCCAATGGCCGGCGACGTCGACAACCCAATGTTGTCCCGTAGCCTTCTGTTCATAATGTCCCTGGTCTTCAGAGGTGGTATACGAATCATCTACAACGGATCCACCGATACCGCCGTTTTCGCCATCGTTAATAATCCAAGCGTAGGCGGCATCGGATGAATCGAAGGGTCCTACCATAGTACCACCATGATTGACCCAGAAACGAGGATGACGCGTGTATACCACGTTCGGTACCCAGACCTGGCTGTAGTCGGTTTCCCAGTGGCCCTGCTCGGCAACCCATTTCTTCTGGCTACCGCTGTTGGAAGAGGAATTATTGCTGCCGGAACCCTGCGAATTGCCGGAATTCTGCTTCGAGTCGGAGGAGTTTCCCTTGCTGTCAGACTTCGACGAGTCGGAAGACTTGTTATCCTCTTTCTTGGAGTCATCGGACTTCTGGTCCTTGTCGTCGGATTCTTTCTTCTCCTCGGACTTGGCTCCAGAGGTTTGCGCCGCCTTTTCTTCGCTCGCCTTCTTTTTGTCTTTATTCTTTACCGCTGTGGCGGCCCTTTCCGTAGAGCCGCTTCCTTGCTTTGCAACGCTGGCACATCCAAGTTGAGGTGCCGAAAGGCACACCAGAAGCGCAACGATAATAGCCTTTGTTCTCACACCGATCTCCCTGTCCATGAAACCGGGCGTTGGACACCAGCCGATATCCAACGCCCGGCTCGCTTTTAGATCTGCTCGCGGCGCTTCTTTTGATCGAGGAAGACGCCGGCTGCCACGAGGACGGTACCGCCGATGACGAACGTCTCGCCGATGAGTCCCGCGCGGTCACCGGTCTGGGCGAGGCTGCCGTGCTGGGCGGTATCCGTGCCGGCGAGGTGCTTCGGGGTGTATGCCGCCTGCTGCTTTGCGACCTCCTCTGCCTCCTGTCGTGCGATCTCATCGGAAAGCTTCTGCTCCGCTGCGATGCGGTCGGACTTCGCCTGCTCGTAGGCGGCGAGTGCCGCATCGTAGCCGGACTGGAGTTCGTCCACCGCGGCCTGCTTCTCGTCCAGGATGGCCTTGGCGGGCGCGACCTTGGCACGTGCCTCGACTGCGGCGGCGAAAAGCGCGTTGAGGGCGTCATTCGCGTTCACATCATGGCCGGAAGCGATCGCCGCGCCGGCATCGATGGAGTTCAGCTTCGACAGCTTGGCGTCTGCCTGCGCCTTTGTCTGCTCGGCGGCAGAGACCAGGGACTCGGCGGCGATGGCATCCGCCTTCGCGGCATCGAGGGCGGCCTTGGTGTCATTGACGGCCTTTACTGCATCCTGCTCGCGCTGCTGTGCCTCTGCGAGCTTCGCGGCAAGACCGGTGAGGATGTCGAGGTTCGACTGTGCGTCATCGAGATCGGTCTGGGAGCCGGTAAGCCTGTCGGCGGCAACGCCGGTGTCGGTCTTTGCGGCATCGACGGCACGCTGGGCATCCGCGAGGGCGCGTGCGGTGGCGTCCGCCTTTTGCTCGGCGGCGGCGAGGACGGTCGCTTTCTCGGTCTGATCGGCTACCGCCGAGTCATGGACGCTCTTTGCTGTATCGAGCGCCTTCTTGGCGTCGGCGACGTCCTGGAAGAACTTCGCGAGATCGGCGTTCGCATCCATGACGTCCTGCTGCTTGGCCTCGGTGTCCGCCTTGGCGGAATCCAGCTTGGTCTGTGCGGCCGTTACGGCTGCGTTGGCGGCATCAAAGGCAACCTGCTTCTGCTGTACGGTCGACTTTGCCGTATCGACTGCCGCGTTGGCGGCATCGAGGTCCGATTTCGCCGCATCAAGCTCGGTCTGGGCATCCGTGACGCCCTGCTGCTTGGCGGCGACATCAGCCTTGGCGGCATCGACGGCACGCTGGGCATCGGCAACACCCTGCTTCGCGGCATTGACACCTACCTGTGCGGAATCCGCTGCGACCTGCTTCTGCTGGACGGTTGCGGCGGCGCCGGCGGCTGCCTGCTTCTTGGATGCGAGATCGGCCTTGGCCGCATCGAGTGCGCTCTTGGCGTTCTTGAGACCGTTGATATAAGAGGTCAGCTTTTGCTCGTACTCGTCGACGGAGATGGGGTTCGTGTTCCAACCGGAGCCGGACCAGCCGGAGATCTCTGCGGTGTAGCACTGCGTCTGAAGCCCGGACATGGTGCCCTTGGTGCAGGTTGCCATTCCCATAACGACGAGTTCGGGATTGATGATGTTCATGTAATGGCCGACGGTGCCGCTACTGCCGTTCTCCCAGTGGCAGTTGTCTGCAATCCAATGGTTGATTGCGACACCGTTCTTTGCATAGAAATCATAGGCATCCTTGCCGACAAGACCGGTGACTCCATAAAGGGCCTCCGTTGCCTTGTCGAAAAAGCCCTTCTCCTGCTCGATCCATTGCCCACTCGGATCGATTCCGTAATTCCATGCCAGGTTTTCGGCAAAATCATATTGACGGGCATGATCGAGCACGGTGTCGCTGTAGTTGGCATCTGCGATCGCACCGGCGATGAGCTTGTAGGTGACATGGAGCTCGGACAGGCCGACCGACTTGCGGTAGTCGTTGACGGACTTCATCCACCTGATCGCATTGAGCATATTGTCAAGAGACGTGGCGTCCTTGGAGTTGCCGACTTCGGTCTTTCCGGCATATTTGGCGTTCAGGATGATGTTGGCTGCATCTTCGGCACCCATGGCACGGAAGAAGCCGATGGCTCCCTGCTTGAGTTGCGCGTCGGCGGAATCGAGTTTCGCCTGTGCCTCGTCGACCTTCTGCTGCGCGGCGGTCACGGCGACGTCTGCAGTATCCTTTGCGGCCTTGGCGTTCGCGAGCTCTACGTCGGCGGCTGCCTTGGCGGACTCAGCGTCCTTGACAGCCTGCTTCGCTGCATCCAGCTTGGCGATGGCGTCGACGTTCGCCTGCTTGGCGGCATCAAGGTCGGCGTTCGCGGCATCGAGTGCGGACTGGGCGGCGTTCACGCCGGATTCGGCATCGGCCGCGGCCTGCTGCTTCGCGGAGAGGGCCACCTGGGCATCATTCAGGTCGGTCTGTGCCGTTGCTGCGGCGGATTGCGCCTGCTCGAGCTCGGACTCGCACTGGGACTGTGCTGCTTGTGCGGCAGCGAGGGCTGCCTCCGCGTCCGCGACCTTCTGTTTTGCCGCATCGTACTCCGGGCCGCTCGCGCCTGCCTCCGCTGCGGCGAGGTCTGCTTTCGCCTTCTCGTAGGCGGCGCTGGCGGCTGCGGCCTTCGCATCCGCCGCGTCCTTGTTCTGCTTGGCTGCGGCGAGGACGGCATCGGCAGAATCCTTTGCAGACTGGGCCGCAACCAGCTTGGACTGGGCATCGGCAAGCGTCGCGTTGGCGTTGGCGAGGTCGGCCTGTGCCCTGCTCACGGCATCTTGGGCGTCGCGCACGGCCTGCTCGGCGGCACTGATTGCCTCCGGGGTGGCGCTTACGGCATCTGCCTTGGCTTTATCGAGGGCATCCTTGGCATCCTGGGCCGCCTTGAGGGCGGACTGGTAAGCTTCGTCCTTCTCGGACGCATCCGCCTTGGCGTCTGCGAGACCCGCCTTCGCCTGCTCGAGGTCCTTGCCGGCGGCATCGGCGGCGTCCTTGCCCTCCGCGACCTGACGGGCGTACTCGTCCATTGCCGCTCGGTCGGCTGCCGTGCCGGCGCTGACCGCCGAATCGTAGGATGCCTTGGCCTGGTCGCGGGCGGAAGCCGCCTCGTTGTAGGGGCCGGCGGCCTCATTGTAGGATGCCTTGGCGGCGTCCTCCTTCGCCTTCGCCTCGTCGACCGCCTTCTGCAGGTCCGCGATGGTCTGTGCGGCGGATTTCGCGCCGGTACCGGATGCCGCGCCGGCGTGGGCGGCGATCGGCGACATCACGGCGGGGTGCTGCGTGCCCCCGTCACCGGTCTGGGCGAATGCCGCGAACGGTGAGATGAGGCTCGATCCGGTCATGGCGGCCATGGTCGCCGCGGTGACGGTCAGACGCGCGATCCCCTTCGGAGTGTGAATCTTTTTGTTTGGCAGTGCGGCGAAGTGATCGCCACCGGCAGCAAAGTGCTTTCCCTGAGTCATTGTGCTGTTCCGTTCCTTTTCCGTGCCCTATCCGACTGGGCATCAGAGTGCTTTCCAATACAGATAATTATGCGCCTTAACTGGGATTGTTGTATATAGTCCGTTGGCATAAATACAACAATCCATGACTCTTTTTGTCATGGATATCTCGCCGCTACAACAATCCTTTGGTCTACGGTGCAAAGAACTCAGATCAGAGTCTGGTTACTCACAAGAGCAATTTGCGAACCGCATTGACATGGACAGGTCTTACTATGCCTCGATAGAGGTCGGACGAAGAAATGTCAGTCTTTCTAACCTCTCTAAAATTGCCAATGGATTCAACATATCAATTGCTGCACTTATGACTGGTGTCAGCGATAAAACGGATTAGTCCATCATCATCAGCGAACGCAGTGAGCGTATCAATCGACGGCGTAGCCGGCGGCAAGGTCACGGCACGTGACCGCGCAGCGAGCCTTGCGAGCGAAGGGGGCGGCATCGCCGTCCCTATATCTTTATAGTATATTTCTCTATTAATTGGTCTCACCAAAATGGGTATAGCACAAGCTTCTGAACAGGCGTTTTTATCAAAAACTCAAAGCAGTCGAATCATCAAAATGGTGATATTTTTTACCCAAAATGAGGAAGCGCTTCACCAAAATGGAACCGACTAACGGCTGTTGAAAACTTTTTATCCCCAAAATGGTGATTTCCTGTTTTCAGTGGAAAACTCGGTAAGTTAAATAATTTACTTACCAGATTTACAAACAAAAGCAGTTCTTAGCCCAAAAACCAGAACAGGTCAGAAGCAAAAATAACTCCTGACCTGCGATTTTCCTGGTGCCCCCGGGCGGATTCGAACCGTCGACACCCGCTTTAGGAGGTCATGAGCTATTACCCTACCTGCGGTTTTTCATTTTCATCAATATCTCTGTTTCCGCAGGTAATTTAGCTATTCTGCCGTTTTTGCTCTTCTTGATTAGTTTTCCATTTCACCCTTTTTACACCCCTTCACCCCTTCAGTTTGACTTGCAGGGGTGAAATTTTTGGGTTAGCCTCGGGGGCGAGGCCCTCAAAGCCCCGCCCCCGAGGCTAACCCAACGCACCACCCCTGGAGATCCATGGAAACCAGAATCAAACCCACAGCCAAAGGCACTTCCGAACCAATCAAGGGAAAACCCGGTTCCTTCCGCATCTACTTCTCTCTCGGTCGCGACCCCGAATCCGGCAAGAACGGGAAACGAGTCAGATACCTAAAGACACCCAAGAGAACCATCCATTGCAAGAGCAAAAACCCGAAGAACTGGCCCGGTGAGGTGGCGAATGCGCTCGATGCCTACCGGAAGGAGCTGGAGACCTATGAACCGGCTGGCGACATGCCGACCACTGTTTCCGGATACGCCGAGGATTTCCATCGGCTCCGAGAAAGCTCCTTCGGCTCCCCTCTTTCTTTCCAAAGAGAGGAATATGACGTGCGCCATATACGCGAGCTGTTCGGCAACATACCCCTCGGTGCGCTGAGGCCCGACGAGATCAAACGGGCGTATGCCGAAGCAATCTCAACCGGAAGATTCACAGAGGCCGAGATTCGTCGCATCCACGTTAAGCTCAAACAGGTCATGCAGGACGCACTGGAGAATGAGCTAATCGAGCGCAACCCATGCATCAGCGTCAAACTCCCAAAGCCAGACCTTAGAGTGCGCAACTTCCTCCCACCCGACGAACTGCCCCGATTCACCAAATGCCTGCTATCCGAACCCATGGGGCCGATGACCGTCTGCACCATGCTCATATTCCACCTAGGACTCAGAAAAGGGGAGGCCCTGGGGCTCTGTTGGGAAGACTACGACCCCGAGGCGATGGAAATCAGAATCGTCCACCAGTACACCAATGACAAAACGCTCAGGGCACCCAAATCGGAAATGAGCAGGCGGATCCTGTCTATAGACTCTTCGCTAGCCGCGTATCTAAACGACTGGAAGATGCGGCAGCGCAACCTATTCGAGCAACGCGGGCTAAGACAGAGAAACTCTGACCCCATCGTTCACGCCCTCAGCCCGCATAAGGACGAAAACGGCAACCTTCACGTCAGTATCACCCGACCCGATGGACACAACTATTCACGCTGGTTCAGGGACTTCTGCGTCGACAACGGCTATGGCGAGTACGCCAACGTGACAAGCCAGTTCGAGCGCAACGGCAAGCTGCACACACGCGGCACCGGATACTCGGGTCTCGTCCCCCACGGACTGAGACACACGGCAGCGACGGCGCTCGTCGCAAACAACGTCGATTTGAAGACCGTTCAGGCGCGGATGGGACACGCATCAGCGAGTACGACGGCGAATTTCTACACCCACGCAATCAGAGCCAACGACCGCAACGCTGCCGAAGTCTTCGAAAAATTATCTGAAGGTAATGAAAATTAATACTCTCATAATTGTGTCACCAGATGTATACTGCAAATAAGGCCAAACAGAGAGGAGGTTATCAATGGCACTTACCACTGCGAGTAGCAAGCTGCGTTCGACGATCCTATTCAACTCAAAGGATGAGCAGGTACTCTTCAAGCGCTCCAGCGCTGACCTCGCCGCGGCAAGGGGTCTCACCCCGTCTGCGCTCCTAGCGAGGCTTCCCATGGAGCAGCTGACGAGCTCGGATCTAGGCAGGTGGGCCGCGCAGCTCATCTATGCTGAGGATGGGAGCTGTCTCGACGCCTTCGAGGGCATGTTCGAGGACTGGAGCGCAATCCAGCCAGAAAATGATTGCCGCGACGTCATCAAAGGCTTTTTTGACTACTGTCATGAAGCAAGGATCTGCATCGACACCACGAGCGAGCGCGTTCATCATCTCCGCACTAACTGGGACAGCATTTGCCTCATTATGGAAGAGGCTGCAAAGATGCCCGAGTGCAACCTCGACGCACGTATCCAGGCTAAGACCGGCCGTGAACTCGAAACTACCCTGCAAGACCCTACAGCGTTGCTCGCCGTTACACCTTTGGTCTCATACATTCTCAACGCATGGGAGCACATCAAGGGCTATTCCTGCACTTACCGTGCTCTGCTCGATTTCGCCAACATCGGCAGATCATCCCGCAAGGGATACAGCGAGCCCGCAGAAGCTCGAATCAGCCTTCTGCACCTTATCGACGAATACGAGAAGAAAGGGGCTAATTAGTCGATAAGACCATTTTACAAACAAGCACCCGACTCCTCTCACTGTCGCCAAACATCGAAGAGGAGCCGAGCGCCCTACTAAAGGAGTTTATCATGCATCTTGCAGATGACCCCAAGACCGACGCCATCTCCGCAGGCATCAACCTGCGCCATGTCGGCACCAAGCGCATCATGAGCCGCCTGGACGTTCAGATCCTCACTGGCATCGGACAATCCAGCGCCATCAAGCTCATGAAGTCCACCCACCACTGCTTTAGCATCGCCAACCAGTACTTCGTCATGGAAGAGGACCTGTTCGACTACTTCCACAAGCTGGCAGAGGGGGCGAGCGAGTAATGCAGCGCCCGAACGTCAATCCCCTCGTCTTCGAGCTTGATGTGCTCGACGAGCACGTCCACGCCCTTCAGGAAGACAAACCCATCGCCTCCTTCGGGCTCGATGCACTCAACAGCATCCTCGGCGGTGTCTACCCCGGGCTCAACTACGCAATCGGGACCGCCCCGGGCAAGGGCAAGACGACACTGGCACTCCAGGAGGCCGACAAGCTCGCGGCAGACGGGCACCCGGTAATCTACGTTTCCGCCGAGCTTCCCGCGCACAAGCTGATCGAGAAGAGTCTGGCGCGTCTCAGCGACGGCAAAGTCGCGTTGTCCGAGGTCTCCAGCTGTGCGACCCAGAATCACCCTAAGCACACGACTTTCGAGGCTGCACTCGACAAATATCGCACCCAGATCGCCCCCAATCTCTGCATCACCGGCCCGCTCAACACCGTGGAGCTCTCCAACCTCGTCGGGCTGGTAACACGCGAGCGCGGCGAGGTCCCCATCGTCTTCATTGACTACCTCCAGCTCCTCGCCTGCGGCATCACGGCGGACCAGCAGTTCATCGACGAGCGATTGGCTATCACAGCATGCGTGAAGGGCCTCCGCGAAATCTCGAACCTCTATGGCTCTCCCGTCATCGCACTGAGCTCGACCACTCGCAAGTCCTATGATTCCGGGAAGTCGGCCAGGCCCAACCTCGCCATGTTCGGTGGTTCCTCCGCTGTCGAGTACGGCTTTGACTCGGTGCTCTACCTCGCCGATGACAATGACAAGCCCGAGTGGCCCTACGAGTCTCCCGCAACCGGCACGCCCCTCAAGCTCGTCGCCCTCAAGAACCGCTACGGCACGCTGGGCGAGTCCCGACTCGACTTCGACGGTGCGCGCGCCACCTTCCACGACAGGGGCTAGCCCATGCGTGGCAAAGCCAAGACCGCGCATATAAACGTCCGCATGACCGAGGAGGAGCGTGCCGCCATCACGGTGCGCTCCTCCTCTTTTGGTATGGCCCCATCGACGTTCATGCGCGAAGCCGCCCTCCTCATCGGTGAGAAGCCCGTCAGGATCGCCGACGAGGCGACGCTGCGGCAGCTTCTTCATCAGATGAAGAAGCAGGGCGGAAACCTCAACCAGGCCGTTCGCACCGCAAACGCCTATGGCGTGGATGCGCAGACTGCCCGACAGCTCACGGAGGCCGTCCGACTGGTGTCGAGCACGGCCTCGCAGCTTTCAAACCTCATCTCCAAGAATCGAGAACTATCATGAAAACCAAGATGCTCACAGCGCTCCTGTCATCCCTTTTCCTAGCGATCCTCGCATGCCCCGTGCTCGCCGCCCCCATCGACATGCTCGTCGCCGGGTACGGACTCGACGCATCGGCAATTCCCACAACGTTCGACGCGGAGACCGTCCTCGGCTGGTGGCTCTCGGACGGGTTCGTCACCCATCCCCTCGGGGCCTTGTTCGTCTTCCTCCTTGCACTCTGCGCCTGTGCCCTCATCGCCTACTCAAGTGCCCTCAAATCACGAGCCGAGGACGGCGGCGTGCTCGGCGACGCCCACGTCAAGACGGGCCGCGAGGTCGTGAAGGGGTCCATGACATGGGGCGGCTCGACGAACCCCTCGTCGCGCGGGTTCGTCTACGGTTTCACCAAATATCGCGGTAAGCCCTGCTATTTCTACGAGCCGAAGAAGATGATTTTCGTATCAGGGGCCACTGGGTCAGGTAAATCACGCTTCCTCTACCTCCCCTCAATCGACCTGCTCAGCTACGGCGACGCCTCCAACGGCTCCGAGCCCGCGACCCTCGTCGTCTCAGACGTGAAGAACGAGCTCATAGAGCTCACGGGCGATGAGCTTGCCCGTCGTGGCTACCGCGTCCTGCTTCTCGACACGCAGCACCCCTATAGGGGACAGAGGTTCAACCCGCTCAAGCAGGTGCTCGACCTCCATGCCGAGGGACGCGACCAGGAGGCCGAGCAGGCGGCGGACGCCATCGCGGAGCTCGTGGTGCAGGACGACGAGAAAGACAAGGGCTCGCACTGGACCGCCTCGGCCAGGGGCCTGCTCTCGGCCCTGGTCCTGCTGGTCTCCATGTCTGACGAGTGTCCCGAGGGATCGAGGCACCTCGCGACCGTCTGCGAGGTCTTGGACCGTGGCACCGAGGCCGAGGGCGACGACCCGGCCGAGCCTCTGAAGGCCGTCTTCCGCTCCCTGCCGAGCGGTCACCCCGCCAAGGGCAGGGCGTCGCAGTTCGTCTCCTCGGGCGGCAACGAGCTCAGGAGCATCCTCTCGACGCTCAAGGTGGCACTCCGCCCGTTCTCGTCCGCGCCGGTCGCATGGATGACCTCTGGCTCCGACATCGACCCGCGAACGGTGCTCACGGAGAAGAGTGCCGTCTTCCTCCACGTGCTCGACGAGGGCTCCCCCTACAACTGCATAGCGGCGATATTCCTCTCGCAGCTCTGGGCTTCGGTCCAGGCGGTCGCGGACGTGAACGGCGGAAAACTCCCCCGCCCCGTGCAGATACTCGGCGACGAGTGGGGCAACCTCCCCCGCGTCGAGCGCCTGCCCGCGCTCCTCAGCCTAGGACGCAGCTACGGTTGTTTCTGGGTCGGCGCGACGCAGGGCGTATCCCAGCTCAACAAGTACGGCGAGAAAGACGGCCGCAGGAAGATCCTCGCGAACTGCGGCATCAAGGTCGCGATGAAGCTCGCCGAGGAGGAGGACCGCCGGTACTTCACCGAGCTCATCGGCAAGACCACGCGCCACACGCAGGGCACGAGCAACGGCAGGGCCGCGTCGGGCACGTCCTCCTCGACGTCCTACAGCGAGAGCGCCGACGACGTGATACACCCCTGGGAGTGGCGCGGCATGGCCCCGGACCGGGACGGGATCATCGTCGTGAAGCACGCGGACAACGGTATGCCCGCATGTCGAGCCGGCGTCTTCCGCTCCCCCGTCACCGACTGCACCAACACGCCCACAAGGGAGCACTTCGACCTCGGGACCCCCGAGCACGAGGCGGAGAACCGTCGCGCCTACCAGCGCCGCCTCGACGAGTCAGCTGCTGGGAAGATGCGCGAGGAGGCCTCGACCTGGTGCCCAAAGTGGCCCGAGCCGGAGAAGAAGAACGGGAGCAAGCCGGGCGGCAAATTCAGCGGGCTCTCGCTCGACTAGGGAGGCGACCATGACGGCGATAAAGCAGACGAGCGTCTGCAGCGAGAAGCACCTCGCGAGACTCAGGGATTACCTCTCCTGGGACCGCGACAAGGCGCTCGCCCACGGCACGCAGAACATCATCGACGATGACCGCTGGTTTCAGGAGATGGCAGACACGAGGGCGGCCATGGGTCACGACAGGCCCGGCAAGGCCGGTGCCAGGTGTACCTACATGCAGCACCAGATACTCGGGTTCCTCCCCGACGAGTGCGACCTCAACGGCGGGAAGATGACGCCGGAGCTGTGCATGCGCTATGCGAGGGAGTACGTGGCCGAGCGCTACCCCAACCAGGAAGTCGTGATGGTGCTGCACCGCGAGCGCTGCCGCGCGGACGCCACCGACCGCTACGCCGTGCACCTCGGCATCAACCGCAGTGATCTGGAAACCGGCCGAAGGCTCGACGAGGGCCCCGCCCGGAAGGCGGCGGCATCACGCGTGAAGACCGTCCGTACCCTGGACGAAAGGTACGGCCTCAGGCAGCTTGAGCGCGGCAAGGCCAACTCGCGCGTCCACGCGAGGCAACCCGGCACGGAAGAGCGCGACATGGCCCGAAAGGGGCAGGCCGAGCGCTCGGAGAACGCCCGCGCCCGCGTCGCGGTCGCCCGCCGGATCGAGGAGGTCGGGCGCATGCGCGACTGCCCCGACCGGATGGGCGAGCTTGAGCGGCGGCTCAGGCGGGACGGCATCGAGCTCGCCAAGTCCAAGGGCGGGAGCCTCCAGTACCGCTTCCCCTCGAAGTCGCTCGGGGCCGTGAGGAAGGTCAACGGCGGAAGGCTCGGTTTCGCCGTCGACCGCTCGACCGGCATCACCGTCCGCTTCACGCTGCGCGGGATAGCGACGGCGATGCGGGCGTTCTGGGAGCTTGAGCGAAAGGCGCTGGAGAATCAGAACGGCCGAGACGACTGAGCATTTGGGCCGGGACGCAACAGGCGTCCCGGCCCTTTCTTTTGCCCTTCGGCGAGAGCGACCTCGGAGCGGTTCGCCGTCCCGCCGCAGGCGGGCAAGATGATTCCGTGCAACGGAATCCATATCTTGCATGCACGGAGCGAACCGGTTGCCGAGGCAACGCGAGCCCGGGCAGGTGAGCGACGGTTGAGCCGACGCCGAGGAGACGCGACCCATGGGGAGCGTCGTACGACGGCGCTCGGCGACCCGGCGCGAGAGGCCCCGCCCGGCGACCACGGCGGAGCGATGGCGACTTCTGGAAGCCATCGAGCGCAGCCGTTCGCCGGGTGGGGCCGGTGTGAGCGGAGGCGGACGAAACGCGACCCTGGGGAGCGTTGCCAGGGAGCCGCAGCGAGAGCGACGCTATGCGTCGCGGGGGTCCCGCCCATAAGCGGGACCCATCGGCCTCAAGGCCGATCGCTACGTGACAACCTCGAATCGCTACCGTTCGATAATTCCGATTGGAAGTAGTTTTCCTTTGCTCTATAGCCGGAGGTTAAACTGTTGGATATCTTTGTCGCGATTCAATTCGCACCAGCTCGTTATCAAAGGATTTCACATGGCCAGGAAAGAAGCCGCACTCGACCTTTGGGTTGCCGACAGGCTCACCGAATGTGATATTGAGTTCACATCACAGGGGAGCAGCATCAAAGAAATCGACAACGCCCTCAAGGACGCATCCAAGCGCGGAACGGGAAACGCTGGCTATCCTGAATACGTTTCGAAAATTGGCCGCTTTGTTCTTGTCATCGAAGATAAGGCGAGCCAGAGCCGACATGAAAAGCTAACAGATTCTGACATCCTCGACATGAGCACCGAGGCCGTTACCGATTATGCCGTCAACGGTGCCTATCACTACGCCTCGCACATCGCAAAGAAGAGCCCTTTCACTGAGGTCTTCGCCGTTGGGGTTTCAGGGGACTCCAAGCATCACACCATATCTCCCGTGTTCGTGAATGACCGAGAAGGCTACAAGAGGCTCCCAGACCTCGAATCGTTCACTTGGCTCTCACCGAGCAACATCGTTGAATACTACACACGGTATGTTCTTGACGAACCAACCGACGTCGAGAAGACCACCGAACAAATTCTCAAGGATGCGGCAGAGCTTCACGAATATCTTCGCACCTACGGCTCCATCAAGGACCAAGACAAGGCTCTTGTGGTAGCGGGGATTCTTCTAGCTTTGGATGAAATCGAATACGGCGGATTCTCAATCGATTCCCTTACCGGGGACCAGACCGAAGGCATGCGCGACGGCGATAAGCTGATGAACGCCATTCGTGGAAGACTCACGCGCTCCAACGTCGGGCCAGATGTGAAGAAAAACAAGCTTCTTGCTGAGTTCGGCATTGTTCAAACAAGCTTTCGCTTAAACGAGGTCAATGACACCCTAGGGATGACCCCGTTGCACTACTACACGAACTTCCTTAACGAACACGTTTTCAAAAGCATCAAGTACCAGCAGACTTCTGAAGACTTTATAGGTCGCTTTTACGGCGAGTTTATGAGCTATTCCGGCGGGGACGGCCAAACACTCGGCATCGTACTCACGCCAAAGCACATCTGCGACCTTATGTGTGAGCTCGTTGATGTTAAGCCTACAGATACGGTGCTTGACCCAACATGCGGAACGGCGGGATTTCTCATCGCCGCCATGCATCGCATGCTTTCTTCTGCAACCAGCGAGCAGCAACGCAAAGACATTAAGAAAAAGCGCCTTCACGGCATCGAGCTCCAAAGCAACATGTTTGCAGTCGCGGCTGCAAACATGATTCTTAGGCGAGACGGAAACAGTAACCTCGAATGCTGCGATTTCCTCAAGCAAAACCCGGCCCAGATACAGCTCAAAGGGGCAACGGTCGGGCTGATGAATCCTCCATACAGCCAAGGAACCAAAGCGGATCCAAGCCAATACGAGCTATCTTTTGTGGAACATCTTCTCGACTCTCTCACAATAGGTGCGAGAGCGGCGGTCATCGTTCCGCAATCATCCATGACCGGAAAAAGCAAAGCCGAGAAGGAGTTCAAGGTCTCCATCCTCAAGCATCACACCCTCGAAGGCGTTATTACGTGCAACACCGATACATTCTATGGGGTCGGAACGAATCCCGTCATAGCCGTGTTCACCGCCGGCGAACCACATGACCCTGAAAAGGAATGCCGTTTCATCGACTTTAGGGATGATGGCTATGAGGTAAGGGCGCACGTCGGCCTGGTCGAAGGCGACTCTGCAAAGGACAGAAAGCAGCATCTTCTTGACGTTTGGAACGGCCGCGAAGACGCCCCATCGAAATTCTGCGTCAGCTCGACCGTCAAGCCAGATGACGAGTGGCTGCACAGCTTCTATTACTTCAACGACGAGATACCTACCGAAGAGGATTTCGAGAAGGCAATAGCCGATTATCTAACATTCCAGCTAGACATGGTTTCTCATGGTCGTAGCTATCTCTTCGAGGAGGGCCCCGATGCTCGATTTGAATAACAGGGATTGGGCACCCTTTAAAATCTCGGATTTATTTCAACCGGCTCGCGGCACCGAGAAAAACATGACCTCTCTTCAGGTCGGAGACGTTCCACTTATTTCCGCTCGCAACTGCGACAACGGCGTAAAGGCTTTTGTCTCTATTCCAAACGAAAGACTTCATCGTGGCCACGCCATCACTCTAAACAACGACGGCGATGGCGGGGCGGGTCTCGCGTACTACCAACCAATGGAGTTCGCTCTCGACACCCACGTAACGGACTTAAGGCCAAGAGACTCAATCGGAAACCTCTCAAGATATGCCATGCAATTCGTGGCCGCATCCATTTCTAAACAGCGAACGCTATTCGGCCACGGAAGGTCGATCAGCCTAAAACGGCTCAATTTGCTACGAGTAATGCTTCCCATCGATGAGTCCAGCAATCCCGATTGGCAGTTCATGGAGGATTACATCCGCGAGCGAGAAGCCATTCAAGTCCAGCGCTGCCGCGAATTCCTGATGAAGCGCATCGCCTCCATCGAGAGAGAGAGTAAATAACCCCGAGTTCGACCACTCCTCACTGCACGAAAGAGATTGGAAATCGTACTCAATCAGCCAAATATTCGACATTCGTTCCGGGAGGCGCTTGGAATCTCGTAACCGAAAGTATGGAAGACGACCGTTTATTGGGGCGCTTGACAATAGCAACGGGATTGCCGGTTTTACGGCTGATAAGAATTCGTCGCTCGACAACAATGTCCTTGGCGTGAACTATAACGGTAATGGCGTCTGCCTTGGGTTCTACCACCCCTATGAGTGCATTTTCTCCGATGACGTTAAACGCTTTCACGTCAAGAACAACAAGGGCAACGAGTTTATCTACCTCTTCCTAAAAGTCGCCATCCAGCAGCAAAAGAGCAAGTTTGGCTATCTGTACAAGTTCAATGCTACAAGGATGGCACGCCAGGCAATTATGCTTCCCTCTGTAAACGGTGGCGAGCCAGACTTCACTTTCATGGAAATATTTGGAATGTCAATTACTCTCCAGCTGCTTCTGAAGCAACTGGCCTACTTAGAAAAAATGCCTGCCTAGCAGAAGGGCGAGTTTTCAACGGTCCTCGGTGTCGGAGGGTCCCAAGTGTAACCCGGAGACACCGGGGGCTGTTGGAAACTCGCCCTTCTCACAGCAACGTCACCCTAGGTTTTCAACGCTTTCCATAGTCGGAGGGCTTCTTATAAGCCCGCAGACTGTGGAAAGGGTTTAGAATTGGATATTTGGGTGAAATATCGGAGTGAAATATGTAGGCGAGCTGTTTTCATCATAGAACTTTCTTTCACCCCTTTTTCACCCCTCTATCGTCTATTTAGCCCTATCTATACAAAAGCAGGTCAGACGATTTATACCGTCTGATCTGCAATTTCTTCTGGTGCCCCCGGTGCGATTCGAACGCACGACACCCGCTTTAGGAGAGCGGTGCTCTATCCCCTGAGCTACGGAGGCATGTTGTACTAGTGTAGCAGATTTACCCCTTTGCCATGTAGCGCATGGCCACTCATCAAGAAGGCTCTGCAGCGAATTATCGCCGCAGAGCCTTCTCAATAACGGAAAATTATAACCCAGAATAACGCAAAATAATGGGATGGGGTTTCCTCTAACCACATGTAAGGGAAATTCCATCCCGGTATTCGGCTAAAAAATGGGACAAGCTTTCCCAACTGGCGCTCAAAAGGAAAATGCATCCCGGAATGAGAACGAATTCCGGGATGCATTTTCCGCCATCTATCGCAGACGACTAGTCGCCTTTGTGAAAGAGGCTTTTGATGGCAGCAGGGATGCTCTTGGCGCCCTTGGCCGTCACATCGATAAAGTCGGGCGAACGCACGAGCTTATCCTCGTCGACGTACTTGCGGACCGCGCGCAACGTCTCTTTGTCGTCGCGCGTCGAAAACGTAAAGTGACCGTTGTCCTTGGTGAAGATGGCAAAACGCGTGATCTTCTTGGTGCCGCGTAAAACCTCGGCGGCAATATAGTCGACCTCGTCCCACGGGATTTGAATATAATCCTCTGGATTGCGCTCGTTGTAATACTCGAACGCCTTATTGCCCACCATCACGTTACCGTGGCTGGTAAGCCCCATCAGGCAGGTTGCCGGCGTTGCCAGATCGACCGTGCTGTTCTGAGATTGCGCCATGCGCACCTCGCCCTCCAAATAAAACAATCGGACCGCATCCAGTGTACCCACCGGGTGCGGTCCGTTTCAATGGCTCAAAAGCCCTTGCCTAGCAATTCTCGGTCTTAAGCCGAAACGTGCTTACATGAAGCCGCAGACGCGACCGATGATGCCGATGGCGAAGAGAGCCAGGATGATGACGATCGGGCTGACCTTCTTCTTGAGGAGCTTGCAGACCAGCAGGGTCAGGCACACGGCGGCAAGGCCGGGGATGAGCTGATCGAGGTTGGCCTGAAGCGTGGTGACCTTCACCTGATCAAGGGCGTTAGCACCGATGGAGTTGTACATCGTCAGTGCTTCCTTGACACCCTCAGAACCGGAGGGCAGGTTAGCCCAGTCGATAAAGGCGCCAGCAGACTGCGTGACCTTGGAGACGACCGGGGTGAAGGAGATGGACACCCAGCGCTCGACCAGGGCGCCGATGATGAACATACCCAGGATGGAAGCACCCTCGGTGACCTTGCCCATCAGACCGCCGGAGAGGTCCTTGGCGATGGAGGAGCCGACCTTGTAGCCAAACTCCTGCGTGTACCACAGGAAGGCGTAACGGATGATGTTCCACGCGAAGAAGAACAGCAGCGGACCGGCGATGCTGCCGGACAGGGCCAGGGAAGCGCCCAGAGCGCCCAGAATCGGGCGAAGGGTGAACCAGAAGGCGGGGTCGCCGACACCGGCGAGCGGGCCCATCATACCGACCTTGACGCCCTGAATGGCGACGTCGTCAATCGGGGCACCGTTGGCGCGCTCCTCCTCGAGAGCGAGGGTAACGCCAATGACGGGGGCGGAAACATAGGGGTGGGTGTTATAGAACTCCAGGTGGCGCTTAAGAGCGGCAATCTGGTCATCCTTGCTGGTGTAGAGCTTCTTGATCGCAGGGATCATTGCGAAGCACCAGCCGCCGTTCTGCATACGCTCGTAGTTCCACGAGCCCTGAAGGAACTGATGACGGAAGCAAACCTTCTTGCGGTCAGCCTTGGTGAGCTGAATCTTGTTCTCTGCCATATATATCACTCCCCTCCTACTCGTAATCGTTCAGAATGTCGCCGAGCGGGTCACCGGAGCCGCCGCCCATGCCGCCACCCTGCTTGGCCAGATCCTTAAGGCCAAGGTAGATGAGGGCAAGGGAGATGCCGATGAGGCCAAGGGCGATCAGCGTGAGCTGAGGGATGGCAGCAAGGACAAAGCCGAGGATGAAGAACGGCCAGGTCTCCTTGGTGGCCATCATGTTGATGACCATGGCGTAACCGACGGAAGCGACCATGCCGCCGCCGACAGCCATGCCGCCGGACAGCCAGTCGGGCATAGCGTTAAGCGCGTTGGTAACAGCCTCGGCCGGGATGATGCACAGAAGTACTGCCGGGATGGCGATACGAAGGCCCTGCATGAGGATGGCAGCGTACTGCCAGCGCTCGATGCCGGAGAAGTCGCCCTTCTCGGCGCAACCGTCCATGGCGTGAGCGATAGCGGTAGCCAGGGTACGGCAGATCATGGTCAGGAACAGACCAGCGACCGACAGCGGGACGGCGACGGCGATAGCAGCGGTAACGGCCTTGGCCGAATCGGTGGCGCCACCGTTGAGGGCGAGCACCATGATGATCGAAGAAGCGACCGAGGCCAGAGCGGCGTCAGGCGCGACAGCGGCGCCGACGTTAGCCCAGCCAAGGGCCATCATCTGGAGCGAACCGCCCAGGAGGATGCCCTCCTGAAGGTGACCGGTTACGAGACCGATAAGCGTGCATGCCACGAGCGGCTGATGGAACTGGAACTCATCCAGAATGCCTTCCATACCGGCAAGCAACGCGACAATCGCAACAAGCAGAATAGTGATTGCAGACATGTATCGGACCCTCCTTTACTATGCTTGAGCGGCCAGTTCGGCCTTAGCTTTCTTCAACATGGCGTCGAGATCCTCGGAGGAATCCGAAGGAACCTTGCGGACCTCGAACTTGACGCCCTTGGCCTTGAGGGCCTCGAGAGTCTTAACGTCATCATCGCCCATAGCGACGGCGTTGGTGACGACGACCTTGCCCTTGGAGTGAGCCATGGAACCGATGTTGACTTCCTTGATGTCGACGCCGGCCTCGATGGCCTTGAGCAGATCCTGCGGGTTCTCGAAGAGCAGCATGGCCTTGGTGTCACCAAAGCGCGTGTCCTTGACGACCTCGGCCATCTTCTTGATGGGCACGACGTTGGCATGGACTCCCGGAGGGGCAGCCTGCTCGATCATGGTCTTGCGGAGCTCGTCGTGAGCAACGCCGTCGGAAACCACGATGATGCGGTTGGGGTTGATCTGCTTGGTCCACGTGGTGGCCACCTGACCATGCAGCAGACGGGTGTCGATACGGACGTGGGCAATCTTGATGTGCCCGTCGCCGATGACCGTTCCCGGAGGGATGGCGCCTGCAGGAGCAGCGGCGGCCGCAGCCGGCTTCTTCTCCTCGGGCTCCAGAGACTCGGGCTTGACGCGCACGCCAGCCTTAGCCTCAGTCACGAGATGTTTTGCGATCGCATGTGCAGTGTTCTTTGCGTCAAAGCGCTGCGAATATGCCTCGATGAGCATAGGCAGGTTGACACCGGTGACGATAGCCCAGGAATCGTGGCCCTCGATGAGCCCGCTGATCTGGTTGAACGGCGTGCCGCCCCACAGATCAACGAGGAAGAGCACCTGCTCCTGGTCCTCGAAGGAAGCGACTGCTTCCTCGACCTTGGCACGGAAATCGTCGGGGCCCATGCTCGGCTCGAGCGAGACCACGGCAACAGACGGCTGATCGCCAAAGACCATCGAGCCCGTCTGCTTGATTCCAGCTGCCAAGTCCCCGTGGCTAGCAAGAACAATACTTACCATCACATAACCTCCTTTTTGTCTACGTATTTCCTACACGACATGAAAGGAGTATACCTGTTTGGATTGTGGAATTATAGCTAAATTCGCAAAAGGTTGGATTATTTGTTTAAACGTCTATGTTTGTTACAAATTGATTACGTTGCTGGCTTATAGCTCATTGCCTGCTAAAACGTGATTTGCTGATTGTTTTCAAAGACATATAAAGGTGCACCGTTCGTTAAGACCGCTTTTAGGTGAATCCCAATGCGTCTGCGTGCCACCATTTTGTTTAAACAGACATGACTTGACTAACCGAAGCAAATATGTTTAGAACTCTAGCCCATGTAGACATTAGATGTTAGGCGATGTGGAGGGGGTTGGCGGCGTCGACGGCGTCGGGGGCGTCGGAGAGGCCGTCAGGAGCAGCGTCTGCCGGATCCTCGTCGGGGGTCTCGATCTGCTTGATCATGACCTCTTGGCCCTGCAGCAGGTATGTCTCGCCGCTACCGCAATGGGGGCAGGTCTTGCCATGCTCGACCGTCGCGTAGTCGCGGCCGCATACCTCGCAATGCGTCACGGCCTCGACGGGCTCCACGATAAGCTCCGCGCCCTCGGTGATGGGCTTTTTATCTGCAGCCCAGCGCCAAGCGTCGAGCAGCAAGTCGGGAACGACGCCCGAGACCTCGCCCAACAGCAACGTCACGCTCGAAACGCGACGCACGCCATGAGCGCGCGCCACATTCTCGACATCGCGAATGATGTGATACACGATTCCGAGCTCGTGCATTTATTTCCTTCCGCCGTTCTACCGAACGGCGGTCGGCTTGACGCTGCGCGAGCCCCAGACGGGCGATCTGCCTTTCAATCGTCGGGCATGGGCAAAAGCCCTATGCCCTCCTCTTTCAAGGCACCTCGCCACGCCTGGGACTCGCTCGCTGTCCAACCGCTCTCTACGCCGTTCTCCTGCTTGTTGCGTTTCTTACTTCTTCCCGAATTTGATTTTAATCGCACGCTTGAGCGCATACTTGCCCAGGCTTGGGAGCTTTTGCTCGTATTTGACCATCGTGGAGCACTCGGGGCGGTCGCGATCCAGATGGATGGCGTCAAACGCGCACTTGGTGGTGCACAGGCCGCAGCCGATGCACTTGTTGGGGTCGACAATCGAGGCGCCGCAGCCCAGGCAGCGGGCGGTCTCGGCGCGCACCTGCTCCTCGGTAAAGGTCTCAACATACTCGCTAAACGGCGCAGCCTTCTCGCGTTCGCGGTCCACATGCGCAACCTCGCGGCTCGCGTTGTCGTAGCTCTCGAGCACGACGTCGTCGCGGTCGAGCGCGGTGTAGCGGCGCTGATTGCGGCCGATGGTGAGCGTGGAGCCCGGCTGCACAAAGCGATGGATGGACACCGCGGCCTCGTGGCCGGCGGCGATAGCGTCGATGGCAAAGCTGGGGCCGGTGTAGACGTCGCCGCCCACAAAGATGTCGGGTTCGGCGGTCTGGTAAGTCTGGGGATCGGCAAGGGCACCCTGGCCGCGGCCGAGCTCCACCTTGGAGCCAGCCAGCAGGTCGCCCCACACAATGGACTGGCCAATCGACATGACGACACGGTCGGCATCGACACGGCGCAGATCGTTCTCGTCGTACTCGGGCGCAAAACGGCCCTCGTCGTCAAAGACGCGCGTGCAGCGCTTGAAGGTGATACCGCACACACGACCGGCCTCGTCCAGGTGAATCTCCTTGGGGCCCCAGCCGCAGCTGATGTGAGCGCCGTCCTCAACGGCCTCGCGACGCTCCTCCTCGCTGGCGGGCATCTGGGCCTCGCTCTCCAGGCAGAACATCTCAACATGCTCAGAGCCCAGACGGCAGGCGTTGCGGGCAACGTCGATGGCCACGTTGCCGCCGCCCACTACAATGGTGCGGCCGGACAGGGTATCGATCTTGCCGCTGTTAACCTCGCGAAGGAAGTCGACGGCCACGGTCACGTCCTCGGCACCCTCGCCCGGAATACCGGCAAGGCGGCCGCCCTGGCAGCCAATAGCAACGTAGAAGGCCTTAAAGCCCTGCTCGCGCAGCTCGTCGAGCGTCACATCGCGACCGACCTCCACGCCATAGCGGAACTCGGCACCCATCAGGCGAATGATCTCGACCTCGGCCTCGATGACGTCCTTCTGCAGCTTAAAGCTGGGAATGCCATAGGTGAGCATGCCACCCGGGCGCTCGTTCTTCTCGAACACGACGGGCTTGTAGCCCTTCTCGGCCAGATAGAAAGCGCAGGACAGGCCGGCCGGACCGGCACCGACGATGGCGATCTTCTGGTCGAAGCCGCCGGCACGCGTTGGGGTCACCACAGGTGGGACATAGCGGGTCGCGGCATCCAAATCGCGCTGGGCGATGAACTTCTTGACCTCGTCGATAGCCACGGCGGCGTCCACACGGCCACGGGTGCAGGCATCCTCACAGCGGCGGTTGCACACACGGCCGCAGATAGCGGGCAGCGGGTTCTCGCGCTTGATGAGCGCCAGCGCCTCGTCATAGCGGCCCTGCGCCGCGAGCTTCAAATAGCCCTGGACGGCAACGTGCGCGGGGCAAGCCGTCTTGCAGGGCGCGGTGCCGGACTCGTGCGTCTCGATACGGTTATCGTTGCGGTAGTTGGGCGACCACTTGGTGTGGTCCCACTTGGTGGCATCGGGCAGCTCCTGGCGCGGATACTCGGGCACCTGTCCGCCGGCCTTTTTGCTGCAGAGCTTCTGGCCGAGCTTGGCGGCACCGGCCGGGCACACCTCAACGCAGCGACCGCAGGCCACGCACTTGTCCTTCTCGACCTTGGCGACATAGGCCGAGCGCGACAGGTTGGGCGTGTTGAACAGCTGCGAGGTGCGCAGGGCATAGCACACGTTGACGTTGCAGTTGCAGATGGCGAAGATCTTGTTCTCGCCGTCGATGTTGGTGATCTGGTGCACAAAGCCGTTGTCCTCGGCCTGGCGCAGGATGTCGTAAACCTCGTCGCGCGTCACGTAATGGCCGCGGTCGGTCTCGACCACGTAGTCGGCCATATCGCCCACGGCGATGCACCAATCGGCCGGGTCGTCGGCGCAGCCCTCACCCATCACGCGACGGCTCGCGCGGCAGCTGCAGGTGCTAGCGGCATATTTGCCATCGTATTTGTCGAGCCAATGCTCGATATGCTCGATCGGCACCGACGTGCTCGCGGCATCGATAGCCTTCTCGACCGGAATGACATGCATGCCGATGCCGGCACCACCGGGCGGCACCATCGGCGTGGCCTTGGACAGCGGTCCCTTGGACGCCTGCTCAAAGAACTTGGCATAGACCGGGTGCTCCTCGAGCTGGCTCACGCGCATGTTGAGAAACTCAGCGGAACCCGGCACCAGCATGGGCAGCACCCACTGCTTGGCGCGCTCGGGGTTTTCCCAGTTGTACTCGAGCAGGCCCGTGTAGCTCATATCGTCGAGCATCTTCTCGATATCGGCTTCGGGCATGCCGGTGAGCTTGACCATCTCGGGCAGCGTATAGGGACGGCGCATCTTCATCTTGCAGAGCACTTCGGCCTGCTCGTCAGTCGCGGCCTCGGCAAACGACCAGTACTCGTAGCCCAGCAGCTCGTCGCGATGCAGCAGGCGGTTAGTGCAGTGCTCGCACAGTTTGACGATGGCCTCGCGCGGATGCTCCGGCAGCGGCGGCACAAACTCCGCACCGATATCGGGCTCGGTGTAGCTAATCCCCGGTCCGTTGAGAATCATAGTCGTCCCTTCTCTTGCCGCAGCCTGGCAGGCACGCAGCGCCCCTCTTTTTACGGGCTCGACATGCCCCCACGCCGTTCACCCGTTATTGTTGACATTGTGTCAAAAACAGTATTGACGAACCGTCAACAATATTCAAGACTGTTAGGCGAACGGTCAGGCTCAAACGGATGAAAGGCGGCAAACGCATGGGCAACAACACAGCAGATACCTCTGCGGTCAATGCCGTCCCCGCATCCGACAGCGCGGCAAAGCGCTTGACGGGCGACGAACGCCGTCGCGAGATCCTCGATGCCGTGCGCACCGTAAGCTCCGAGCTGGGCGTGTCCCACCTATCGGTATCGGCCGTGACCAAGCGAGCCGGCTGCACGCGCTCGCTGTTCTACCACTACTTCGCCGACATGGACGCCGCCGTCACCGCCGTCATGGACGAGGCAATTGACGGTTTTATCTCCGAGCTCGAGCAGTGGAATGCCAACCGCATCGTCGGTGATATTGAGGGCGCGCTCGACACCGTCGCCCCGCTCTTTAAGCGCCTGGTCGCCAGCGGCCACGAGCTGCCGAGTACCCTGACCTCGAGCAGCGGCGCGCTCTACGGCGGCTTTCTGCACAACGTGGTTCAGCGCGTGGCTCAGTACATCTGCGACACCACCGTGGTTGATTTTGTCGCCCATCACGAGCTGCGCATCGACCATGTCTACGAAACGTTCTACACCCTCATCATGGGTCTTTTGATGTATATCCGCACGCACCCCGATGTGCCCGACGAGACGGTCAAGGAAATCATCGCCTCGACGCTCCACATCGAGGGCTATACCGCCAAGTATCCGGAGCGCAAGCCCCAGAACTGACGACATTTGGCCAAACTGTCCGCGATCAGAAGAGGGGCCGCGGGCGTGTGAAAGGAGAGCAGCATGCTGTTCGATGTTTGGGGTAGCGATACCCTTATCCACTGGGCCGGCTGGGCCATGGTCTTTATTGGCCTGATCGTGCTCAACGAGGTCGGCCGCCGCACCAAGCTGGGCGCGGCAATCATCTTTGGCGTGGCTCCGCTGGCCATGACCATCTACTGCGTCGCCATCGCCATCGGCGTCTCGCAGGGTGCCGAGTGGGCGCTCACCAACCCCACCCATGTGTACCAGAACAGCTGGTTCCACTACGCCAAGGTATACGCGGCGCTGGCCGGTTGCTGGGGCTTCATTGCCATTAAGTACCAGTGGGGCAAGATTGGCAAGGCGCATTGGTTCCGCGCATGGCCGTTTGTGATCGTCGCCATCAACATCATGATCGCCGTCGTGTCCGACTTTGAGAGCGCCTATCACTTCTTTGTCCTGGGCGAGTCCACCTGGGTCACCTCCGAAGGTGCTACGCAGCTGGCCGGCTGGAACAACGTGTTCAACGGCATCGCCGGTATTATCAACATCTTCTGCATGACCGGTTGGTGGAGCGTCTACGCCTCCGAGGATCAGACCGACATGCTGTGGCCCGATATGACCTGGGTCTACATCATCGCCTACGATATCTGGAACTTCTGCTACACCTACAACTGCCTGCCCACCCACTCCTGGTTCTGCGGCTTTGCGCTGCTTCTGGCGCCCACCGTCGCCGCCTTTATCTGGAACAAGGGCGGCTGGATCCAGAACCGCGCCTTTACGCTGGCCATTTGGTGCATGTTTGCCCAGGTGTTCCCGTACTTCCAGGAGGAGTCCATCTTTGTGACCCACTCCACGCTCGACCCCGGCGCCGCTACCGCGCTCTCGATCGCCGCTCTGGTCGCCAACGTCGCCGCGATCATCTACATCGCCTACCGCGCCAAGAAGCTCGGCCGCAATCCCTACAAGCAGGATGTCTTTGAGGGCACCAGCGATTGGGAGAAGGCTACCGCTCGCCGCGCCAAGGTGGATTACGCGCACGCCGAGTAACGTGTTGGTCGCTGTTGGCAGTTGGGCATAGGCCCGCCCGTCAGGATTTTCATCCAATGTCTCGCAGAGCCCCCGGAAAGCGTTTCGCTCGCTTTTCGGGGGCTTTTGTCGTTGCGTCTCTATTCATCTATTCAAAAACATACGCATATATAAAATCGGATTTCAAATCATGCGGCGGCTCTATGGGGTCCCGTTTTTGGGTACAGTGTTGTCCCGATATTGAGCTTGGGGGATATATGAAAGATGAGACGATGGGCCAAGAGGATGCGGCCCAAGATGCAGAAGCGTGTGCCGAGGCCCTGGAGAGCCTAGACCGGATTTCGCTTGACGATGTTGCGTTTGACGATTCGAGCGTTGATGTGCAGGATGAACCGGAAATCGAGGCACAGCCCGATGATCAGGATGCAGGCGACGTTGAGCCTGCCGAAGATGAGGCAGGTCACGAAGACACCGAAAGCGAGGCCGACAACCAGCCCGAATCCGACACGGGCGAGGAAACCATCTTGCTCGACAGCTTGCCGGCCGAGGATTCGCTGACCCGCGAGCTTCCTGGCTTAGGCTCTGCGCCTGCCGTGGACGAGACCATCGCCATGGGCGATATTCCCCTGCCGTCCGTTCCCTCGGCACGCGAGGCCGAGGTTCGCCATCGCAAAATGTCGCCCAAGCGCCGCAATCTGATGGTTGCCGGCGTCGTAGCCGTCGCGCTTGTTGCCGGCGGCGCAGGCTATGCTGCCTGGAACGGATATCAACAAGAGCAGGCTGCCGTGCTTGCCGCAAACGCCCATACCATGATGTCGGTGCAGATTGGCGTGCATGCCGCGGGCCTCGACTGCTCAACTGGCTCCAAGATTCCCGTGCAGGTGAGCGGACAAGATTCCGACGGTTCTTCCGTGAGCGAAACGCTCTACGTTGACGAGCGCGGCCGCGGCATCAAACTGCTGCCCGGCGATTACACGCTCTCCATCGCCGCCTCCCCCATCGCGGCCGACGGCACCATCTATACCGTCCCGACCACCAAGACGCAGGTCGCCGTTAAGAGCGATGGACAGGATTTAAGTGCCCAGGCCACCTTTAAGCTCAAGGTGCCTTCGGCCGACACGGTGACTGACGACCAGATCGATGCCGCCGCCAAGTATGCCGAGGAAGGCGGTGCGAGCTCCGCCGCGGCCGCCAAGATACTTCAGCAGACGGCAACCGCGCGGCGCGACGCCGCCGTCAATGCCGTGAGCGCGAGCGAAGCGCAGGCCGCGCGCGATGCCGATGCTCGGCATAAGGCAACGGACCTGTATCAGCTCGATATTCCGGTTGAGTGGTACGGCAAGGTCGAGACTTGGCAGAATGGCAGCACGCTATGCATCTATCTTGCCGGCGACAGCAATACGCCGATCGTGACGCTCGTCGCGGTGCGCGAGGGCGAGAGCTTTACGCCCGATGAGGGCGATACGGTTTTGGGTGCGGCCAATCTAGGCAACGGTTATACCGTCTACGCCAGCGGCCCCGTCTATCCGTACGTGGTGCCCCAGACCATCAACGGACGGACGCAAGATCCCGTGTCGACCTACCCCATGGACACGGCCATTGAGCTTGTCGAGCTTACGACCGGCAACCGCTACACCTATAGCCAGATCAAGAACGTGCTGGTCGGCAAAGACGGCAAAGCCGACGCCGCGACCAAACTCGAGACCGACTACCTCGCCCAGATTCTGATACCGAGCATCAAAGCCCAGGACTAGCCTGGCGCAGCAAGGTGCTCCCCAACCGTGATGAAGGAGCCAGGAGGTCCTGACCCCACAGGTCCATAGATGATTAGGCAAGGAGCCACTTCCATGCGGGCACAACGTGGACCACACCGTGCTCGCATGGAATATCGGTCTGTTCATCCATGGTAACGATTGCCGACTCGCCAAGATCGAACTGGGCCATCGAGGCATCAAGCGCGGCAATTTCGCGCTCGCGCGTTTTCTCACTTGCCATATCCGCACTTACCTGAATCAGGCTATAAGCCCGCATGAGAAGCGCGTCCCCAGCCACAAAGTCCACCTCATGGCTTTTGCTCTTCTCTTTGATCAGCAGGCGGCAGACCGAGCCGGTCCTCACCGCGGGAGTCCTTCTTCTTAGCGCATTGAACACTGCGGTCTCGAGCCTCTGGCCCTGGTCCAATGCCGATGCCGGAGAGAATGCTCCAAACATCGCAGGGTCGACAGCGTAGACCTTAGACGCAGACCGCATGTTATTTGCCAGTGAACGCGTGAACTCCGGCACAGAAAATAACAGGTAGGCGTCCTCATAATACTCAAGTAAATCGCTGAGCGAATTACGACTGACGGGTATCTGTCTGCTCTTGAACTCGTTGTACACTTTGTTCACTGACAGCTCTCGTCCCGAAGATGCCATACACCGCGTCAAGAACAGCGATGCCAGGCGAGGGTTCTTGACGTCGTAACGTTCAACGACGTCCATGGCGACCGTTCGCGAAGCATATTCCTGTAGCAGCTGAATCGCGTCTGCAGGCGTCTGCTCAAGTGTCGCGATGAATCCCCCTCGTTCAAGATACCCGATCAGATGATGTCGAAGCAGCGCTGCATCGCTCGGGGAAAAGGTCGCATCTGGCTCGAGAACGCTCCCCGTCTTATATCGAACGTATTCCGAAAAACTCAACGGAAAAAGCTCTCGCACAAGAGAACGACCCCTGAACTCGCTCTTAAGTTCTGAGGACAGCATCTTAGAAGAAGATCCCGTCACATAGACGGTCGCTTTCTCCGTATCGACTACACGCCGCAGAAACGCACCCCATTCGGGAATTTCCTGGATCTCGTCAAAGAAAATGTAAGCGCCCTCGGTTCGAGCAGCAGGATACAGCGCATAGAACGTGTCGAGCACGTCCGCCAGCAGCGATGACTCATACGGGCGCAAGCGCTCGTCCTCAAAATTAAAGTAAAGCATCCGGTCAAGCTCGACGCCCCGGCCCTGAAGCCGCTGCATCTCCTGATACAGGCGATACGTCTTTCCACAACGGCGGGCTCCCACAACCACATTTACGATGTTGTCGCGCTTTGGCTCCTGTGGGTTTCCCAGATCAAGGTCTCGCTCAAAGACCTGCGGAACCCCCTGCTGTTCAAAGTCCTTTATTTTCTGGGCGATCAAGTCGTTGAATGCCATGATTCTCCAATCTTGCTCTCTAGCTAATCAAAATTATACTGATTCTTGATTAATTAGAGAGCAAGATTGTGTGTAGCTTGATTAACACTTAAGCAAGTTTTTTCACCATTATTGCTCCGAAGGATATCGAGTGGCTAAGAGGACAACCGAGCTCGAATGCGACTCCCCGAGCAGTCAATTTGGGACGGGGCTTTTTTGACTACCCTCCCCCTGTAGAAAAATCCCTAACGCAGTTGCGGTGAAATAGGGACTGTTTGCTGGTCAAACCGCAAAACAGTCCCTATTTCACCGCAACTTATTGGTGGCCTTTTGGGTGGCACTCAGCGCCACGGATCGGCTTCGAACATCGGCTCGCGCTCGGGACGGCGATCGCTGTAGGGATCGTAGCCGTCGTCGTCCTCGTTCTCGGCACGGATGTAGGGGTCGCGCGGCTTGGGCGCCGGCTTAGGTGCAGGCTTGGGTGCGGCGGGTGCGGCATCGGTCGCCGGCGCGCTTGTCTTGATCTCGTCTTTCATCTGCATATCTCCTTGCCATGCAATCGTGTTCAACATCATCGATTGTCGCACGAAAAAGGGCGGCGGACCCAATTGGATCCGCCGCCCTTGGCGTTTAGAGACGACTGACAGATTTTAAGGCATGGCCCAAAATCTACTCGGCGTCGGGAACCTCGTAGGTGGCCGCCGGCGTGTTGTCGCACACGACGGTAAAGCCGCCGTCCTTGTCGACATCGACCGTCACCTGATCGCCCTCGCGCACCGTGCCGTCGATGATGGCGGCGGCGATGGCGTCCACGACCTCGCGCTGGACCAGGCGCTTGAGCGGACGGGCACCGAACACGGGGTCCAGGCCGCCCACGGCGAGCATCTGCTTGGCCGCCGGGGTGATGGCAAGCGTCATGCGCTCCTTGGCCAGGCGTGCGCGGACGTCGGCAAGCTGGATGTCGACAATCTTCTCGATCTGCGCCATGCCGAGCGGATGGAACACCACGATATCGTCGATACGGTTGAGGAACTCGGGGCGGAAGGTCTGAGCCATGGCGGCGTCGACCTGATGGCGCATCTCCTCCTCGTCCTTACCGGACAGATCGGCGATGGCTTTGGAGCCCACGTTGGACGTCATGATGATGATCGTGTTCTTGAAGGACACCTGGCGACCCTGGCCATCGGTCAGACGGCCGTCATCAAGCACCTGCAGCAGCACGTTAAAGACATCCGGATGAGCCTTCTCCATCTCGTCGAGCAAGATCACGGAGTACGGACGACGGCGCACGGCCTCGGTGAGCTGGCCGCCCTCGTCGTAGCCCACGTATCCCGGGGGCGCACCGATCAGACGCTGGACGCTGAACTTCTCCATGTACTCGGACATGTCGATACGCACGAGTGCGCGCTCGTCGTCGAACAGGCACTCGGCAAGCGCCTTGGCGAGCTCGGTCTTGCCCACGCCGGTGGGGCCCAGGAAGAAGAAGCTGCCGATAGGCTTGTCCGGATCGGAGAGACCCGCACGGCTGCGGCGCACGGCCGCGGCAACGGCGGAGACGGCCTCGTCCTGACCGATGACGCGCTTATGCAGCTCGCCCTCCAGGCCCTTCAACTTGTCGAGCTCGCCCTGCATCATCTTGGACACGGGCACGCCGGTCCAGGCGCTCACGACCTCGGCGATCTCATCGGAGGTCACCTGCTCGTTGAGGCCCTCGCCGTCCTGCTGCTTTTGCGCCTCGAGCGCAGCCTCGGAATCCTGAATCTGCTGCTGCAGACCCGGAATCACGGAGTAGCGCAGCTCGGACGCACGGCCCAGGTCGCCGTTGCGCGTCGCGCGCTCCTCTTCGCTCTTGGCCTCGTCGAGCTGGCCCTTAAGCTCCTGCACGTGGTCGATGGCGTTCTTCTGGTTGAGCCAGCCGGCCTTTTGCACGTTGAGCTTTTCTTGGACCTCGGCAATCTCTTGGCGCAGGGCCTCCAGACGCTCCTTGGAAGCGTCATCGGTCTCCTTCATGAGCGCCTGTTCCTCGATCTGCAGCTGGGTGAGCTGACGCGTGGTGGCGTCGATCTCGACCGGCATGCTGTCGAGCTCCATGCGCAGGCGACTTGCGGCCTCATCGACCAGGTCGATGGCCTTGTCGGGCAGGAAGCGGTCGGCGATATAGCGATCGGAGAGGTCGGCGGCAGCCACGAGCGCGCTATCGGTGATGTGTACGCCGTGGAAGATCTCGTACTTCTCCTTGAGGCCACGCAGAATCGAGATGGTGTCCTCGACGGTAGGCTCGCTGACCATCACGGTCTGGAAACGACGGGCGAGCGCCGCGTCCTTCTCGATGTACTTGCGGTATTCGTCGAGCGTGGTCGCGCCGATTGCATGCAGGTCGCCACGGGCGAGCGCCGGCTTGAGGATGTTGCCGGCGTCCATGGAGCCCTCGGTAGCACCCGCACCCACGATGGTGTGGAGCTCATCGATGAACAGGATGACCTTGCCCTCGGATTTTTGCACTTCTTTGAGTACGGCCTTCAAGCGGTCCTCGAACTCGCCGCGGTACTTAGCGCCGGCGACCAGCGCGCTCATGTCGAGCTCGATAAGGTCGCGGTCGCGCAGGGTGCTCGGCACGTCGCCGGCCACGATACGCTGGGCGATGCCCTCGACGATAGCAGTTTTGCCGACGCCCGGCTCGCCGATGAGCACGGGGTTGTTCTTGGTGCGGCGGGACAGGACCTGAATGGTACGGCGGATCTCGTCGGTACGGCCGATGACCGGGTCAAGCTTGCCGGCGCGGGCAAGGTCGCAGATATTGCGACCGTACTGCTCCAGCGCCTCAAACTGGGTCTTGTCCTCGGCAGACGTCACGCGGTCATCGCCGCGCAGCTCCTCGTAGACCTGCTCGATGCGCTCCTTGGTGACGCCGGCGTCGCGCAGTACACGACCGGCCTCGCCCTTGTCCTCGGCAAGCGCCATCAGCAAATGTTCAGTCACCACAAAGCTGTCGCCCATCTTGGTGGCCTTCTTCTCGGCCTTCTCGATGACGCGGACGAGCTCGTTGGAAAGACCCATCTGCTGGCCCTCGCCGGAAACCTTGGGCGCGTGGTCAATGGCATCCTGCGTGGAGCGTGCAAGCTGAGCCGGGTCGGCACCGATGCGCTCGATGATCACGGAGATATTGCGCTCGCCGGCACCGAGCAGGGCGGACAGCAGGTGAATCGGCTCCACCGCGCCGGCCTGCGCGTCGGCAGCCGTGCTCATGGCGGTCTGCAGCGCCTCGCGCGACGTCATTGCTAGCTTATCGATTCTCATGGAATCACCTCTCTTGGGGCGGCCGCCCTACGGGGCGGCTTCACGTTGTTCGAGAAGTATTGTTGCCAGCTTTGTACGATCTTATACACAAATCTAAGTCTCTATATATAAGATTTTCTGAGTGTTTCCACGACATGCAGACCACCACAATGGGGACAGGCACCTTTGTGGTGGTTGCAGCCTCTATTTACTTGCCGAGCCCGTGCTTCCCGATTCGACGGTCCAGGGCATCTCATCCTCGAACAGCCATGTACGGGCAGACCCACTATCGCGTGCAGTCTGCGGGTCAGGCAAGCAGGTCTGTTTATAGGCATCTTGGATACACTGACCCATAAAATCGTTGAGCTCGGTCTGGTCGCCCTCCATGACATAGGCGACATCGCCGTCCATGATGTAGATGCCCGGACCCTCATTGCCCTCGTAGCCCGGATCGTACGAGACATCACATAACTTTGCGCCGTTTGCAGTGTCCAGCTCGATGGAAGAGTGGCATCCGCCAACCATGTCGTTCGCTTTTGCCCGATAGGACGCATATCCGTACCAACGCTTAAATGTTTTGCCCTTGAGTAGCTCGGACGTCCTATCGATCAGGCTTGTATCCGTGGTATAGCGCATGGCCCCAAGCTGAATACGCGGATAATTGCTAATACCCAGCACAGCCGGCTGCTCATCAAAATCAACGGTAATGGCCTCGGGCTTGTCGTCGCCGGTCAGAAGTTCGACAGATTGAATCACAGGCTTGACCACCGGCTCCGTCACCGCAGCAGGTAGAAATGCCATACCGACAGCGCCCGCGCCAACCACAGCGATCGCAAGCGCCAAGACAATCAATCCAATACGGGCAGAACGGCTCACGGCAAAACACCCCACAATGCAAACCTTCGCCACCTGCACTAATGATACCGCCAGCTAACACTATTACCAAAAGAAGCCGCGCGCTCCTCACCACCACAAAGGGGACAGGCACCTTTGTGGTGGTTTTCGACGCTAACGGTCGACCATCTCGCGCCATGAGATTAAACTTGAATTGTTCTCTGAACATATCCATTTCTGCCTATCCTCAACAGATCTTTGTCTCGAGGAGCGCATATGAAGCCGTCTCATTCCACCGGTCGCAACGTCATCGCCATTCTCGCCATACCCATCGTGATGCTCTTCCTTATCGTCATCACGCCCTTTTCTTTTGGTATCGCCTCGCCCTTCGATCTTTGCGGGATGATCGACGCCGGCTCGCGTGCCACCTCGCTCTCCTTTGTCTGCCGTGGCGTGTTCTACGAATATGCAATTCCCACCGGAAGTTGGCAGTCCAAGTTACCGTTGCTCGGCAAGGTCGACGGATGCTCCCCCTATTTCTGCCTTGAACCTCAGGCGCTAAACTATCTGATCGACGACCAGCCACTCGACTCCATCACCCTCGCCTACGACTACGCACCAAACACCGATGAGCGCCACATGAACCAAGTCCTCGACAAGCTGCTTGGACAGTGCGGGCTCACCGCGGAAGCCGGTCGAACCATCTATAGCAACCGGAAATTAAAGCGAACAGAACTCCGCCGTGTCGGAAAAATCAAAGGGCGAAACGGGGCTGCCTACTGGCAGGCCTGGGCGACACGCGACAAGAGCGAATTCGGGCACAGCACCTATACGGTCACCGTCTACACCAAAGATGGAATCAAGGACGATGTTGACGATTTCGCGTCATCCAAACTCGGCATCCCCAAAACAACCAAACCCGCCAACCCGGATGAAATCCTGTAGAGGCGCTCATTGGAATGTCGCTCAACGCGCACACCGACATTGAGCTCACCCCCACCACCACAAAGGTGCCTGTCCCCTTTGTGGTGGTTTTCGACAAAAAGAAGCCGCCCCGATAAAAAGAGGCGGCATCAAGCAAGTCTATTTTTAGCGTCCCTCAAGACCCAACGAGAACACAGAAATGTAGCCCGGGGCCACCCTTTGCCGAACGCGACCCTCGCGAAGCGCGTGAGCGGGCGGGAAAGGGTGGCCCCGGGCGGACAATTAAGTGCGTTACTCGGCAGCGGCCTTGAACTTGTTGTAGTTGATCAGGCAGCCGGCCTTGACGATGGCACGCTCCTCTGCCGTCATATCGGCAACGTAGAGCTCAATCTGCTCGACCGCGCCGCCGGCGCGCACCACGTAGGCGGCGATGTCCTGCAGGTCGCCGTCGAGCGCGGCGCGGATACCCGGCACAAAGACGTAGTCGCCCACCTCAAAGTTGGGCTCGGCCTCCATCTGGAAGGGCACCATGCCCCAGTTCATCACGTTGGAGCGATAGCGCTTGGTGGCGTACTCGTGGACGATGTTGGCCAGGCCGCCGATCACGCGCTGGCAGCTCGCGGCCTGCTCGCGGGCAGAACCGTCACCGGGCTTCTTGGCATAGAGCGTGGAGCCGTACTCAGTCGCCTTGGCATCGGCCGCGACGCCCGCACCAGCCAGCGCCTCAAACACGCCGGCAAGCTCGGCATCGAGTGCCGCCAGGTCACCCGCGGACTCGCCGGCCACGCGGCGCTTCTCCACGGCGTCGACTTCCTTGGAACGACCCACGTAGGCAGGGTCACGGCGGCTGAGCGTAAACTCGGCCAGGCCCAGCGGGTTGGAGCGGAAGGAACTCGTCTCACCCGAAGGAATGAGCTCGTCAGTCGTGGTGACCGGGTCCATGATCTTGGAGCACACCTTGAGCAGGATATCGTCGCCGAGAGGCTCCATCGCGGGCCACGGCTTGATGTTGGGTCCCTCGACCAGCTCGTCGGCAGGCTCCGCCTTGCCAAAGCCCCAGTACACGCGCTTTTTGTACGGCGCGTCGTCAAAGGTGTACTCGCAGGCCTCATCCCAAGTCTCCTCGGGCAGATCGGTCGCCGGCGTCAGGACGCCGCCGTTGGCAGCCGTCGCCGCAATGGAGCGAGCGTCCATCAGGGCCACGGCGCTCAGCTGGCCATTGCCCGGCTTGGAACCCTCGCGGTTGGGGAAGTTGCGCGTGGTGTGGCGGATGGACAGGCCGTTGTTGGCGGGTGTGTCGCCGGCGCCAAAGCACGGGCCGCAGAATGCCGTGCGCACAATCGCGCCGGCCTCCATGAGGTCGTAGATGTAGCCGCGGCGTGTAAGCTCGAGCGCCACGGGCTGGCTCGTGGGGTAGACCGACAGCGAAAACTCGCCGCAGCCGGTGTTGGCGCCCTTGAGCACGCGGGCAGCCTGGACCACGGAGTCGTAGTTGCCGCCCGAGCAGCCGGCGATAACGCCCTGCTGCACGTGCAGCTTGCCGTCGACGATCTTGTCGAGCAGGCTAAAGTGCGTCTTGCCCTCGCCGATCTTGGCGGCCTCGAGCTCCACCTCGTGCAGGATGTCCTCAAGGTTCTCGTTGAGCTCGTCGATCTCAAAGCCGTTGGAAGGATGGAACGGCAGCGCGATCATGGGCTTGATGCTCGACAGATCGACCTCGACGCAGCCGTCGTAGTAGGCAACATCGGCGGGCTTGAGTTCGCGGTAGTCGTCGCCGCGGCCGTGCATGGTCAAAAACGCGTGCGCGTCCTCGTCGGTGGCCCAGATGCTCGACAGGCAGGTGGTCTCGGTGGTCATGACGTCGATGCCGTTGCGGTAGTCGGTCGTCATGCTCGCGATGCCGGGGCCCACAAACTCCATGACCTTGTTCTTAACGTAGCCCTTGGCAAAGACGGCTCGGATGATGGCGAGCGCCACATCGTGCGGGCCGACGCCGGGACGCGGGGCGCCCGTGAGGTAGATGGCGACGACGCCGGGATAGGCGACGTCGTAGGTGTCACGCAGCAGCTGCTTTGCCAGCTCGCCGCCGCCCTCGCCCACGGCCATGGTGCCCAGGGCGCCGTAGCGGGTGTGCGAGTCGGAGCCCAAAATCATCTTGCCGCAGCCGGCGAAGTTCTCGCGCATAAAGGAATGGATGACCGCGATATGGGGCGGAACGAAGATGCCGCCGTACTTTTTGGCAGCCGAGAGACCGAAGACGTGGTCGTCCTCGTTGATAGTGCCGCCCACGGCGCACAGCGAGTTGTGGCAGTTGGTGAGCACGTAGGGCAGTGGGAACTGCTCCATGCCCGAGGCGCGCGCCGTCTGGATGATGCCGACAAAGGTGATGTCGTGGCTCGCCATGGCATCGAAACGAATCTTGAGCGCCTCGGGGTCGCCGGACGTGTTGTGTGCCTGAAGGATCGAATACGCGATGGTGCCACGCTTGGCGTCCTCGGGCGTCTGCGTAATACCGCGCTCGGCAGCCTCGGCCGCAGGCACAACCTCGCTGCCGCCGCGCAGGTAGATGCCGTCCTCGTACAGCTTGACCATACTGTCTCCCACTCTGCCCAAAAGATTTGGGCTCATAGCATACATTCGTTCAATATCGTGCCATAGAACGGTTTCAAGTGGGTTACGAATCTGCACGTTCACTTTATCTCGGTAAAGCATGGGACGAGTCCGGTGTGGGCCGGCAGACTTGGCGCAAGGAGTGTCCCAAAGTGCCGGCACAAAAGGAACGTCCCCAAGTGCCAAACTACCCTACTCCGGCAACGCCGATGTTTTGGCGCAGACAGCGAAAGCCCGCCAGAGCGAGCAAGGTGCCTTGAAACAAGGCAGCATTGATCTTTTGATCATGCCGCCGAAGTTGAAAGGCAGATTGCCGCTCTGACGGGCTTGCAGCGTCAACTGGTTACGCGGGTTGGTAAACCCGCGTAACTACAAATCTCCGCCGGCACCCAAAAGCTTGCGCATGACTTGCTCGGGGTTGACCGAGCCGTCGCGCGGGGCCAGGGCGGTGATCTTCTTCTGCATCTTGTACTCATGCAGCTCGTCCTCGAGCTGGCGCACGCGAGCACGGAGCTTTTCGTTCTCGCGCTCACGCTCCTCGGCACGCTCCTTCATATCGAGGATGCGCACCACGCCGGCAAGGTTGATGCCCTCGTCGGTCAGTTGGTTGATGAGTTCCAGACGCTCGATATCGGCACGGGAATACAGGCGCGTGTTACCGCCCGAGCGCTGGGGGTTCACCAGGCCCTTGGACTCGTAGACGCGCAGAGTCTGCGGATGCATGCCGGTCAGCTCGGCCGCCACGCTGATCATGTACAGCGGTTTGTTCCTATTGTCCTCGGCCATGCTACCTGACCCCTTTCCGTCTCGCACATCTCCATCATAAGCCTGCGGCCAGCCCGTGGGCCACGCAACCAAACTAGTACGTTGCCTTGTAACGGTTGACCTTCTCGCGATAATCGCGCGTGTCGGCCTCGCGCAGCCTGGTCATGGCATCGCGCTCATCGTCGGACAGGTTCGTGGGAACCTGCACCTTGATCTCGACGAGCAGCGCGCCCGTGCGGCCGCGATGCTTAACGTCGGGCGCACCCATCTCCTTAAAGCGGAACTTCTTGCCCGTCTGGGTGCCAGCGGGCACCTTCAGACGAACCGTCGCACCGCCGGGCGTGGGCACGTCCACCGTGCAGCCGAGCGCCGCCTCGTAGACCGAGACCGGCACCTCCATGGTCACATCGGCACCCTTGCGCTTAAACAGCGGATGCTCCTCCACGTGTGTGGTCACGACCAGGTCGCCGCGCTCGCCTCCGGCAACGCCGTACTCGCCACGGCGCTTGTAACGCAATTTGCCGCCGTCGACCGCGCCTGCAGGCACCGTGACCGTAATGGTCTGCTGCTCGCCCGTCGAGGGAATACGGTAGGTGACCTTGTGCGTCACACCGCGAAACGCGTCCTCGGCCGTCACATCGACGGTCAGCGACAGGTCGCCGCCCTTGCGAGCGCGGCTGCGGCCAGCGCCGGCACCGGCAGCGCCCGCAGTCCCGGCAAAGCCCGAGCCCCAATCGCTGCCCCAAGCGCCGTTGCCGCTAAAGATGCTGTCGAAGATATCGCCCCAGCCGCTGGCACCCGCGCCGGCACCGTAGCCACCGCCATACGCGCCGCCCGCGCCCGGCATGCCGCCAAACATGAGCATCTGGTCGTACTCTTTGCGCTTCTTTTCGTCCGAAAGCGTCTCGTAGGCCTCGCTGATCTCCTTAAACTTGGCCTCGTCGCCGCCGGCATCGGGGTGATATTTTTGCGCGAGCTTGCGAAACGCGCTCTTGATCTCTTTGTCGGAGGCGCTCTTGGATACGCCCAGGATGTCATAGAAGGTTTTGCCTGCAGCCATCGTAGCTCCTCTCCTGTTACGTCCGCCGTCCATGCAGACGACGGCTCATGCTTTCATATGGCACTAGGCCAGAAAGGGCCCCGGGTGTTGCCCCGGGGCCCTTCTCAATTACTCCTCGGTGCTCTCGGCCGTATCGGCCGCGGCATCCTCGGGCGCCGCATCGGGCTCCGGTGCGGGGCGCTTCTCGCCACCGTAGGTCACCGTCACCATCGCGGAACGCAGGATGCGATCCGCCATGCGGTAGCCCTTCTGGTACACGTCGTTGACGGTCTCGTCGTACTGCGATGCGTCCTCGACACGCCCCACGGCCTGGTGCTCGAGCGGATCGAACGCCTCGCCCTTGGGGTCGATGGGCTCAACGCCCTCGTGCGCAAACACATCGAGCAGCTTGGCATGCACCGCGTCAACGCCATCGACGAACTGCTTAAAATCGTCGGAAAGCTCCTGGCTACGGGCATGGTCGATTGCACGCTCGATATCGTCAACCACCGGCAGCAGCGCAGTGACGAGCTTCTCGGTCGCGCGCTCGCGCTCGGCGATGCGCTCGTTGGCGGTGCGGCGACGGAAGTTCTCCCAGTCGGCCTGTAGACGGGCGGTACGCTCGGTAGCGTCCTTTGCCTTGTCCTCGGCGGCCTTCTGGGCCTCTGCCGCAGCATCGAGCTCGCTGCGCACGTCGGCAAGCTCCTTTTGGGCCTGCTCGAACTTGAGCTTAAAGTCGTTGTCGGCGGCTTCCTCACCGGCGCGGATAGCGGCTTCCACCATCTCGTCCTCGGTCATCGTCGCCTCCTTGTTGGAATCCTCTACCTGGTTCTCGGCAGCCTCGGCGGCCTCGGTCTCGTTGACCTCGGTATCGTCGACGGCCTCTACGGGAATCTTCACGTCCTTCTCCTCAGAGTCAACGGGGGCGGCGCCAGCGGCAGCCGCCTCCGTGCGAGCTTTACGGGCGGACATGATTACTTGTCCTCGTCGTCCACGACCTCGTAGTCGGCGTCGACAACGTCATCGTCGGCAGGCTGGGCACCGGCGGCGCCGTCGGTCTGCTGCTGAGCGTCGGCGTAGACAACCTGAGCCAGCTCGTAGGCCACGGACTGCAGGGACTCGCCAGCGGCCTTGATGGCCTCGACGTCAGAGCCCTCGAGCGCCTTCTTGGCGTCGGCGATAGCGGCCTCGGCCTTGGACTTCACGTCGGCGGAAACCTTGTCGCCCAGCTCGTTGAGGGTCTGCTCGGTGGAGTAGCACAGGCTATCGGTCTGGTTGCGGACCTCGACCTCTTCCTTCTGCTTCTTGTCCTCCTCGGCATGAGCCTCGGCGTCCTTGACCATACGATCGACTTCGTCATCGGACAGAGCGGTGGAGCCGGAGATAGTGATCTGCTGCTCCTTGCCGGTACCCTTGTCCTTAGCGGAGACCTTGACGATGCCGTTGGCGTCGATGTCGAAGGTGACCTCGATCTGCGGCACGCCGCGGCGGGCAGCCGGGATACCGGTCAGCTGGAACTTACCGAGCGACTTGTTGTCGCGGGCAAGCTCGCGCTCGCCCTGGAGCACGTTGATCTCGACGCTGGTCTGGTTGTCGGCTGCGGTGGAGTAGACCTCGGTCTTGGAGGTCGGGATCGTGGTGTTGCGGTCGATCATCTTGGTCATGATGCCGCCCATGGTCTCAACGCCCAGCGACAGCGGGGTAACGTCGAGCAGAAGGATGCCCTCGACGTCACCGGTGAGCACGCCGCCCTGGACGGCAGCACCGTCGGCAACGACCTCATCGGGGTTCACGGACATGTTGGGCTGCTTGCCGGTCATGGTCTTGACCAGATCCTGGACGGCGGGCATACGGGTGGAGCCGCCGACGAGGATGACCTCGGTCAGATCGGAGAGCTTGAGCTTGGCGTCGCGCAGGGCGTTGGTGACAGGCTGCTTGCAACGCTCGAGCAGGTCGCGGGTGATCTTCTCGAACTCGGCGCGGGTCAGCGTGTAGTTGAGGTGCAGCGGGCCGGACTGGTTCATGGTAATGAACGGCAGGTTAATGGTGGACTGCTGCGCCGCGGAGAGCTCCTTCTTGGCGTTCTCTGCAGCCTCCTTCAGACGCTGCAGGGCCATGGGGTCCTGACGCAGATCGACGCCGTTCTCCTGCTGGAACTTGTCGGCCATCCAGTCGATGACGCGCTGATCCCAGTCGTCGCCGCCCAGGTGGTTGTCGCCCGAGGTGGACAGAACCTCAAACACGCCGTCGGCGAGGTCGAGGATGGAGACGTCGAAGGTGCCGCCGCCCAGGTCGAAGACCAGGATGCGCTGGTCGGTGCCCTGCTTGTCCAGACCATAGGCAAGAGCGGCAGCGGTCGGCTCGTTGACGATACGCTTGACGTTGAGGCCGGCGATCTTACCGGCATCCTTGGTGGCCTGACGCTGAGCGTCGTTGAAGTAGGCCGGGACGGTGATGACGGCGTCGGTGACGGTCTCGCCCAGATACTTCTCGGCGTCGGCCTTCATCTTTGCGAGCGTCATGGCGCTCACCTGCTCGGCGGTGTAATCCTTGCCCTCGATGTTGACGACGGCACGGCCACCCTGGCCCTCCTTGACCTCATACGGCACGGTCTTGATCTCGGAGGTGCACTCGGAGTACTTGCGGCCCATGAAGCGCTTGATGGAGAACACGGTGTTCTTGGGGTTGGTGACAGCCTGGTTCTTAGCGGCCTTACCCACGACACGGTCGCCGTCAGCACGGAAGCCAACAACGGACGGGGTGGTGCGGTCGCCCTCGGCGTTCACGATGATGGTCGGAGAACCGCCCTCGAGGACGGCCATAGCGGAGTTAGTAGTACCAAGGTCGATACCAAGAATCTTACTCATTAGAAATTCCCTCTCTCTTGTGCGTTCGCGCCGACTCGGCGGTCTGCCGCGCGGCGCTTCGGCTTGTCTTTCAGGATGTAGTGTATCCCCTTATGGGCCGGAATATACAAAATCTAAGTCAATTCATATAAGATTTCTTATTGCCGAGAGTTTAGGTTCTTAAATGCGCAGGTAGATGCGCTGATTGAGTTCTCGGCAAATCTATCGAGATCTATGTAGAGTTGACTGGGGTGCGGGTCTGAAGCCGTGTCCCGTTTTGGACGTGGATTACGGGATGCGGTTTCCGCAAGCACGCTCAATCGCCCTATACTTCAAGTCACCTATAGCTAACATTTGCGCAGCTCAACGGCCTCACCTGCATGTTTTTTAGTAAGCCGCGGCATACTCGGCGAACGGTATGAAGATGCCGGTCAGAGGGTATTGCAAACGGTCGCTCCCGTGGTATGTTTTTGCCCGAATCAAACCGACGCACATCGCCTGTAGCGTCGGTCAACAGAGAGGAAACTACCATGGCTCATCCCGTAATTGATGCCGACGAGTGCATCGCTTGTGGCGTTTGCGTCGACTCCTGCCCCGCTGGCGTTCTGGAGCTCCAGGACGTCGCTACCGTCGCTGACGAGGATTCCTGCGTCGCCTGTGGCGCTTGCCAGGACGCTTGCCCCGCCGGCGCGATCACCGAGATCGTCGAGGAGTAGCAACTCCCCCACTTGCACACTCACAAGTACACCGTGCACAAAAAGGAGGCCTCCGCATCGCCGCGGAGGCCTCCTTTTGCATGTGTGGGCAGCTAATTTGAAGCGGGACCCTTGGCAGTTGCGGTGGAATAGTTCCTGTTTTATGGCTTGGATGCCGATTTTAGGAACTATTTCACCGCAACTTATAGATGCAGCGTCGACTAGGACAAATCATCCTCGTAGGGCATTAAATCAGCAAGGTAGCCCTTCTCCTTGAGCATGGCCTCGATCTCGTCGAGAGTTTGCTCGTCTTCTGCCGCAATGCGGTGGAAGTGATAGCCGCTCGTCACCGTTAGTAGCGGAAAGCTCTTGCCGCTCTCGATATCGTGCAGATAGCGCTCAACATCGCGACGATTGCGGATGTCCAGGTCGGCCGTGATCTTGCCGTACACGCGGTGATTGACGATCACGTTGAGCACGGCGCCGCCCGCGTCGACGATGCTCGTGAGCTCATCGCCCGCCTGCTCCACGCCGTGGCGAACCTTGACCAGACGCGTGGGCACAGCCGGGCTGCTCGCCGCCTCCTGTAGCACATAGCCGCGATTGGTGGCGACGATATCGTGTCCGTCGGCGCGCAGCAGGGCAATGTCCTGCACCACGACCTGGCGGCTCACACCCACCTCGCGGGCAAGCGCGCTGCCCGAAACGGGCTCCGTGGCCCCCTCAAGTACGCCCATGATGGCACGGCGACGCTCGCGGGCGTCCATTATTTACCGTCCAGCAGACGCAGGTGCTTAAGCGAGAGGTCGAGGATCGGCGCAGAGTGCGTCAACGCCCCCGAGCTAATAAAGTCAACGCCCAGGTCGGCGAGCGCTCGGATATTGCTGGCATCCACGTTGCCCGAGCACTCGGTCTTGGCGCGGCCGGCGATAAGCTCGATTGCGGCAGCCATGTCGTCGTGGGTCATGTTGTCGAACATGATGATATCGGCGCCGGCCTCCACGGCCTCGCGCACCATGTCCAGGTTCTCGCACTCAATCTCGACCGTCGTGGTAAACGACGCATGGGCGCGCGCCATCTCGATTGCGCGTGCCACGCCGCCGGCGGCGTCGATGTGGTTGTCCTTGAGCATGACGGCCGTCGACAGGTTGTAGCGGTGATTGCTGCCGCCGCCGATCTCGACCGCAGCCTTCTCGAAGACGCGCATGCCCGGCGTGGTCTTGCGCGTGTCGACAAGCACGGTCTTGGTGCCCTCGAGCGCAGCCGCCATCCGATGCGTGTAAGTAGCGATACCGCTCATGCGCTGCAGGTAGTTGAGCGCCACACGCTCGCCCGAAAGCAGCACGCGCGCGTCTCCGCGCACCTGGCCCACGTGATCGCCAGCGTGCACCTCGTCACCGTCGGCAACATCAAACAGCACCGAGCTCTGCGGATCCAGCAGCTCAAAGGTGCGGGCGAATACGTCCAGGCCGGCGATAATGCCGTCGGCCTTGGCGATGAGCTCAACGGTAGCGGGGCGCGCCGTGGGGCACACGCTCGCCGTACTCACGTCCTCAAAGGTAATGTCCTCGCGCAGAGCCTGCAAAATCAGATCATCGACGACGAGCTTCATGGTAATGGGATTCATGGTCTACTCCTCCACGGCCTGCGTGCCGGCGGCACGGGCCAATTCATCGATTGCCAGGGTGTCGACGCTCAGGGCGCGATGACGGCCATCGAGCGCGGGATCGCCCGCCTGCTCCACGGCCAGCGACTCGCCGGTGCGCATGTACCACGCGGCGCGACGACCCCAGACCAACGCCTCGAGCAGGCTGTTTGATGCAAGGCGGTTCTTGCCGTGCACGCCGTTGCAAGCCGTCTCGCCCGCGGCGTAGAGCTCGGGCATCGAGGTGCGGCCGTCCCTGTCTACCCACACGCCGCCCATAAAGTAGTGCTGCGTGGGCGTAACGGGAATGGGCTCGTCCAGGATGTCGCGACCGTCCTCAAGGCAGCGCGCGCGAATGTTGGCAAAATGCCCGGTCACCACGTCGCGCTCGACGGGGGCAAAGCTCAGCCACTCGTGCTCGGTGCCGTCCTGCTTCATCTGCTCGCGGATGGCGGCGGCGACCACATCGCGCGGCTGGAGCTCGTCGGTAAAGCGCTCGCCGGCGGCGTTGAGCAAAATCGCGCCCTCGCCGCGGCAGCTCTCGCTGATCAGGAAGGTGCGGCCCGGCTGCGGCGAGAACAGGCCCGTGGGATGGATCTGCACGTAGTCCAGGTGCTCCATCTTAATGCCATGCTCCTGAGCGATGTAGCAGGCGTCGCCCGTGAGCTGCGGGTAGTTGGTCGAGTGGTCGTACACGCCGCCAATGCCACCCGTCGCCCACAGCGTGTGGCGGGCATGGATCTTAAACGGCTTACCGGCATGCACGCCCTCAGCGGCATTTGCCAGCTCGTCGGCGGGGCGAACCGAGTTGTCCTCGTCCACGGCTACGGCGACGGCGCCGGTGCACACCGTGGCGCCATCGCGCTCGGCGGTCAGGATGTCGGTCATGGCCACGTGCTCCAAAATCTGCACGTTGTCCAGCTTGCGAACGGCCTGGAGCAGCTTGGTCGTGATCTCCTTGCCCGTAATGTCGGCATGGAAGGCAATGCGCGGACGGCTGTGCGCGCCCTCGCGGGTAAAATTGAGGCTGCCGTCGGCCTTGCGCTCAAAATCCACGCCCATCGCTAGCAGGTCGTTGATGACCGAGCGACTCGAGCGAATCATGATGTCGACGCTCTCGCGGCGGTTCTCGTAGTGGCCGGCGTGCATGGTGTCCTCAAAGAAGGCATCGTAGTCCGAGCCTTCGGGCAGCACGCAGATGCCGCCCTGCGCGAGCATCGAATCGCACTCATCGACCGCGCCCTTGGAGAGCATGATCACGCGCGTGCTCGTCGGCAGATTGAGGGCCGCGTACAGACCCGCCACGCCGCAGCCGGCAATAACGACGTCGCACTCCATATCGGGGTATTGCTTGGTTTCCACAGGAATCCTCTCCCTTGTAATGTGACATAAGGGACCGTCCCTCATGCAACATTGTTCTAGCGCGCTGCGTACTCGAGCATACGGTCGAGCGTGAGCTTGGCCTGGTCTGCCGCCTCGTCCGAGACGCCGATCTGCACCTCGCCCTCGCCCGTCTCCAGGCAGCGCACGAGCTTTTCGAGCGTGATGAGGTCCATGTTGACGCAGGTGGGCTGCACCGCGGGGAAATAGAACTTCTTGCCGGTGCCCTGGCAGCGGCGCTCGAGCTCGTAGAGCACGCCGCGGACCGTCACGATGATGAACTCGCTCGCGTCCGACTCCTCGGCATACTTGATGATACCGGCGGTGGAGCCGATGTAGTCGGCCTCGGCCAGAACGTCGGCCTTGCACTCGGGGTGCGCCAGCACGAGCGCGTCGGGGTGGGCCTCCGTCGCGTCGACGATCTGCTCGACGGTGATGATGTGGTGACGCGGGCAGCAGCCCTTGTTGAGAATGACGTGCTTCTGCGGCACTTGCTCGGCCACGAAACGGCCCAGATTCTGGTCGGGAATGAACAGAATGTGCTGCTGCGGCAGCTCGGACACGATCTTGACAGCGTTGGAGCTGGTAACGCACACGTCACTCCAGCTTTTGATCTCGACCGTCGAGTTGACGTAGCACACCACGGCCAGGTCATCGCCATACTCGGCACGGGCGGCATCGACCGTCTCGCGCTTGACCATGTGCGCCATGGGGCAGTCCGCGCCCGGCTCGGGCAGCAGCACGGTCTTGGTGGGGTTGAGCAGCTTGGCGCTCTCGCCCATAAACTCCACGCCGCACAGCACGATAGTCTGCTGCGGCAGACTCTTGGCAAGCTTTGCCAGGTAGAAGCTGTCGCCGACGTAATCGGCCACAGCCTGCACCTCGGGCGCCACGTAATAGTGCGCCAGGATCACCGCGTCACGTTGGGTTTTTAGTTGCTGAATGGCCTCGACGAGCTCTGCGGGCACCAGTGCCGCGCGCTCCGTTGCCGTCGTTGCCGATGCTAGGCCGGCCGCGATATCGCGTGCAAGCTCCGACGCATCCATGTTCGCGCTCTGTGCCATCAAGGCCCCTCTCTTTTGGCGAATCTTGGGGCTTTAGTATGACACCTAGGTTTACAGCTGACAAGACAGCTGTAAACCTAGGTGTAAAGTTGAAATAAAGATTCAATCATGTGGCAGGTCCATATTCGAACTGGCAAGCTGAGGATAGCTGAGCTCTCGATGGCGCAGGAGGCATCTTTCGCCACCGCAATACCGCTTGGCGCGAGTTGCACGCCGTGGGGCGCAAACGGTCCGCACCCCCGCAAGCGGCGCGTACCCGATGTGGCAAAATCGAACTACTTAAGGGGGCCGAATGCTCAAGATTATTGCCTGCGACGATGATGTCGCTTTTCTAGATAGACTGCACCGGATGATCGACCGTTGGTCGACCGAGACGGGCACGGCGGTCGATGTTGCGCTCGTCACGCGCGGCGAGGACCTGCTGGCCCGCCATGCCGCATCGCGCGCCGACATCATTCTGCTCGACATGATCATGCCGCTCGTCAACGGCATGGACACCGCGCGCGAATTGCGCCAGGCCGATACCGCCGTGCGCCTGGTGTTCCTCACCTCGTCGCCCGAGTTCGCACTGGAGTCCTACGAGGTCCGTGCCTTCGACTATCTGCTCAAGCCCGTGACTTACGAACGCCTGGCGCAGTTACTTAACGAGCTTTCGAGCATGCGCCCGGCGGCAACCGACGAGCTCGTGATCAAAACTTCCTTTGGCTACCACGCCCTGCGCCTGTCCGACATCGAATATGCCGAGGCGCGCAACAAGCACGTGGTCTTCCACCTGCGCGACGGACGCGACATCGAGGCACTCGAGTCGTTCCGCAGCGTCGAGGACCGTTTGGCGCAAAATGCCACCTTCTTTAAATGCCACCGTAGTTACCAGGTCAACTTGCGCAACATCGACCACTTCGATCGCACGGACATCGTCATGCGCTCCGGCGCGTGCATCCCGCTTTCGCGCAGCTGCAAGCAGGGATTCCAAGACGCCTACTTTGCGGTGCGCTTTGAGGGCGGGAGGCGCTGATGGTCTCCTCGGTCGAAATGATCCTTTGGGCAATCCACCACGCCACGACGCTACTCTTTGGCGTCTTTGCCTCGGCGGCGCTGTGCGGTATCGAGATCAACCGGCGTCATGCGCTTGAACTGGTGCTGGTCGGTGCCGTAACCGGATGCGCATTTGGCCTCGCCAATGCCGTCGGCGGCGAGCTTTTCGCCCGTCAGGTATATCCGCTCGTCGTGCATCTGCCGCTCATCATCTATTTGTGTGCGCGCTACCGCCTGAGCCCGCTGCTTGCCGCGCTCGGCATTACGAGTGCCTATCTGAGCTGCCAGTTCAGCAATTGGATGGGCATCGCCGCCTTTGCCGCAACCGATTCGCAGATTGCGTACTATCTGGCGCGTATCGCGACCACACTCGCCGTCTTTGCCGTCCTGTTGCATTGGGCCGGCGACATCGGTCCGCGCTTGGCGATTAAAAGCACCACCGAGCTGGGCATCCTTTTAATCCTGCCGCTCGTCTATTACGTCTTTGACTATGCCACCAACGTCTACACCACGCTGTTCCACTCGGGCTCGGTGGTGACGGTTGAGTTTTTGGCATTTGCGCTCTGTGCCTTCTATCTTATGTTTCTTGCCGTTTACCTGCGCGAATACGAAGAAAAGGAAACCGCCGAGCGAGAGCGTTGGATGCTCGAGACCCGCGACAGCGCCGCCATCAAAGAGCTCGAGGCTTGGCGTCAATCTGGGCGCGAGCTGTCGATTCTGCGCCACGACATGCGCCACTTCCTACGCGGCCTGGCCGCTTTAATTGAGGAGGGCCACACCGACGAGGCGCTCAAACGCATCGATGAACTCTGCGAAGCCGGCGATCGCACCGCCGTACGCCGCTTCTGCGCCAACGAGACCGTAAACATCGCGCTTTCGTCATTTAACTCGGATATCAATAGAAACGGCATTACCGCCAACCTGCGCGCCGCCGTACCCGAAACCATCCACGTAGGCGACGCCGACCTGTTTAGCGTGCTCTCAAATGCCTTGGAAAACGCTATCACCGCCGCAAGCGCCGCACCCCAAGGAAAGCGATTCGTCGACCTTGACCTGCGATTAGAGGACAGCCAGCTGCTGCTGTTAGTTTCCAATACGTTTGACCGCGCGCCGCGCATGGTCGACGGCATGCCCGTGACCCGGCATGCGGGCCACGGCTTTGGCACCAGAAGCATCAAACTCGCCGTGGAGCGCATGAACGGCAACTGTCAGTTCCGCATTAACGGCGATCGGTTTGAGCTGCGCGCTGTGATGTAGAAGTGCGGCGCCGATCTCGCGGCGTGTCTTGCCCGCCAGGCAATCGCTCACCGGTGCCAATCCGCTACAGCGGAGCGGCCGCCGGAGTCAGCTGCTTGATGTAGGCCCACATGCGCTGCTTAGCGGCCTTGTCGGTGAGTGCCGCCTCAAAGCCATCGAGCGCGAGTACGCGGCGGCCCTGCACATGGGCGACCAAGCCGGGCTTGAGCATGGCGGTGTCGAAGTCATCAATTGCCACAAGCATATCGGCATAGGTCTCGCGCATGACATCGGCCGCACTGTTGTCCAGCAGCAGCACCGCCTCGGGGTCCAAGGTCTCCAGCGCCTCGCGGAACAGGTCGCACGTCAGGGCCTCGCCCGGCGCGACCGCTCCGTCGCCCGCGCCGGCGACGCTTGCCAGCACGCAAAAATCCTCGGGGGCATATCCGATGGCGCCGAGAGCCTTGCGCAACGCGGCGCCATCCGTGCCGGCAGCCAGCTCGCCGCCCGAGCACTCGGCTTCATCCAAATCGCCTTTGACCAGCACAATCGGCGAGCACGCGTTGCCCGCGATACGCACGCCACGGCCGGCGAGCGATGCGAGCTCCTGCTCGGTCGCCTGAGCGATGACTTCTTTTTTCTGGCTTTGTGACGTGGGCATGCGCTCTCCAATCGTTTGCGTGCCCACCATTATATAAAAGAGCCGCCCGCGAGTGGTTGCTTTACGAGCCGCTGGGTATAAGCACGGTCGTACTGAGTTTTACGCGGCCGAGCCGCGTCGTATTATGGAGGTCACCATGGCTGACATCAAGCAGATTACCCCCGAGAATTTCGACGCTATCGTCAACGATAGCCTGCCCGTACTGGTTGATTTTTGGGCCCCGTGGTGCGGCCCCTGCCGCTCGCTCTCGCCCATCGTAGACGAGGTTGCCGACGAGCTGGCCGGCAAGCTGGCTGTGGCCAAGTGCAACGTCGACGACAACCAGGACCTGGCCATGAAGTTTGGCGTCATGAGCATCCCCACGCTGATCGTCTTTAAGAACGGCGAGGAGGTCGACCGCTCGGTCGGCGCCTTACCCAAGGCAAGGCTTCAGGCACTGCTGGAGAAACATCTGTAATACGCTTGTTACGTATCTGCCGTCCATGAGCGGTTTCGCACCGCTCGCCGGAGCGCCAAACGCAAGGCATGCGACCACGGATAGTATGGTAGACACAAGCAGCCCCCAGTGAACGGGTGCGGGTCAGACAGACTCGCACCCGTTTTCTTCATTTGCCTAGTCTTTGCCACAAGTTTTGTTATGGATTTAAAAACTCAGATCCGATAGCACGTTCGTAAGACTGGATCGTTTCGGCATTTGCTCTCTCGATATCATTAAGCGGTGATGTCATCGCATCAAATTCCTCAGGCGAGTATATGCCTTCATACCAATCCTTATTGTCGAAATACTCTTGAATCTTCTCATTCTTGAACTTGCGACCATGGCGTGCATATATTTCATTTCTTGCCAAGCAAAGCTCCCATGTGCTCATGCCCATTTCTTTAATCTCCGCCTCGGTATAACGCCGTGAGTCGCTTTCAGAAAGTAAGTAACCCCCCTACCGTCGAACTCTTCGCATCACAGTAATAGGAAAAGCTATCCATAACCTTATGTGATTGATCATCAATATACGACACGACAACCGTACGGCTATCACCCGAATCGCTACCGAGCGTCGACCGATATGCGAGCTTGCAAACTCCGTCCGAACCAACTACAACACTCCGGGGGTTAGTCGAAGCCTGCTCACCGTTCGTACCCGCTTCTTTCAGGAACCAATTCTCCGGCTTCGACAACCCCTCTGTCGAAGATCCGGTCACCTTGACATTCACCACCATCTCTGGAAACCCGGCGGAGTTATTTGATACCACTATTAATTCAGTTGCGCCCTCGTCGTCGGCCTCGTCCTTTTCATCTGAGTTTTCCGACTCAAACTCATCGGCGTCCGATTTATACATCGTATGCTGATAGGTTTGAGTGAATTCTGGTGATGAGTGCCCGCCCCCGAATCGATTCCAAACATAAAAGCCGCCAACAATGATGGCGGCCACCAGGCCAATTATCACGATTTTATTTGAATCGAATCCGCCAATTAACCCAATTACTCTTTTACCTAGTTCGTTGCCAGGATCCTCCGCCGCTGCCCTCCCCTTCGCATTATCCTTGACATCGAATGACATCCGCTCATTCTCTGTGGTCGACCGACCCACGTCAGAAGATACTTTCGCAGCACAAAAGGGGCAGTAAACTGTCCCCTCTTCTATCTCTGCGTTACATTTGGGACACTTCACTGTCTCCCCTTTCAATCCGTCTTTTAGCCATCAACATGACGTCGATATTCTTGATAGTTCGACAGATATGATGAGAATTCCGCCGATGTATCCGAATTTCCCGTCCGCCACGCCTTGTGGTCGATAATCTGGCTCTTGAACCCGTAATATTCATCGATATACGCGATTAGACCGTCGACAGCAATAAGCTGCTCTTCGGGATAATCACCCGACCCTCCAACATGAACCATCTCAATCCCAACGGAATAAGAGTTCATGCCGTAATCGGGGTAACTTCCCCCTATCGGTAACGTTCCGACCTTGTCATCTCTCGAATCATCGATTGTTCCATACTGCTCGTTCTTCCCAGCATCGCCAAAACCGGCATGGTGCGCGATTTGATCGAGAGGCACACATTGAACGATCGACCCATCTTTTCCAACAACAAAATGAGCCGCTACCTTATTGCCGTTGGACTCCCACCAATCGATGACACTTTCAGGGGAAGAATCGCCCTCCGTATCGTGCAAAACGATGTACTTCTGAAACTCAGGACCCTTAGGCCCATGCGCCAAGTCGGCGTAGTACCGTTCTTGAATGCTTGGCTGAAATTCCGAGCTCCCATCGATGGACGAAGGGCGAGATTCGTCTTGCTCTACAACCCCTGAAACCGTGTCAACAACTCTCGCATTGCAGATATCAAGCACATCTCCAACACCATCTGCATAAGCCGCCAGCACGCAATTGCTTCCGCTGGATTTCACGACCTTTTTCACGCCAATACGACCGACCAGAACAATTCCCAAGCCGAACAAGAAAACGGCAAGCGCGGAGACGAGCCCCCGCGCCACCCATAAACGCCTAGAGCGAGCTTGCATACGTGCTGACCACATCGCATGCCGTACTGATAAGGCCACCCGCCTCGAGCAGCTTTGCCGCCGCCGCTCCAAGCTGCCCAACCGCCTCATTTTGAGCGGTCGAATTTGTTCCTTCCATTGCCGCGTTAAGCATGTCGTGCAGTGAATCGAGATCGTCCGCCACCGTGACGCACACACCTCGCTGCGTCTCCATCTTCGACACCAACGCGTTCAGCTCTGCAACGAGCTGGCCGATGTTCTGACTCATTTCTGTTCCTTTCCGTTGTCACAACAACCCAAATAGCACATTCGCAATAAGCGAAATTACCCCAATACAGCACGCGCATAGAACCGCCGCCTGAGAAAGGCAGCCGCCTTTCGACTCCTCGGCTTTAACGGGAAGAGGATCCGGCATCGCCTTCTCTTCTTCCACCAGAAGACGCTTCCGGTCAAGAGCCGCCCGTCGAGCATCCAGTGCATTTGAAGATCGCTGACTCAACTCGTTCACAGACGCATCTTTTTCAATCATCTCGATATAGCAATCGATTTTCTTGATAAGCCCTGATAACGAAGAGGCAAGCTCGGCAGCGTCTTCATTCGACGCAATCGGTCTTACCATGTTCGGAAGCGCAGCGCCGACGTCCTTCGCGTGACTCCCCGCAAGTCGTTTAGACAATTGCGAAAAAGCCTCCTGTGCTTGATGCGCCAGGCGATCTATCTCCGCTTTCTTTTTGCCCGCCATGTTCCTCGCAGAGGTCGACTCCCGATCACAACGATCGCACTCCTGCTTAACAAGCTGGGCGGTCGACGCCTCCGATTTCAGAAATCGTTCTGCTCCGGACAGATACCTTTCGTACAAATCATCCCTGCTCATCGTCGCCCCTCCTCCATAATCGCGTTGCGACAAAGGGCATGAGCTTCATTGAGGGACGTCCCGAAGAAGCCTCCTTGTAAAGGACCCGATTCTCTTGCCCGTTCCACTGGCACAGCGGGCCATCCAACTGCTTCGCTGCGACATTCGAGCCAAACAGACACGCCACGCCGTCAAAAGACGACAGTCCCGATGAACCCAACTGCGCTGAAAGCGCTACGGGGTTTTGCCAATGGCAGACAAAGTGGATTCCGTGCATAGGAGCCTCACGGAATACCTTTTGAATCTTCTGCTGAGCACCAAAGTCGAAAGATCCTAGTGAGTCCGCATTCGGCACCAACACAAACCGCTCCCGCCCACATTCTTCCCCGACATCATTTCTCTGAAGACAATTGGTAATCCATGCAGCCGCTTCGTCCGAAGGCACGACCTCCGGAGAAACCCCCGCACGAGCGCATATCTCCAGAGTCGAATTAGAAACATGGCGCGCGCCATCCTCCACTACAGCAAACTCAGCGCCTCGCTCATAGCGTGCAAGCGATAAAACAAGCGTTTCCATAACGCACGCCGCAAGATCGACAGAATTCGGAAGATCACCGAGCCCTGGCAGCGTTCCCCTGCCCACAAGAGCGATATTGTTTCCCGCAGCTCTTTCAAACGGGAAATATATCGGTGCCAACCCAGCAGAAACACCCCGGCCAAGCAAGGCGCTCGGCACGTTACCTGAATCTATGTCGTTCTGCTCAAGGAGGGCCTCAGTCAACTCCGGCAGAGTGCTTCCGTCGAAAACCACCGGTTCATCAAGGTGCCCTTTTGGCATTGCATAGAACTTGTTCCTGAGACTGTCCAACGTGGCATCCTCAGCAAACGGCGTAAGCACCGTCACATTTGCGCTCGGATTTCCGTAATCTTCGTTCAGAATCGCCTGTCCCCTGAACCTTAGACTAGCAGCCGCCTCGTTAAAGGGTCCGAAAGTCGCCCGCGACTCCGCCGGCGAGTTTTTCAGTCCGATACGGATAGGAAACTGTGCGAAGAACTTGCCTTGGGAAATGGCAAGATTGGTTATCCCGCCGATACTTTGTGACGCCAATATCACGTGAATACCGTATGCACGATAGAGGCGAACGATGCGTTCCAAAAGTTCACAGGCTTCCTTGCCTCTCGCGCCTTCTAGAAATAGCTGGAACTCATCAATGACCACAACGATACGCGGCATCTTATTCCCGCTATTGCGCCGATACTTGAGCAGATTATCTCCGTAAGGCTTGATCGCAGCGGCCCTCCGTTTGGCCTCGGCGGCTATGGAATTCAGCACATCCATGGCAAAGTCTTCATCGGCCTCAAGCCCAAATGCCTTTACCTGCGGTAGATACTCGGGGGAATCCGGCGTGGGAGCCATGGGAAACAGGGTAACGCCCTCTTTGAAATCAAACAGATAGAGTTCCAACTCGTCGGGAGAATACCTGGCGCACAAACCGTAGATGATATCTTTCAACAGATTCGATTTACCCTGTCCGACCGCGCCGGTTATCAGTGCATTATGTCTTTGAGTCTCATTCGAGCCAATCGTGACATCAACCGTCTGGGTTCCACGCAGACCCAGCGAGAACGTGACTCCGTCCTCGCTCGTCTCCATCCAATACTCCGAGGGAAGCACCGACTCGATCTTTACTTCGGGCAACCGCAGCTCTGCCGCTGATCGGGCCATCCGCTCGGCGGCTTGCGCCGATTCAATCGTGTCAAGCTCATAGAGCTCAACATCGTAGCCATCGTGACCCAGCCATCGGGCATGACTGCCCGAGAATAGTTCGAGACGCTCCGAAACAGGATAGGAACGTTTCTTCTCGCAATACCATTTGGGCAAGTCGTCCATCTTGGGTTGTATCATTAGGAAAGAAGTGCCTGCCTTTGGGGCCACCTTCATCAGCGAGCAGATACGGTCGTATTGCTCGGCAGCCATTCCCATCGGCATATCGTGGATCACAACGAGCTGGTACTTCTCGACCGGCATTCCGATCCGTTGGTGATATACCGCTAGGCTCTCATCGTCTGACAGCAACTCGTTGTTGATTTGCGTCACACGGTCGGTCAGCTCGTTAAGCAAGGCATCGAGTTCGCCTCTCGAATGCAAATACCTGACCGCTGCCTCGCCTTGCCCGTTCCGGCCAATCGTCGAAAAAGGAGCCTCGATGTTTTTGAGTGCCGGGTCAAAACTAATGATTTCAACTTGCGACGCTGAAGTCGATAAAAGCGTCTTGGCCTCTACCTCGCGTACTACCCCGTCTGAAATGCAGCCCTCGTCTGAAACCGACATCACGATATTGCCATGACCAAGCAACGGAACGATAAAGGGCACCGTAAACAAATCGTCGCGTTTTGAAGTTTTCGACATCGATCCAATCTGGATATACTCGGCGGCATTGAGGGCCGAGCCTTCCTCGATCGCCAGCAACTCGTCAACGGTATCCTGCACTCGCTTTTTCAAAAGGGCGTTGCGGCGCTTCTCCCGGATGCTGAGTTTATTGAGCGCTCGTGTTTTTGCCTCCTGTCTCTCCTTCAGTGTCATCCGCAACCACGTGTCAACGGAGGCAGATTGGGATTCACAAGCTCCCAGCAGATGAGCCTGGCATTCCTTGACCTCGCTGAGCGCTTGCCTCATTTCGGCATAGGTCTCTTCCAGCGACATATTGGCCATCAGCCCTCTTCGTGCCGAAAGACAACCACTCGCGCTGGACGGAGAAGTCTTCCACCAATCCTGTAACCGTCTCGCTCTACGCGAGCCACCTTTCCATCTTTGAAGGCGTCGTCTGTCTTAATCAATCCAACGATTTCATGCTCATGTAGGTTAACTGTCTCGTCGCACAGAACAGACTCAAGCCCGTAATGGCTACAACCTCGATAATCTCATCCGCAATCGAAGACCTCAAGTCCTCTGACAGCGGCTCATTCTTAACTCTATCAACAGCAAGCAGCAGCTCACTGAATAATCCTGCATAAGCTTCGCCAGTGGCCAGGTCTTTGATTTTTCTTGAATCTGATTTGAGAGAAGCGAGAGACGCTCTGAGCCGTTCTGCACAGTCAATAATTGCTTGGCGATCCATCTCCAAGCTGTCGAGTGCTTGGTCCCAGCGCACGTCCATTATTGGAGCCCCGTCCTCTTTGCAAGCTCTCCTAATTTGCGGGCATTGATCATCCATCCGGTCGGTACAACAAAGAAGAATGCATACAGGAGCAGCCCAAAGAATAGAACGAGCGTCAAGAGAGCGCCACTTGACCCGCTTATCATAAATAAGAAGGTCAAGCCGCAGAGAATCCAAAACCATCGGGCCGGTGCAATGTAGTGCCTTTTACGCGCCCAGTCGATAAGGCCCTCCATTTTCTCAATCCATTCCTCATCAGTCTTGTCGATATTTCCCAACGCGCGCATTTCACTAACGACAAGTTCAGCATGCTGGATTTGTTTCATATTGGTGAAATAGCCAGCATTATCCTTTGAGCTCATTTTGTTCTCGACATCCGTCTCTAGACACCGGCATAACGAGCTTAGGACGGGTCCATAATCCGGATGTGCCTCATGAAGATTGCGCGCCATAGTGAGGGCCTGGTCAAATTTCCCCTGAAGATAACGCGCATCAACCAAGCGCGCCATAATCGTATAGTCGCTCTTATCAATCTGCTGGGCCTTCAGAAACTCAGCCTCGGCGTCTGCGTATTTATCAATCATTATGTACGAGTCGCCCAACAGCCTATGAGCGGTCGCCTGATTCGAGCCAAGCTTCAGCAACTCAGATGCAGCAAAAATGGATTCGTCATACTTGTCCATCGAATATGCTGCCAGAGCCCACACAAGCCATGCTTCCGCATCGGTTGAGCAATTCCTTGTTGCCTCCCTAGCGGCAAAACAAGCGTTGGCACTCTGACCGTTTTTGAAATAATCTTTCGCTTCTGATGTCCAGTCTTTCTCGGCGGTTGCAGCACGGGCGTCTTTTTCCAGGTCCCTCTTGCTGTCACTCTTCCCGCTATCATATGTGGCATCGTATTCCAAGCGTTTTGAACTGTTGTGAAACAACGAATCTGCTTCATTTAAGAGCTGCATCATCCTTTCGGCGTTTGCTCTTTGCATAGCATCCGGAGATCCTTCGAGGCGCCTGAAGCGCTTTCGTGTTTTCTTAATCGCCTCTTCAATCTCCTCAATCGGCGCATTCTTTTCCAGTTCGAGAATTTCATAGTAGTCAACAAATTCTTCCATCAGTGTCCCCTATCCAATTTCGATGTTCTTCATCTTGTTAACGGCGGCATCAAGTTGCCGCTCGTCCATATTCGCCACGCGGTCGATTTCGAACTCACCGTACAGTCGTCCGCTCTCCCCGTCATATAGACGGATATGCACCGTCTGTTCTTTGTCGTATTCGTAAACCACGCGGACGGGAGATCCCTTGGGCAACCCGGGCGGAAGCGGTATTTCCTTTGAACCGATAATGACCACATAGTTCAAGTCTGGGTCATCGCCTTGTGTCACCTGAACATCGACGTACGACTGGTTCTCGCTCACCGTTGCTGCGTCCTGTGAATAACTCCCCGGCACGGGTGAATTCCTCGGAATCACGACATTGTTGTAGTCTTTGCCGTCTTTCCCGAGCATCACAACCCCCAAAGGTTGCGAGGTAACATCGGCAATGACTACGCTCGGAGCCGTAAAGAGGGGCATATCCGGCAAACTATTTTCCGCCGATCCCGCCACGTCAATGCTCGATTCCATTTCTATTGCGGCCTGAACGGCAGCCCCCATGGCGACAGCCTCATCGGGATTTACCCCAAGCTCGGGTTTCATCCCCGAAATATCTTCGATTAACTTGTGTACCATTGGCATACGCGTTGAGCCACCAACGAGGACCACATGATCGATCTGGCCCCATGAATAACCGGTGTCCTCGAGCACGTCCTCGACCAGCTCCTGCGTTCGATTCAGGAGTGACCTACTCGCCCGCTCGAAATCTTCGCGAGAAATAGCCACACGATAAGGCTTTCCGTCTTTCGAAATGTGAAGGTTGGCTTTTGCCACGTTCGAAAGAGTGCGCTTAACCATTTCGCATTTCTCTCGAAGCTCGGCACTTATCAGATAATCCTCGAGAACATTACCAGCGCCCTGTTTCGAGAGCTCTTCTGCCACGAACGACATTAGAGCGTTATCGAAATCGAATCCGCCCAAGTTCCTATCGCCATCGGTTCCGATAACCGTAAAGCAACCGTCCTCTATCTTAAGAAGCGTCACGTCGAACGTTCCGCCGCCCAGATCATAGACAAGCGTGACGCCGTTCTTCTCGGTATCGAGACCAAAGGAAAGGGCTGCGGCCGTCGGTTCATTCAACACGCGAAGCACTTTGGTGCCCGCAATTATACCTGCCTGCTTTGTCGCAGTTCTTCTTGCATCATCAAAATATGCGGGAACCGTAATCACGGCTCCGCATACTTCTTCTCCAAGTGCCTGCTCGGCATCTTGCAATAATTTTTTGATAATAAGGGAGGAAACCTCTTCTGCAGAGTAGGAAACGCCCGAGTCGGAGTCGAATCTCCAATCCGGATTTCCCATCTGCCGTTTAACGAACTGGACAACATTATCGGGATCACCTGCCGCCGAATGCTTGGCCATCGTTCCAACAAGCGGCTCGTCTTTTCCGTCAAATGATTGGAATAAAACAACCGAAGGTGTAGTCGGTTCTCCGTCCGCATTCTTCAGTATTTCGGGAAGTCCATCGTCTCCCAACACAGCGACGGCCGAATAGGTCGTCCCAAGATCGATTCCAACAACTCTCCCCATAGCCACCATTCCTCGATGTCTATTTATATTGGTTTTGAGTTTATTCAAATTAGACTTTATGTCAATTATTGCACCTAAGGACAATCCAGTTAGACATTTGACCGGCACCGAAATGCAAAGTTGCTCTTGATATCAGACGGGAGCGACATGGATGTGACCAATAAACATACCGCACTCGCCAGAATCCGCAAAAAGTCAGGGCTTACTCAGCTTCAAATTGCGGACAGTCTTGGCGTTAGCAAGGCGACATATAGTGCATGGGAAACAGGTCGAGCAAAACTAGGAGAGGACCGCATTGTTGCATTGTGCGATCTCTTTGGATGCACGCCCAACGATATCCTTGGCTATACCAAAGATCCAGACGGAAGCCCTGCGTTTTATACTGCTCAGGAAGACGAATATCTATCGCTCTTCAAAGCCCTGCCACCAAACATCAAGGCCGACATTCTTGACATCATGCGTTATACGACAAAGGCCTGGAGACTCTAGGGCTTCTCTTCTGGCATCATGAATGTTTACTAGATATAATGTCCAACTTGCACAATCTAAATCGTCCAACTTGCACAATCTAAATCGTCCAACTTGTACAAATCAACGGTATAATACCCTGATAGCAAGGAGGGTGACATGGGTTCAATTCAACACGGTTATTTACCACGAGTCGCGGACAAAGTGCTCGCCAGAAAACTAAAATCTTCTGGGGCTGTCCAAATCAAAGGGCCAAAATGGTGCGGCAAGACCGCAACGGCTGAACAGGCAGCCGCAAGCAGCATCTACATGCAAGACCCCGATAACGGTCCGAGCTACATCCAGCTTGCCGATTCGAAGCCCTCTCTCCTGCTCAAAGGAGATGAGCCACGCCTCATCGATGAATGGCAAATGGCCCCACAGCTTTGGGACGCCGTAAGGTTCGCGATCGACCGCGGCAAAGGACGAGGCAGGTTTATCCTCACCGGCTCCGCAACGCCTCGGGCAAGCGAAATGCCGGCACACTCAGGAGTCGGCCGCATAGCACGTATAAACATGCGCCCGATGTCACTTTTTGAATCACGCGAGTCAACAGGATCAGTTTCGCTGGCAAGCCTGTTTGATGGAAACACCGATGTTGCCGATATGGTCGACTTCGATATCGAACGTATCGTCTACTCACTTTGCCGAGGAGGTTGGCCTGAAGCGGTTACCGAGCCAAACCATGGGATTGCGCTATCCATGGCCCCTGATTACATCTCGGAACTGCTTGATTCCGATATCGACGAGATTGATGGACTGCGGAGAAATAAGACTTGGATGGCCCAGATTATTCGAAGCTATGCTCGCAATATCTCGACAGAGGCATCGCTCGCCACAATCGCTGCTGACATGCAAGGAGAACCTCCCTCAAGAAATACCGTTTCTGAATATGTCGACGCCTTGACCCGCTCCTGCGTTTTCGAAGATCTCGAGGCATGGGCCCCGCGGCTCCGCTCAAAAACCGCCGTACGGACAAGTCCGACGCGCCATTTCTGCGATCCATCGCTTGCGGTCGCAGCCCTGGGGGCAACGCCTCAAAAGCTCCTAGAGGATTTTGAAACATTTGGGCTTCTGTTTGAATCGATGTGCATCCGTGACCTGCGCACCTATATGGATCTGCTTGGCGGCAAGGTTTACCACTATCGGGATAAGACCGACCTTGAAGCCGATGCCGTACTCGTGCTAAATGACGGCAGGTACGCTCTGGTTGAGGTCAAGCTTGGCTCAAAGCTTATAGACACCGCTGCCGCCAATCTCAAGAAACTCGCATCTAAAATCGATGCGACCCACCAAGGCGAAGCGTCCTTCTTGCTCGTTCTCACTGGAACCGCAACTGCCTACCGACGGGAAGACGGTGTCGTAGTCGCGCCGCTTGCTTCACTGGCACCGTAGGACAACTGGCATACAGCGGCGGGCGCAGGAGCCCTCCGTAGTAGAATCTGAACCACTGATTAGACCCGTACAAAAGGAGACTTCCCATGCATGACGTTGGAATGAACATGAGCCAGCTTGCCATGAGCGTCAAGCAGGTCGACGACACCATTGAGCTCGCTCACGAGTGGAGCCATCAGCTGCTGCATGCGACCGAAAACTTTGACATGGAGCGCATTGGCGCCAAGCTCGAGGCCGCCATGTCTGCGCTGCACGAGGCGCACGATGCGCTCGAGGGCTACGAGGAGGCCATCGAGGCAGATCACAACTCCGTCGGCTCTGTGAAACTGGTGTAACGTGGCCGAGCACGAGCACGCGCACGATCACGGTGCGGACGACGATGCCAGCTGCCGCTGCAGCGGCTCCAGCTCCGAGCTGGTCCGCTTTTCGGTCACCGCGCCCGATGACCTGCTGCGCCGCTTTGACGAGCAGATCGCGCGCCGCGGTGACGTGGCTAACCGATCCGAGGCCGTACGCGATCTGATTCGCGCCTCGATCGCCAAGGAGCAGATGCGCACGCCCGACGAGCAGGTCATCGGTTCGCTCACCATGATCTATGACCACCATACCGGCGATCTGACGCGCCGTCTGGACGAGGTGCAGCACGACTACACCGACGAGATTGTCTCGACCATGCACGTGCATCTGGACCACCACAACTGCCTGGAGATTCTGGCGCTCAAGGGTCGCGGCAAACGCGTCTACGAGCTGGCGGACCGGTTGCTGGGGCTGCGCGGCGTTAAGCACGGCGAGCTCACCTGCGCCGCCACCAAGCAAAGCCTGGGGCTCTAACAGCACATACTTCAATGAAGGAGGGTCGCATGCGGCATGTGCATATTCATGTGACGGGCATTGTGCAGGGCGTTGGCATGCGGCCATTTGTGTATCGCGAGGCTATGGCGCATGGCATTTGCGGCTGGGTGCTCAACGCGGGCGATGGCGTGCACATCGAGGCGCATGCTTCGGTCGAGGCACTCGACGGCTTTGTCGCCGCGCTGTCGGAGCACGCACCTGCCGCGGCCCGCGTTGAGCATGTCGCTGTTGCAGACCTGGAGCCCGACACTTGGGATGCCGACGATGAGCAGGCCTTTCGTATCGTAGCATCGCAGGATCAGACCGCGCACACGACGCTCATCTCCCCCGATATCGCCACCTGTGACGACTGCCTGCGCGAACTGTTCGACCCCGCCGACCGGCGCTATCACTACCCCTTCATCAACTGCACCAACTGCGGGCCGCGCTTTACCATCATCCGGTCGCTGCCTTATGACCGAGCGGCCACGTCGATGGATTGCTTTCCCATGTGCCCCGAGTGCGCCGCAGAGTATGGCGACCCGCTTGACCGGCGCTTTCATGCGCAGCCCGATGCCTGCTTTGACTGCGGGCCACATATTACCTGGCGCGAGGCGGCGGGCGACATGGAGCTCGAGGGCTCGGGGACGACGCCAGCCGTCGGCAGCACGCGCGAAACCAGCGATGCCATTATTGACCGCTGTGTCGAGTTGCTGGCCAGCGGCGGTATTGTCGCCATCAAGGGCCTGGGTGGATTCCACTTGGCATGCGACGCCTCCAACGAGCAGGCGGTAGCCGAGCTTCGCCGTCGCAAGCGCCGCAGCAACAAGCCGCTTGCCGTTATGGTGCGCAGCCTTGCCGATACTGAACGCCTGTGCCATGTCGATGATGCCGAGCGCGGCTTGCTAACCGGTAGCATCCGCCCCATCGTGCTGTTGCGCCGGCGTGCTGTTGGCGAGGGAGATTCCCCCGACGCCCCTACACTCGCGCCATCCGTCGCACACGATCTACCCGAGCTCGGCGTCATGCTCCCCTATACACCGCTTCAGCATCTGCTGCTCGCCGCGGCCGCGGCGCGCGGTATGCACGCACTCGTCATGACCAGTGGAAACCTGAACGAGGAACCTATCGAGACCGACGATGCCCTTGCGTGGGAACATCTTGTTGCCGCCGGCATCGCCGACGCGCTACTTGGCAACGACCGTGCGATTCTCTCGCGCTACGACGACTCCGTGGTACGTGTGGTCGACGGCACCGTCATGCCCGTGCGTCGCGCACGCGGATATGCGCCGCAACCGTTGTCGTTGCCGGCGCTCAACGGCACTGCACCCTGCGTGCTCGCCTGCGGCCCACAGCAAAAGGCAACGATCGCATTCACACGCGAGGATGCGAACGGCGAGGCAGCCTGTTTTGTGTCGCAGCATATCGGCGATGTCGAAAACGGCGAGATCTTCGATGCCTGGAGCGCCGCGCGCACGCGCTTGGAAGACCTTTTCGACTTGACGCCCGCCGCGCTGGCCTGCGACTTGCACCCCAGCTACCTATCGAGTCGGTGGGCGCGCGAGCAGGCGCGAAAATGCAATCTGCCGCTCGTCGAGGTGCAGCACCATCATGCGCATATCGCGAGCGCAATGGCCGAGGCGATTGTCGCTGGCCGGCTTGCGCTCGATGCACGCGTCCTCGGCATTGCCTTTGATGGCACGGGGGCGGGCACCGACGGAACCATTTGGGGCGGCGAGTTCCTTGTCGCCGGCCTTGCCGATTTTGAACGCGCCGCGCACCTGCGCACCTGGGCGCTGCCAGGCGGTGCCGCATCCGTGCGCGATGCCCGGCGCAACGCCTTTGCCCTGCTCAGTGAGCTCGGCCTGCTCGAGCACCCAGGTGCCGCAGGGCTATTGAGCACCCTCGACGAGCAGACACGCAGCATCACGGCTACGATGATCGAGCGCGGCATCAACAGCCCACGCACGAGCAGTATGGGGCGTCTCTTTGATGCCGCCGCTGCAGTTTTGGGCATTTGCGGGCAGGCAACCTACGAAGGCGAGCCCGCCATCGAACTCGAAGCCGCCGCCTGGCGCGCGCTCGGCAGTAAGCCCGTTCGTCTCGACGGCAATCATACAGGCGTGTTCACGTCTGCCGACGACTCCCCCATCTTGGACCCCCAACCGCTCATCGAAGCTCTTCTGAATGGAATCGAGGCAGGCGCGCCGGCCGACAGGCTCGCGCTCGACTTCCACGTCGCCATCGCATGCGCGTCGGCCCGCATCGCAAGCGAGATCTGTGAGCGCGAAGGCCTCGATACCGTCGCGCTCTCGGGCGGCGTCTTCATGAACCGACTTCTGCTTCAGCTCCTCGCCCGCGAGCTCAAAAGCGCAGGCCTTACTGTCCTTGTCCCCCACACCGTACCCGTCAATGACGGCTGCATCGCCTACGGTCAGGCGGCAGTCGCAAGCGCTCGTCTTGCGCAGGTTGCATCGCAGTAGGCTGTTCGGCCAGCCCGCAAGCCGCCGTCTCACAGGTGTAGCGCGTTTGCCCGCAGCGCCCGCGAGCGCTACCATCAACTGATGGATTATTGAGCGCCCGTCCAGCGCAAAGCGTATAAAAGGGGAACAATATGTGCCTTGCCGTTCCCGGTAAAGTAGTCAAACGCGACGACGACCTCAAGGCCACCGTCGACATGATGGGCATCGAGCGCCCCGTGTCGCTGCGACTCGTGCCGACGGCGCAGGTTGGCGACTATATTCTCGTACACGCCGGCTTTGGCATCCAGATTGTCGACGAGCAGGAAGCACAGGAAACGCTCGAGCTTGTTAATGCCATGTCCGAGCTGGTCGAAGAAGACCAGCTGACCACCAACCCGGCGGAGGCTTACTAGTGGCGCCCGAGCAGCCGGCGCGCTCCGGTATCGATTTCTCGGCATTCCGCGATCCCAAGCTGGCTCGCGAGCTCATCGAGCGCATTCATGAGCTTGTCGGCGACCGCACCATCAACCTTATGGAAGTCTGCGGCACGCATACCGTGAGCATCGGGCGCTATGGCTTTCGCTCCATTATGCCGGCCGGGCTCAAGCTGCTGAGCGGCCCGGGCTGCCCTGTCTGCGTCACCGCCAACCGCGACATCGACCACGCAATCGCGCTCGCCAACATAGACGGCGCCATCATCACCACCTTTGGCGACATGATGCGCGTGCCCGGATCGTCCACCTCGCTCGCTGCACAAAAGGCGGCAGGGCGTGACATTCGCATTGTGTACTCCCCGCTCGATGCACTCGACATTGCCGAGCAAAACCCCGATCGCCCGGTTATTTTTATGGGCGTGGGCTTTGAGACCACAACGCCCACCATCGCCGCCGCCATCTTGGAGGCCGAAGCGCGCGGGCTTTTGAACTTCTCGGTCTATTGCGCCCACAAGACCACGCCGCCGGCGTTGCGCGCCATCGCTAACGATCCCGAGACCGCCATCGACGGCTTTATCCTGCCGGGACACGTCGCCACCATCACGGGCTTGGCGCCCTTTAGCTTTTTGGTCGACGAATTCAATACCCCGGGCGTGGTCACGGGATTTGAACCGGTCGATATCCTGCAGGGCATCTGCATGCTGGTCCAGATGGTTGTCGAGGACAGGCCGGCGATTGACAACGCCTACCGCCGTGGCGTCAACGCAGACGGCAACCCCGTGGCGCGCCAGCTGGTCGAGCAGGTGTTTGAGCCATGCGACACCACGTGGCGCGGGCTGGGGCCGATTGCCAACTCGGGCCTTTCCATCCGCCCCGAGTTCTCGCGCTTTGATGCCCGCGTTCGCTTTGACGTGCCCGTTGAGCCGACGGTTGAGCCGCGCGGATGCCGCTGCGGCGACGTGCTGCGCGGTGCCATCACGCCGAGCGACTGCCCGTTGTTCGGCCACGCATGTACGCCCGAACACCCCGTCGGCCCCTGCATGGTGAGCTCCGAAGGCAGCTGCGCGGCGTACTACCGCTACCGCGACTATTAGATTCCGCCGTTCTAACGAACGGCGGACCGGCCGACGCTGCGCACCATTCAGGCGAGTGATTTGCCTTTCAATCGTCGGCTGCGGGCAAAAGCCCAGCAGCCTCCTCTTTCAAGGCAACTCACTTCGTCTGAATGGCGCTCGCTGACTTTTACTTAACATCGATTCTGCCACACTCGGCTATTGCCGATTCCACCCACGATTGGAGTTTTCGATATGTCCCATAGCGTTACCGATAGCACCGTCCTGCTGGGTCACGGCTCCGGCGGCCAGATGATGAAACGCATCATCGACGAGGTCTTTTTGGATGCCTTTGGGTCGCCCGAGCTGCTCGAGGGCAACGATGCCGGCGTCGCCGCACTGCCCGCGAGCGGGCGCATCGCCATGTCGACCGACAGCTTTGTGGTGACGCCGCAGTTCTTCCCCGGCGGCAATATCGGCCGACTCGCCGTGTGCGGAACCGTCAACGATGTCGCGACCTCGGGTGCCAACGTGCGCTACCTGTCGTGCGGCTTTATCCTCGAAGAGGGCTATCCCATGGACAAGCTGCGTCAGATCGTGCAGACCATGGCCGAGACGGCGCGCGAGGCGGGCGTGGCGATCATCACCGGCGACACCAAAGTGGTTGAGCGCGGCGGGGCCGACGGCGCCTACATCAACACCGCCGGCGTGGGCGAAGTGCCCGCGGGTGTGGCGCTCAGTGGCGCAAACTGCCAGCCTGGCGATGTCATCCTGGTGTCGGGCACACTCGGTGACCACGGCATCGCCATCATGAGCCAACGCGAGGGCTTGGCGTTTTCGAGCACCATCGAAAGCGACGCCGCGCCACTCAACCACCTGATTGCCGACGTGCTGGCCGCAGCGCCCGGCACGCGTTGCTTCCGCGACCCCACGCGCGGTGGCCTGGCGAGCACGCTCAACGAGTTTGCGCAGGCTAGCGGCGTTGCCATGGAGATCGACGAGGGCGCCGTGCCCGTGCGTCCCGATGTGCAGGCGGCTTGCGAGATGCTCGGCTATGACGTGCTGCAGGTGGCAAACGAGGGCAAGATGGTCGCCGTGGTGCCGGCCGAACAGGCCGATGCGGCTCTAGCCGCCATGCGTGCTGCCCGCTACGGCGAGAACGCCGCGATTATCGGCCGCGTACTGCCGCTTGCCGAGGGCACCCGCCCCGCCGTGCGCGTGCGCACCGGCTGGGGCTCAACCCGCATCCTCGACATGCTCGTGGGAGAGCAGCTGCCGAGAATTTGCTAGGGCGGAATTGCACGGCTGGCGCGATGTGGCTCGATAACCCTAAAGATGTTCAGATTCCAAGCACGCCCAACGCGGAAGCCCAGTATTATGGGGTGCGTTTTGAAACCCAATGACGGGAGCACCCATGGCAGCAGCTTTTTACCATGTGATTTTTGATTTAGACGGCACCCTTCTCAACACGATTGAGGACCTGGCGGCCGCCGGCAACCACACCTGCGAGATGCACGGCTGGCCCACGTTTGCCGTGGACGAGTACCGCTACAAGGTGGGAAACGGCATGCTCAAGCTGGTTGAGCGCTTTATGCCCGCCGAGTACGCGGGCGACAGCCGTATGTTTGAGCAGACGCTTGCCGAGTTTAGAGCTTATTACGGCGAGCACAAGGAGGACCACACCGCCCCCTACGCCGGCACGATTGAGATGCTCGACCGTCTGCGCGCAGCAGGCGTTCAGCTTGCCGTGCTCACCAACAAGGATCATATTTCGGCGGCCCCGCTTATCGAGAAATACTTTGGCTCCGAGCGCTTTGCACTGGTGCAGGGCCGTGTCGATGCGTTTCCGCCTAAGCCCGAAGCACCCGTCACGCTACATGTGATGGAAGAGCTGGGTGCCGATCCGGCAACCACACTCTATGTGGGCGATTCGAATGTCGATATCCTGACCGGCCACAACGCCGGCCTTAAGAGCGCGGGCGTCAGTTGGGGCTTCCGCGGCCGCGCAGAGCTAGAGGCCGCCGGCGCCGACTACGTGGTGGACACCCAGGCAGAGCTCGCGGCGCTGGTGCTGGGCGAGTAGCGGAGCCGCCGCTTAACGTAGCTGCGACAATTCTTCCGCACGGAAAGCGCATCCCGTTTTGGAGCTCCGGAATGGGATGCGCTTTCCGCTTGAGCCCCATCGGGGAAACCGCATCCCGTTTCAGAGCAATATTCCGGGTCGCGCTTTCCGCAACCCACCCCATCCGGAAACCGCGACCCATTATTCGCCCAAATACCGGCTCGCATTTTCCCGAGCATTCGATGCAACGCTGGTGCAAGGAGTGTCCCCAACTGCCGGCAGAAAAGGAACGTCCCCAAGTGCCGCCCCAATGACTACCATGGCAATGCCGCAGGTAGAGGACGGACAGCGAGCGACGTCCAGGACGAACAAGTTGGCATGAAAAAGGCGAGGCATAGACCTTCTGGTCATGTCTCGCCTTTTGAATGACAAATTGTCGTCCTGGGCGGCGCGCAGCGTCGAGCAGTTGCGGCGTTTGGTAAAACGCCGCAACTCCCTAGCTCATCATGGCATTCATCATCTCGTTGGTTGCGGAATCGTCAGCAGACCACTCGCCGTCGTCATTGCAGGAGTACTTGAAGGTGACCTTGGTGTCCTTGGTCTTAGCAGCCTTGGTCACATCGACCATAACCTGACCGGCCATCTTGTACAGCTCGTCATCGGAAGGCATCGAATCGAGCGCGGCGACCTTCTCCTGATACTGGGTGGCAAAATCCTCAACGATCTGGTTCATGGACTTGCAGGTAATGGTGACCTCGGCAGTTGCGGTACCCTTGTCCTCGTCGACCGTCACGTCGCCGATCTTGTAGTCAAAGCCCTCGAGATAGCTCTTAGCGTACTCCTTGGGATCGATGCCCAGCTGCTCGAACTCGTCGCCCGAGGCCTCTTCCAGGCCGGCGAGGAAGTCGTCGCCACCGTTCTTGACCTCGTCAAACTGCGTCGTAAGATCCTCGGTGATAAGCTCCTCAACCGAAGGACCTCCGCAGCCGGAAAGCACAACCACGCACGCGACCAGAACAGCCATCAGGGGCGCAAACAGCAGCTTCTTCTTCATGACATTCCTCCCAACAAGCGGCACCGCGCTTCCCGACGCGGTGCACGTCGTAACAATAAGGCCATACTAGCCGCTAACGAACACCCCCGGCAAAGCAAAGGCGCAGTCGGCTCGATTTAACGTCCGAACGGTTTACCGGTCCGCCCAACGCGCAATAAAACGCTCCGCCGCATTGTAATAAAAAAGGGTGGTCGAACGATTCGACCACCCCAAAACACCCTTATGTTGCCGCGGCTTACTTGCGAACGACCTTAACGATGGCGTCACCAGCAGCAACGGCAGACTCAGCCTCGACGGCGAGCTCGACGTCGGCGAACTCGGCGGTGTTGGACACAGCCACGACGACGCAGTCCTTGTAGCCGGCAGCGGCGATCTTGGCGCGGTCGATCTTGAGCATGGGCTGGCCAGCCTTAACGACATCGTCAGCCTTGACGAAGCCCTCGAAGCCGTCGCCGTTCATGTTAACGGTATCGACGCCAACGTGCACCAAAACCTCGATGCCGCTATCGGACTGCAGGCCCACGGCGTGACCCATGGTGACGGTCACTTTGCCGTCGCAGGGAGCGTAGACCAGATCGTCCTCGGGCCACACGGCGCAGCCCTTGCCCAGCACCTCGCCGCTAAAGACGGGATCGGGCACGTCGGCCATCTTGATGACCTTGCCCTTGACGGGCGAGCACAGCACGTCGGCGCCGGCAGAAGTAGAGATGGAGGCAGGAGCAGCGGCAGCCGCGGGCTCAGCCTTCTTCTTGAACATGTCAAACAGACCCATACGTTTTCTCCTCTTGATTAAGCGCAACGTTATGCGCATGCCTATGGTGATTATAGTGCCAAATGGCCAAATTGCTAAGGTAAGAGCTCGAATCGAGAGCCCTTCCCGGTAGTACTCGTGGGATGAGCATCTCCTTTGCATCGCGGGTCGATAAGCTGAGTATCGCCTGCGCAGGTTATGGAGCGCATGGAGGGGCTCTACCAGACCACGCTGGCCGAAACGCAGGAGTTGCTCGACCCCACGCAGCTTGACCACGCCGCCAAGCTCATCGCGAACACCCGACAGGTCGACATCTACACGGGCTCGCACAACCTCTATCCAGCGGGAATGTTCCGCGATCGCCTGCTCTCCGCCGGCAAAAGCGCGACGTGCCACAACGGTGGCGAGGCCCAGGTGCGTACGGCGCTCGCCTCGGGCGCCGACCATGTGGCAATCGTCATCTCCTACAGCGGCCTTGCCCCCAACCTCAAGGACATCTTGCCGATCCTCAGCAGTCGGCATGTCCCGGTCATCGTTGTCGGCACGCCTTATTGCGCGCGCATTCACCCTGGCTTTGCCGCCTACCTTACGGTGAGTGACCACGAGAGCATGACGCATCGCATCACGCAGTTCGCCAGCCACATCGCCGTGCAATACGTGCTCGATTCGCTCTACAGCAGCTACTTCGCCAAAGACTACGCCCGCTGCGCCGAATTCCTAGAGCGCTCGTTCCCCTACACCCGCCTCCCCGGACTCAAGTAGCGACGAGCGTGGTTCTCGGACGCCTATCTAACGAGAGCAAGTAGTCATTGGGTAGTCATTGGGGACGTTCTTAAACGACTAGTCAAACAAGAACGTCCCCAATGACTAGTCAAGAGACTGGCGCAAGGACTGTCCCTGGGTGCCGGCACAAAAGGAACGTCCCCAAGTGCCAATGCCTTGGCAACGACAGCGAAAGCCCGCCAGAGCGAGCAAGGTGACTACCCATCCGGATCAAGACAACGCCGCAGGTAGAGGACGGACAGCGAGCGGCGTCCAGGGCGAACAAGTTGGCATGAAAAAGGCGAGGCATTGACCTTCTGGTCATGCCTCGCCTTTTGAATGACAAATTGTCGCCCTGGGCGGCGCACAGCGTCGAGCAGTTACGGCGTTTGGTAAAACGCCGTAACTAGCGTGCTCCGTACTGCTCGTAGTAGACGTCGATGGCGGCCTTGAGCTCGTCGTCGATGACGATCTTGCCGTCGATCTCGTGGTTGTAGAGGGTCTCGACGACCTCGGCCATGGAGACGATGCTCGCGACGGGGAAACCGTACTTGGCCTCGATCTCCTTCTGCGCGGTGGTCACGCCACCCTTGCCGACCTCCATGCGGTTGAGGGACACGATCAGGCCCTTGATTTCGACGTCGGCAGCAGCCTTGACCTTGGGATAGGTCTCGTCGATGGACTTGCCGCTGGTGGTGACGTCCTCGACCATGACCACGCGGTCGCCGTCCTGGGGCTCGTAGCCCAGCAGGTTGCCCTTGTCGGCACCGTGGTCCTTAGCCTCCTTGCGGTCGCAGCAGTACTTGACCTCCTTGCCGTACAGCTCGTGGTAGGCAATTGCGGTCACGACGGCCAGGGGAATGCCCTTGTAGGCCGGCCCAAACAGCACGTCAAAGTCGTCGCCAAAGTTATCGTGAATGGCCTGGGCGTAATACTCGCCCAGCTTCTTGAGCTGGTAGCCCGTCACGTAAGCGCCGGCGTTCATAAAAAACGGGGACTGGCGGCCGCTCTTGAGCGTAAAGCTGCCGAACTTAAGAACGTCGGACTCAACCATAAACTTGATGAACTCTTGCTTGTAAGCCTCCATGCGGGCTCCTCTCGTAATCGCGTACGTGCTTCACAGTTTAGCGCAGGTAGGACGTCGATGCGGGCGCGCTTTGAGACCGCGGCATTCTGTAAAGGCTTTGTCAGGGGGAATGGTTTTCCGAACAATGGGGGTTGACATTTCAAACCCCCTCATCAAGAATACGGGCGGATTAAAGCGGGTACGAGATACCCAAAGCGCGCTGCGCCCGGCCTTAAGGAGGTGTGCCATGGAAGGCAGTCCTAGTCGAAAAACCTGCATGTCGCCCTCGGCACGCCGCGAGGACTCCGCATCCGCATAACCACCAACAACAGATCGTCAAAACCACCACAAAGGTGCCTGTCCCCTTTGTGGTGGTTCGTGAGCTTGACGTGAGCGACATCTAGGTTTTTTTGCAACTCAATACGACACGTACGCTAACTCCCTTCAACAAGGAGGACCCTATGCTGATGCTCAAAACCGCCACGGTACTCGAAGCTATCTCCAAGCGCCGCCGCACGGCGCGCCCCGCCGCTCATACCGGCCTGTCCAAGAACACCATATTCGCCACCACCCATAGCGCCGATGACGCTCTCGTACTGCTTGACGCCACGGCAAACGGCCTCACCGCCAAGCAGGCAGCCGAGCGCCTGGACGCCGTCGGCGCCAACACCATCGAGGCAACGACCAAAACGCTCGCCCGCCGCATCGCCGACGCGTTCATCGATCCCTTCGCCGGTATCCTCGCCGCGCTCGCGCTGGTCTCGCTCTATATCGACGTGCTCGCCGTGCCCGAGCCGCAGCGCGACCCCTCCACGGTCATCGTCATCGGCATCATGCTGCTGGTATCGGGCGGCATGAAGTTTATCCAGGAAGCCCGCAGCGGCAATGCGGCCGAGGCCCTTAAGGACCTGGTCTCCAACACCTGCACCGCTCTGCGCGACGGCGAGCGCATCGAGATCCCCTTCGACGAGCTCGTCCCCGGCGATGTGATCCGCCTCTCTGCCGGCGATATGGTTCCGGCAGATGCCCGTATCATCACCGCGTGCGATCTGTTTGTGATCGAGTCCGCGCTCACCGGCGAGAGCGAGGCCGTCGAGAAGACCACCGCCGTCACTATCGTCGAGGGTGCCGACGGCTCCGCACTGCCGCTCTCTGCCTGCAAGAACATCGTCTTTACCGGCACCTCCGTGCAAAACGGCACCGCCATGGCGCTTGTCGTTGCCACCGGCTCGGACACCTACCTGGGCGGCATCGCCAAGATGCTCAACGGGCGTGGCGAGAAGAGCGCGTTTGACCGCGGCGTCTCCAGCGTCTCCATGTTGCTCGTACGCCTCATGCTCGTTATGGCGCCGGCCGTCTTTGCCATCAATGCCGCGACCAAGGGCAACGTCATCGACGCGCTGCTGTTCGCCACGAGCGTGGCCGTGGGCATCACGCCGCAGATGCTCCCCGTCATCGTGACCACGAGTCTGTCGCAGGGCGCCAAGGACCTCGCCCGTCGCCAGGTTATCGTCAAGGAGCTGCCGGCGATTCAAAACCTGGGCGCCATGGACGTCCTGTGCTGCGACAAGACCGGCACCCTCACCGAAGACCGCATCGTACTCGAGCGCTACCTCAACACCGACGGCAACGAGGACGCACGCGTGCTGCGCCATGCGTTTTTGAACAGCTTCTTCCAGACCGGCCTCAAAAATCTTATCGACCTGGCCGTAATCGACCGTGCCGATGTGACACCCTCGACCGTCGCACCCGATTCCATGCTGGGCCAGAGCCTGCGCGACCGCTACACCAAGGTCGACGAGGTTCCCTTCGATTTCTCGCGCCGTCGCCTGAGCGTAGTTGTCTCCGACGCCCAAGGCAAAACCCAGATGGTTACCAAGGGAGCTGCCGAGGAAATGCTCGAGATCTGCTCTTTTGTCGAGGTCAACGGTATCGCCCGGCCGCTCGCCGAAGACAAGCTCGCCCAGATTCGCAAGCAGGTCGCCAATCTTAACGCCGAGGGCCTGCGCGTGATTGCCGTGGCGCAGAAGACCGATCCGCGCTGCGTGGGCGAGTTTGGCATCGCCGACGAGTGCGACATGGTGCTGATGGGTTTTTTGGCCTTCCTCGATCCACCCAAAGCAAGTGCCGCGGGCGCCGTCGCCACCCTCGAGGCCAAGAGCGTGGCGGTCAAGGTCCTGACCGGCGACAACGACCGCGTCGCCGCCACCGTCTGCGAGCAGATCGGCATCGACGCGAGCAACGTCTTGCTCGGCTCCGAGATCGATGCGCTCGATGACACCGAGCTTGCCGAGCGCGCCGAGAAAACCCACCTCTTCGCCAAGCTCTCGCCGCTGCAGAAGGCGCGCCTGGTGCGCGTCATGCGCGAGCTGCTCGGCCACACCGTGGGCTTTATGGGCGACGGCATCAACGACGCCGCCGCCATGCGTGCGAGCGATTGCGGCATCTCGGTCGATTCGGCCGTCGACATTGCCAAGGAATCCGCCGATATCATCTTGCTTCAGAAGGACCTGGGCGTGCTCGAGCGCGGCATCATCGAAGGCCGCCGCACCTACGGCAACCTGCTCAAGTACCTCAAGACCACAGTGAGCTCCAACTTTGGCAACGTGCTGTCCGTGACCGTCGCGAGCCTGTTCTTGCCGTTTTTGCCCATGAGTGCCCTGCAGCTGGTACTGCTGTCGCTGGTCTATGAGATCGTGTGCATCGCGCTACCGTGGGACACCGTCGATGACGCCTGGACTGCCCGCCCGCGTGCCTGGGACGCCGCGTCCATCAAGGGCTTTATGCTCGAGCTGGGTCCCGTAAGCTCGCTGTTTGACATCGTGACCTTCGCCACGCTCTTCTTTGCGGTGTGCCCCGCCGCCGTGGGCGCGAGCTGGTCCGAGCTTGCCGCCGCGGGCAATGTTGCCGGCATGGCGACCTTTGCGGCGATTTTCCAGAGTGGCTGGTTCGTCGAGTCCATGTGGTCGCAGACGCTCGTGATCCACATGATGCGCTCCCCGCGCCTGCCGAGCCCGCGCGACCACGGCGCGCCCGCGCTGTGCGCGCTCACCGTGCTGGGCCTGGCACTTGTCACCTGGCTGCCGGCAAGCCCCATCGCCGATGCGCTGGGCCTCATGCCGCTGCCGCCGAGCTTCTTTGCGCTGCTCATCGGCATCGTCGCTGCCTACATTGCACTCACTCAGCTGACCAAGCGCCGCTATATCGCCCGCCACGGAGAGCTGCTGTAGCACGGTGAACTTCTATAGCTGACAGTCCAAGTCCGCCAAGGCAGCCGTCGCCACAACCCACCCCCTTCGGCGGTTGCGGTGAAATAGTTCCTGCTGACCGGCCCAGACTGTCATGTGGGGACTATTTCACCGCAAGTTAGCTGGGGATGAAAAATGGGCCATGTGTCCCAGTTGTGGAGACCTCTTGAGCCGTCTGGGTATCGTGAAAAATTACCCACTCCCCCATCATCAAAAGTGACACACGCTACCTGTTGATGGGAGGCAGCCATGGGCTTCTTTGACAAGATGTTCGAGAAGAAAGAGTGCGCGATTTGCGGTACCGAGCTGGGACTTTTGGGGAAGACCAAGATCAACGAAGGCTACCTGTGCAAAGAGTGCGTCGGCAAGCTCTCCCCCTTCTTTGGCGGCTATCGTTCCAGCACCGCGGACGATATCCGCGAGCAACTCGCCTACCGCGAGGCCAATGCCGAGCGCCTGGCCTCGTTCAACCCCACGCGCACGCTCTCTGCCGGGCGCACCAACATCATGCTCGACGAAGACGCGGGCCTGCTGATCATCACTTCGCAGAGCCGCTGGCGCGACGCCAATCCCGACATCATCGAGTTCTCACAGGTACTCGGCTGCGATATGGATATCGACGAGCATCGCACCGAGATTTATCGCGAGACCAAGGACGGCGAGCGCGAGAGCTACAACCCGCCGCGCTACGACCTGGATTACGACTTTAATCTGACCATCCACGTCAACACGCCGTACTTTACCGAGATCAACCTGCGCGTGAACGACTCCACCATCGATCAGCGCGGTTCCATCGAATACCGCGAGGCCAAGCGCCAGGCAACCGAGGTCCGCGACGCGCTGGTACAGCTGCGCCAGGAGACGCGCGACAGCGTCGTGGCCGCCAAGGCCCCCAAGACCGCGGTCACCTGCCCCTTCTGCGGTGCAACCACCATTCCCGATGCCAGTGGGCGCTGCGAATACTGTGGTGGCGCCATCGGCGCATAGCCTCCGGCACGGAAAGGACCGATCATGGCCTTCGAGAGCATCAACTATCAGTGCCCCGCGTGTGGCGGCCCCCTTCACTTTGCCAGTGCCGAGCAAAAGCTCGTCTGCGACTACTGCGATTCGCGTTTTGAAGTCGAAGAAGTCGAGGCCCTCTATCGCGAGCGCCAGGACAAGGCAGATGCCAAAGCCGATGCCGCAGCCGCGGCCCCCAAGCCTGCTGTCGACGATGCCGTGCAGGAGCTGGCTCAAAACGCCGGCTACATCTGCTCGTCGTGCGGTGCCGAGCTGGTCTCGGACGGCACCGTCGCCGTCACCACCTGTCCGTACTGCGGCAACCCCGCCGTGGCACCTGGCCAGCTCTCAGGCGACTTCTCACCCGATCTGGTGATCCCGTTTAAGCTCGGGCGCGACGATGTCATGGCCGCGCTCAAGGAACACTACAAGGGCAAGATCCTGCTGCCCAAGAGCTTTGTCACCGGCAACCATATCGACGAAGTCCAAGGCGTTTACGTGCCCTTTTGGCTTTACGGCGCCCGCGTGGACGGCGAGGTGTGCTTTGATGCGACCAACGAGACTGTAACCGAGGAATCCGACCGCACCGTCACGACCACCGACCACTACGACGCCTACCGCAAGGGAAACATCTCGTTTAAGCGCGTGCCCGTCGACGGATCCTCCAAGATGCCCGACGGCCACATGGACGCCATCGAGCCGTTTGACTACGACGCGCTGCGCCCGTTCTCGGTCGCCTATATGCCCGGATACATCGCCAACCGCTACGACGAGGATTGCGAGACCTGCAAGGCGCGCGCCGAGCGTCGTATGGAAGAAAGCACGATTTCGGCCCTGCGCGAGACCGTGGCGTCGACGAGTATGACGACGCCACGGTCGAAAGCAAGCAGCTCGACTACACCTGGGAAGACAGCGACTACGCCCTGTTCCCCGTGTGGATGCTTTCCACCTCGTGGAACGGCAAGAGTTATCTGTTTGCCATGAACGGCCAGACCGGTCGCATGGTCGGCGAGCTCCCCTGCTCCAAGCCCAAGCTCGCCATCGCCTCGGTGCTGTTCTTTGTGATCGGGTTTGTCCTCTCCCAGATTCTCTTTATGGGTGGGAATGCCTTCGATCCGGACTACCTCACCTTTGATGTCGAGGGCATCCTCATCAACATCGTCGCGCCGTTGATCATCGTGGTCATCGCAGATGTGCTGCTGGTGGGCCAGCTCAAGACGGCCAACGAGGCCACCCACGCCGATTGCTACTGTGGCGAGCTCGACCTGACCGAGAAGCACGACACCTTCAGCCACACCGAGACCACCGTTGTCATGAAGGACAACAAGGACGATTAGCCATTCTGACCAATACCACCCGGCCTTTGACGAGAAAGGAAGATCACCATGGGACTCTTGAGAGCTGGATTGGGAGCTGCCGGCGGCGTCATGGCCGACCAGTGGAAAGAATTTATCTATTGCGAATCGATGCCCGCTGACGTCTTAGCCTGCAAGGGCAGCAAGCGCACCGGCGGTCGCAGCTCCAACACGCGCGGCGAGGACAACGTTATCTCCAACGGCTCGGTCATCGCCGTCAACGACGGCCAGGGCATGCTCGTGGTGCAAAACGGCAAGATCATCGAGGTCGCACTGGAGCCCGGCGAGTTTGTCTTTGACACCGGCAGCGAGCCGAGCGTCTTTAGCGGCAACCTGGGCGACTCCATCAAGGAGACGTTCGCCAATATCGGCAGCCGCTTTACCTTTGGCGGCGACGCGGGCAAAGACCAGCGTGTCTACTTCATCAACACCAAGGAGATCATCGGCAACAAGTACGGCACTGCCTCGCCCGTGCCCTTCCGCGTGGTCGATAACAACATTGGCCTGGATGTCGACATCTCCGTGCGCTGCAACGGCGAGTATTCGTACCGCATCACCAACCCGCTGCTGTTCTACACCAACGTGTGCGGCAACGTGACCGATAGCTACACGCGCGACAAGATCGACAGCCAGCTTAAGTCCGAGTTGCTCACCGCCCTGCAGCCCGCCTTTGCCAAGATCTCGGAGATGGGCATCCGCTACAGCGCCATTCCCGGTCACACCACCGAGCTCGCCCGCGCGCTCAACGAGGTCCTCTCTGCCGACTGGCGTGACCTGCGCGGCGTCGAGATCGTGAGCTTTGGCGTCAACTCCATCGCCGCCTCGCAAGAAGACGAGCAGATGATCAAGGACCTGCAGAAGGCCGCGGTTATGCGCGATCCCACCATGGCAGCCGCCAACATCGCCAGCGCCCAGAGCGATGCGATGCGCGCAGCAGCCGCCAACCCCAACGGCGCGATGGCAGGCTTTATGGGCATGGGCATGGCAGGTGGCATGGGCGGCATGAATGCCAGCCAGCTGTTCGCCGCCGGCCAGGCACAGCAGCAAGCTGCCCCACAGCCGACTCCGACACCCGCCCCCACACCGGCTCCTGCCGCTGCCCCCGCGGCCGGCACGTGGACCTGCAGTTGCGGTGCCACCAACACCGGCAAGTTCTGCCCCGAGTGTGGCAGTCCCGCACCCGCCCCGGCACCGACCAAGTGGTTCTGCCCCAACTGCGGCAGCGAAAACGGCGGCAAGTTCTGCAGCAACTGCGGAACACCCAGGCCCTAGCCCCTCTACCTGGTAATTGGCGGGGAGGTCCGCCACCCCCGCATTTGCTTCTATGGGTTTCGTTCGATAAAGGAGGACACCATGAAGACAACGTTCAAAAAGTCCGTACTCGCATTTCTGACATGCGTCCTAGCGCTCGCCTTTGCCCTGACGGGCTGCAGCGGCGGCGGCAAAGACCCCAAGGCCAACTTCGTCGGCAGCTGGCAGTACTCGGGTGGAACCTTGGACGGCGAAGAGCTCACCGATGAGTACATGGATATGCTCAAGGAGTGGGGCCTCAACTGTATCCTGATCCTCGACGAAGACGGCACGGGCGTCCTCGACATGTTCCTTGAGGTCGCCGACCTGAAATGGGAGGCCAAGGACGCCACCACCGTAACGATTACCGCCGAAGATGAGTCGCACGACCTGAAGCTCAAAGACGACAAGCTCGTCCTTGAGGTGGACGGCGACAAGCTCATCTTTACCAAGTCCGACAAGGACCTGTCCGGCACGGTGAAGAAGGATCGCGAGGCGGCCGAGAAGGAAGAAGAGATCGATGAGGCCGTCGAAGACGACGACGTCCAGAGCATCGAAATCTCCCCCGCCGTCACCGTCGCCGATGACGACCTGTGCACCATCACCATCACCGAGAAGTTCAAGGACGACTGGGGTGACATCGGCTTTGTTGTTAACATCACCAACAAGAGCGACAAGGACCTGACCTTCTACGCTCCCTCCGGCAAGACCAATGTCAACGGCACCATGAAGGACCCCTGGTTCTCGGCTCACCTGATGCCCGGCACCAACGCCACTGAGGAATTCACATTCTCGAGCGGCGAGCTTGACAGCCTTGACGACCTGGTCAACACGACCATCGGCATCGACGCCTACCTGACCGATTCCTACGAGGACGTCGCCTCTTACAGCGCAACCATCGCGTAGCGGCATGTAACATCAGCCGCGGATTGGCGGACACATCCGCGCACACCAGACGGGGCCGCAGGAGTTAATCCTGCGACCCCGCCGCTTTATGCCGACAGCACCGCCCATACAAGCAGGCCGCCCGCCGTTTTTAGATACGAAACGGCGGGCGACCTATCTTTGGCGTTGGAGCGCGGGCGGCGCACCGACTACGGGCGCTCCATATTGGGGACGATGCTGCCCTCGGTCACCGCATGCACGGCAAGACGCATGATGTTGTCGTAGCCGGTCTTGCTCAGGATCTCCGAGATGCGACGCTTGATGGTACCCTCACTCATAAACAACTCGGCCGCGATCTCTCGGCGGCTCTTGCCCTCGCAGGCAAGGCGCAAAATCGACAGCTCGACATCGTCGAGTGCCGCCGTACCCGAAAAAATGCTTTCGGGCGGCTTGGGAAACGTGCAATAGCCCGCCAGCGTGGAGCGCATCACGGCGAACAGCTCGTCGATACCGACGTTCTTGTACACAAAGCTATCGACGCCCGCCTCGCGGGCCTGATCGACAAAAGTGATCTCGGGCATGCCGGTCATGATAATGATGCGGCACTCGGGCAGCTGCTCCTTGATGCGCGCCGCCGCCACGATGCCGTTGGAATCATGCTCGGTGCAGACGTCCATCAGTATCATGTCCGGGCGCTCCCTGAGCGCGACACCTAAGGCCTCGGAGGCATCGGCGATGGCGGAAACAACGGTCATATCGGGCTGGTCGCCAACGGAGCGCGCCAGGCTCTCGCGCAGGATGGCCTGGTCTTCGACGATCAACACGCGGATCATGAGCTTCTCCTTTGGGACGTGTCGTTGGCGTTAAGCGGAATGGATACCGTAAGCGTAAAGGGCGGGGCGGCGTGGACCTCTAGGCTGCCACCCAGATCTTGCGCGACATGCCTCATACCTGGAATACCTGTTCCCTCGCGATACGATACGGGGGCCGGGGACCCGTCGTTAGAAATCGTCATGCGCGCGACGGCTCCAGCATCCGCCCCCTCCTGCCACAGACGCACGTGGACCCGATGCGCCTGCGCATGCTTGGTGGCATTGGTCGAGGCCTCACGGATAATCTGCAAAAATGCGGCGGCGACACGCGCGTCCTCAGGCAGCGCACCCTCAACATCGATCTGTACACTCACCAGGCCAAAAGCATGGACGATGTCACCCAGCTGCTCTGCAGGCTCGCTGGCACCGCCACTACGCAAATCGGCAGCAATTGAGCGCAGCAACGGATCAATCTGCTCGATCGACTCATCGTCCAGACGCCCCTCCTCCAAATAGCGATGAAGAATGGACAGGCGCTGCCCGATCACGTCGTGCACGCGAGCGCGCATACGCAGATAGGCCGCGTTGTCGGCAACTTTTTTGACTTCTTCGATCTGGGCTTGGAGCTCTTGGCCCGCAAGCTCAAGCAGGTGGTTGGCTTGCGCCAGGCGGTCGTAGGCGTGTGCGTATTCCGTCACGTCCAGGCCGACGACACGCTCGAACGGACGGCACGAGACCGTAACGGAGTCACGCACGAACAGACGAATCTCGGAAGGAGAGATCTCGACCACGGCGCGATCCCTACCAAAGCGATCAAGGTCGATATGGGCGCGATTAGCGCTGCTTTCGGGCATTTGCATGCTAAGTTTGCGCAGGTCGTTCCATGTACCGCTCATATCGCCTAGGTCGGTGGGCATATGAAGCTCCACCAGGTTTTTTCGCATGCAGCGGTTCATGAGCAGCGGACGGCCTCTCGGGTCCAGATACAGGATGCCCACGGGAATCACATTGATGGTCTCGATCGTCGAAAACGCCGTGATGTCCTCCTGGCGGTTGCGCACATCCATCAAAAGCGCCGCGATGGAGCGGAACAGGAAGAACGCACCTTCTGCGATAAGGGCAACGGTCCACGCCGAGCCCATGGCAAACACCACCGGTGGTGTAACGGCGACAACAAGCAGCAGCTCGACCAGCATGACGGGGCGACGATAGTGCACCATAAGTACCACGCCATAGGCAAAGATCGCGGCATTGAGCCACAGCACTCCACCCATTGCCTTAGCGCAAACGTTGAGCGGCGCCATCAGATACGAGCCGGACGACGCGAACAAAATGACAGCCGAGATGACCAAGTGAAGTACAAGGCTCGCCTCGTAGGCGCAAATCACCTTACGGTTATAGGGCGAGCGGCGCGATGCGATGAGTGGGACGTGGATCGTCTGCAGACACGCAGCCAGGGCAAAGACAACATCGAGCGCAACGATTTGGGGAAGGATGAGCGAAATCTGCATCGTCACTCACCCGCCCTCGGCATCAAGACGATCATGCGCAGCTGGCCGGGCTCGCCCTCAAGCCGGTATGCCACGTTGCGCCCTTGCAGAGCGCTTTCGAGCTCTTGCGCAGCGGGCGTCTGCGAAAGATCTGCATCATCGTTGGAAAAAAGCGTGGCGCGCAGCTCGACACTGCATCGGTCATGGTCGCCCAAGTGGTACATAAGCGCCGGATGGTCGGTGGCGTAGGCAAAAAACGCAAAGTCATACACGCAGTCGTACAGGGCGCTTACCGTACTGGCGTGCAACGGGCGCCGTATGGCGATAATCGAGGCGCAATCGATATCGATGGTGCGCAGGTCGCTTGCGAGCTCGTTGGCAATGAGCTGAATGCGGTCGCGATCAAAACCGCTCTCCCCGTGCTGTGCCAACGTGAGCGACCCCTTGCGCTTGCAATAGGCGACGAGCATCTTGGCGCGCTGCAGCATGCGGTAACGCTCGTGCGAAAACGCTTCGTCGGTCAACGGCGGCAGCGAGCCCAGCAGGTCGTACATCCCTTCGAGCGCGCGGGCAAGCGCCTGGTCCACGTCTTGGACCAGCAAGGTCTCGGCCTCTTGATCTGCCAAATGCGTCTTAAGGTCGTAGTCGGCGGCGAGCAGCTCGTTTTGACGCTGCAGCTCCATGCGACGATGTGCCAGTTCACGGTTAAGCTCGTTGAGCTCCGACACGTCTTGGGCAAGCAGCGCCGATCCACCCAGCAGCGGAAAGGCGCGATGCATTACATCGGGATCGGACGCCACGGCAAAGGCATGGGCGCGGCCGTGCTCCCGGGTCCGCAACTCCTCGCGCACGCCTACCGGCATTGGCTTTGACACCGGCGTGGCATAGACCTCCTGCAGGTCGCGCGTTAGAACTTTGAGGTCGAGCGGTAAGGTGTCGAAGATGCCGGCGATGTCGTGATACGACGGAATGACACCGCAATCGAGACAGATTTCCATCGCCACCACGCACAGGACGCAATAGACGAGCGAAAAGTTGAGCCTCCATGCCCAGGGCACGCGCAACGCATACGAAATGGCAAAGAATGCGCCACCCAGCAGTACGAGCGCCGCCGTGCCCGAGAAACGCTGGATGCGAAAGGATGAGGACCGACCAACCAGGATAAAAAAGGCCACGAAGTCAAAGGCCGTCCACACGAGGACGGCGAAATAACCCCAGCCGTACGTGTAATCGTTGCTCCAGGTGTCGCTTGTGCGGTCAAAGCGGAAGACCTGCTGGTGAAAATCGTTGGTGAGCACAAATCCGATAAGCAGGATGGCCACAATCCACAGCGCGGCGCAGTAGCGGCGACCCAGGCGGTGTTGCTCCAGGCCCGCAAGGCGCAGACCACACAACTGGTAGAGCAGCGGAATGAGCGTCATGGGCACGTAGTACAGGTACCACAGCACGGTGGCATAGAACGGCGTGAACGACTTGTACTTGAGAATGACTTCGATCATCCACAGGGCGCAGATGGTGGCGATGGCAACAAGGCGGCGGCGCAACACATAGTCCAAACAGCGCAGATAGACCGATACGCCCCAAATCGAAAATACAATTGCGGCGACAAGCAACGGGAGAGAGCTCGAATGGACGAGCGCATCCACGACCTCTTCGGACACCCCGTTATAGGCGGGCACGACGTTAGAAAGTTTGGGTTCGAAGGCGAACAGCGCCGGCAAGGCCGCCAAAAGCATGAGGAACAGCGCGGTGATGGCGCCGGCGATAGCAAAGACGCGGTGACGGTACACCTGATGTGTTATGCCAACAAGGAATCGCGGCATGGCGAAGAGCCTGCCACCCCTGGGATCCGCAACCGGCGCGGTCCGGGCGGCCGCGTGGCCGATATGTCGCTCGCGGGTACCCATAGTCCCTTTAGTGTACCGACAGATGAGTCGAAAAAGCGGGCCGCATGTCCCAAAATCCGCAGACGGCAAGGCGCCCGGAGAGCACATACTCGCCGGGCGCCTTGATTAGGAGACTATGAGGATGAGCCCGCGAAATTCACAGCGGTCAGGCCCGTCCCCTAAGGGCCTGAGGTGCTCAAGATTGGGAGCGACAAGCCCGACGAAGCGTACTTAGGTACGCGAGGAGGGTTGGAGCCCCAAGGTTGAGTGTCTCAGCTTCCTTAGGATAGGTCCTCACCATTCGTTTCAATGACATGCTTGTACCAGTCGAAGCTCTTCTTTTTGGAACGCTTGAGGGTACCGTTGCCCGCATCGTCGCGATCCACATAGATAAAGCCGTAGCGCTTGGACATCTCGCCCGTGCCGGCAGACACCAGGTCGATCGGGCCCCAGGCGGTGTAACCCAGCAGGTCAACGCCGTCCTCGGTCACCGCGTCGCGCATGGTCTGGATGTGCTGACGCAGGTAGTCGATACGGTAGTCGTCGTTGATGGAGCCATCCTCCTCGACAACATCCTTGGCGCCCAGACCGTTCTCGACCACAAACAGCGGCTTCTGATAACGGTCGTACAGGTCGTTAAGGGTGATGCGGAAGCCCAGCGGATCGATGGCCCAGCCCCACTGGCTCTCCTGCAGGTAGGGATTCTTGGCGCCGGCGAAGGCGTTGCCCTGGGTGCGCTCGACATCGGGGTTATCGGCACCGGCAGAGCAGCGGGTGCTGTAGTAGCTAAAGCTGATGAAGTCGACGGTGTTGGCGGCCAGGATCTCGCGGTCCTCGTCGGTCATGCCCACATCGACTCCTAGACGCTCGAGCTTCTTGACGGCATAGGCCGGGTAGTAGCCGCGGCTCTGGACGTCGACGAAGAAGTAGTTGTCCTGGTTATCGAGCTGCGCCTGGCGTACATCGCCCGGACGGCAGCTGTAGGGGTAGTAGCTACCTGCGGCGAGCATGCAGCCGATCTTGATCTCGGGGTCGATCTCGTGGGCAATCTTGGTTGCCCAAGCGCTGGCGACGAGCTCGTTGTGGGCGGCCAGGTACTCAACGGCCTCCTTGTTCTCGCCCTCCTCAAAGACCAGGCCGGCACCCATAAACGGCAGGTGCAAGATCATATTGATCTCGTTAAAGGTGAGCCAGTACTTCACCAGGCCCTTGTAGCGGGTAAAGATCGTGGTCGCGAGATTCTTGTAGAAGTCGATGAGCTTGCGGTTGCGCCAGCCGCCGTACTCCTTGATGAGATGAATCGGGCAGTCGAAGTGCGTGATAGTCACGAGCGGCTCGATGCCGTGCGCCTGGCACTCGCGGAACACATCCTCGTAGAAGGCCAGGCCAGCCTCGTTGGGCTCGGTCTCGTCGCCGTTGGGGAAGATGCGGGTCCAAGCCAGGCTCATACGGAAGGTCTTAAAGCCCATCTCGGCAAAGAGAGCGATGTCCTCCTTGTAATGGTGGTAGAAATCGATGCCGGTCTGCGCGGGATAGTAATAGCCGTCCTCGAAGTCGAGCATCTTACGCTGGCCGGAGACCACCGCATAGCGCTCGGGGCCGTGCGGAGCCACGTCCACGTTGGCAAGGCCGCGGCCGTCCACGTTGTAGGCGCCCTCGCACTGGTTGGCAGCCGTTGCGCCACCCCACAGGAAGTCATTACGGAAAGCCATGCATCAATCCTTTCGCACGCTGTTATCATAAGCTCAGTATCCCTGCAAACGGGGTACCGCTCAACGGCAACGGCGCAGGCCGATACTTCTTTTCGCGCGCAGGTGCCCGGCAGCCGCCCCGTCTGACACTTTTTGATACCCGCCTGTCCAAGCCGCCACAAAGGGGACAGGCACCTTTGTGGTGGCTTGGGCCCGGTTTGTCTCAATCTGTAACAGTTAGACAGCCAAAATCGGGCCTGGTGTTACAGATCGAGATTTTTCGGGCGGCCCTCTACGGTTTGTCTCGATCTATAACAGGTAGAGGCGATTTAGCCCGCTAGATGTTACAGATCGAGACAGAAGATTCTAGTCGCAGGCGATGTCGAGGTTCTTTCCGATGAGGCCCACGTAGCCGCCTTCGGCTGCCTTGGGGCTGTCAGCATGGCAGAGGACCCACTTGTCGGCCTTCCAGTAGCAGTAGCTGTCACCGGCGGCAGGCATGTCGGTTGCGGCCTCGGGGCGCGGACCGTTGGTACCGGCGGGCAGCGCCACCATCACCTGGAAGCCGCTTTCATCGACCATGCACGGCGTGTAGTGGAGCGTGGTGTTGAAGACCTCGACAACCTTGCCCGCCGGCACGCGGAACGCCTTGACGAACGCGGTATCGAGCTTTCCGTCCTCGATCTCCCAGCGATGCGCCACGAGCAGGATAAAGTCGCGGGCGCCCAGGTTAAACTCACTCGCGCGGTGATACTCCAGACAGTTGAGTCGTGTGTTGTGGCCGTTGCACCAGCCGAGCTGGAAGGGGCGGCCGCCGTACATGAGCAGGCCGAGCGTGTCGGCGCCCTCAACCTGCTCGAGCTCGGGCGCGGAGGCCACGTATTTGCTGCCCTCGGGGATGGGCGTAGCCGCGAGTGCCTCGACGAGTGGAGCGGTCAGGCTGGACGGAACGTCATCCCACACGCGGCCATAGGACTTGAACTCGGGATCAGAGACAGAGTAGATATGCATGTTCACTCCTGTTCGTAAATGTGACTATACGAACATTCTAGAACAAACATGAGCGATTTTGAACGCTCGTCCTGACCACTCAACAAAAAGGCGCCCCCGCATAAGCGAAGGCGCCCAATCCGTGCGTTTTAGGCGATAAAGCCCTTACGCCTGCTGATAATGCAGGTGCTTCTCGTCGATATCGGCCAGGTCGCGGTCGAGGTAGCGGCGTGCGAGCCAGTTTGCCATGGGGAGGTTCTGGTCCAGATAGTTACCGCACTCCTCGGGAGCGGCACCGGGGACATCGCCCTCAAAGCCGGCGACAAACTCGAACAGCTCACGCACGAGCGACAGAATCTCCTCGCTCGTCACCTCACCAAACACGACGAGGTAAAAGCCCGTGCGGCAGCCCATGGGTCCATAGTAGACAATGCGGCTCGACCACTCGGCATGGTTGCGAAGGAACGTCGCGCCCAGGTGCTCGATGGTGTGGCACTCGGCCGTGTTCATGACCGGCTCCTTGTTGGGCGTGGTCAGGCGCAGGTCAAACGTGGTGACGGCGGCGCCGGTCGCCGGATCGCGGTCGATGCGGCTCACATACACGCCGGGCTCAAGCAGCAGATGGTCAACGGAAAAGCTCGCGATGCGCTCCATGGCAGATCCTCTCGATAGTCAAATTGGGACGGGCTCTTTTAGCTGGTTCGAATGGTCGCACCAATCATACCAGTCAAAAAAGCCCCGTCCCAAATTGACTACCTGGGACGAGGACCAATGATTTTTTAATCCCCGTCCCAGAAAAACCATTCTAGGCTGTGTAGGCAATCGTTGATTTCACGGCGTGGCGCCAGCCGGCGATCTTTTTAGCGCGCTCGTCGGCGGGCATCGACGGCTCCACGATGCCGCGGGCGCCGTAGACGTCGACGACACCGCGCGTGTACATGCCCAGCGCAATGCCGCAGGCCCAGGCCGCGCCCAGGCCGCTCATCTCGTCATTGCTCGCGATGCGGATGGGCGAGCCAACCAAGTCGCTCTCAAACTGCATCAGGTACGCGTCGCGCGTGGGACCGCCGTCAACGCGAAGCTCGGCAAGTGCCGCACCCGAATCCTCGACCATCGCATCGATCACGTCAAAGATCTGATAGGCGATCGACTCGTCGGCGGCCTTCACGAACTCCGCGCGACCCGTGGTGCGCGTCATGCCAAAGACGCAGCCCTCGGCGTCACTCGCCCAGTGCGGCGCGCCCAAACCGGTAAACGCCGGCACAAAGTAGACGCGACTCGCCGGATTGGCAGCGTAGCACAGGTCGGTAACTTCCTCGGGGTTATTGATGAGCTCAAGATCGTCGCGCAGCCACGTCTTGACGGCGCCGGCGTAGCTCACGTTGCCCTCGAGCACGTACTCGGTCACGCCGTCCATGCGCCATGCGAGCGAGCTCGAAAGCCCGTGCGAGCTGGCAACGAACTCGTCGCCGACGTTCATCATGACCGAGCTGCCGGTGCCATAGGTCGCCTTGGCCATGCCGCGGCTATGGCAGCCCTGGGCAAACAAGGCCGCGTGGCTGTCGCCCAGCACGCCGTGAATGGGCACGGGCGCTGGCAAAAAGCCACCCAGATCCGTCATGCCGAACAGGCCATCGGAATCGGTCACCTGCGGCAGGCAGGCCACGTCGACGCCAAAGGCCTCGCACACCGGCTCGCTCCAGCAGCCACGGCGCAGGTCAAAGAGCTGCGTGCGGCTGGCATTGGACCAGTCGCAGCGAAACTCCGCGCCGCCCGTGAGCGTCCAGACCACCCAGGCATCGATGGTGCCCAGGCACAGCTCGCCTGCCGCCGCGGCCTCGGCAGCAGCGGGAACGTTCGCAAGGATCCAGGCCATCTTGCCCGCCGGATAGTAGGGCGAGAGCACCAGACCCGTCGTGTCGCGCACCAGCTCGGCCACACCCTCGCGCGCGGTCAGCTCGTCGCACAGCTCGCGGGCGCGGGCGCACTGCCACACCACGGCGTCGCACAGCGGCTCGCCCGTCGTGCGGTTCCAGGCAACGGTGGTCTCGCGCTGGTTGGAGATGCCGATGCCGGCGACGTCGGCCGGATCGACCCCGGTCTCCTCCACCACGGCACGCGTCACGGCCAGCACATTGGTGGCAATCTCGGCCGGATCATGGCTCACCCAGCCGGCCTCGTTGACAATCTGGCGATGCGAACGGTCGGCACGATGAATCAAATGGCCGCCCTCGTCCACCAGCAGCGCCTTGGTGCCCTGCGTGGATTGATCGATTCCGATGATGTAGCGGCCCATGGCCACCCCTTTCAAAACGAATGTGACAAAGGGACGGTCCCTTTGTCACATTCCAGTTACTCTGCGGGCAGGAACTCGGCAACGGTCTTGGCGATTCCGACACCCGTCAGACCGTAGTGTGCAAAGACCTCGGGGCTCGTGCCAGTGATGACCGGCGCGTCGGGCAGGGAGAGACACTTGACCGGACGCGGGCAATGCTCGCCCACCACCTGCGCGACCATAGAGCCCAGACCGCCGAAGGGGCTGTGCTCCTCGACGGTCACGACGGCGCGCGTGGCACCGGCGGCCTCAATCACGGCCTCGGCGTCGAGCGGCTTGACGCAGTACATGTCGAGTACCGTTGCCGAGATGCCCTGCTCGGCCAGCAGGTCGGCAGCGTCCACGGCATGGCGGACCATCTCGCCGGTAGCGACGAGTGTCACATCGGTGCCGCGGCGTACCCAGGTGGCGCGATCCATCTGGAACGGGCACTCGTCCTCGGTGTACACGTCCTCGACCGGGTTGCGGCCCACGCGGATGTAGGCCGGTTTGTTATCGGCGACCAGGGCCCGCACGAGCTCGGCGGTCTGGAAGCGGTCGCTCGGCAGATACACGCGCATGTTGGGAATCGCGCTCATGGCGGCGATATCCTGCGCGGAGTGATGGCTCATGCCCAAAGCGCCGTAGGACACACCGCCCGAGATGCCGATGAGCTTGACGTTGGTGTTGGAGTACGAAACGTCGACCTTGCACTGCTCATACGAGCGCGTGGTCACAAAGGACGCCGGCGAGGCGGCCCAGGCCTTCTTGCCGCACGAAGCCATGCCGGCAGCGATGCTCACCAGGTCCTGCTCGGCAATGCCGACCTCGACGGACTGCTGGGGATACTGATCAAAGAACGGCGTGAGCGATGCGGAGCCGCGGGAGTCGGAGCACAGGACGACGATATCCTTATCGGTCTTCGCGGCCTCGAGCAGCGTGTCGCAGATAACCTTGCGATTGGCGATCTTGTTAGCCATTGATGGCCTCCTTATGGGCAGCGAAATCGGCGATGATCTGGGCATATTCCTCATCATTGGGCAGGTGATGATGCCAGGCGGCCTTGTCCTCCATAACAGGCGAGCCATAGCCCTTCACCGTGTTGAGGATGATGACCGTGGGCTTGCCGCAGGTCTCGGCCGCAAGCGTCAGCGCGGCGTCGATGGCCCGGACGTCGTTGCCCGGAATGGAGAGCACGTTCCATCCGAAGGCTGCCCAGCGCTCCTCCTGCGAGTCCTGCTTCATAACGTCCTCGGTGCTGCCGCTGATCTGCAGGCGGTTGCGGTCCACGAGCGCGCACAGGTTATCGAGCTGGTAGTTGCCGCCGCTCATGGCGCCCTCCCAGACCGAGCCCTCGGCAAGCTCGCCGTCGCCCATGATGGTGTAGACGCGATAGTCGCGGCCGTCCATCTTGCCGGCGAGCGCCATGCCCACGGCCACGGGCAGGCCGTGACCCAGCGAGCCCGAGTTCATCTCGATGCCCTTGAGCTTGTTGTTGGGGTGACCGATGTAGGGGCTGCCGAACTTGGAGAAGCGGGCCTTGACGTCATCGAGATCCAGATAGCCCTCGTGGCAGAGCACCGCATAGTAGGCCTCCATTGCGTGGCCCTTGGAGAGCACGAAGCGATCGCGGTTGGGATCGTCGACGGTCTCGGGCGAAATGTTGAGGTGGTTGGCATAGAGGGTCATGAGGGCGTCAATCACCGACATGTCGCCGCCGATGTGGCCGCCGGCGCCAGCCATGATGATATCGACGCAATCGCGGCGAAGGTCCCAACGCAGGGACTCAAGCTCTTCGATAGTTGCCATTTCTACTCTCCTCGCAGGTAGGCTTTGACGTCTTCTTCAATCGGGTCGTATAAGTCGGGGGCAATGCCGATGTACTTGCACGCCTCGTAGAGCACCGGCACCACGTTGGCGTGAATGGCGACGCAGTGGTGGATGTAGGGACCCTCGACGATCTTGGCCTCGAGGCGCTTGAGGTTGTCGACCTCGACCCACAGGTAGGTGCCCATGCCGGCCGGGCCGTCGATGCCGCGGGCGTTGCCCAGTAGCAGCGAGTACTCGCCGTTGTCACCGTCAAAGCGGGCAAGGGTGAGGTCGCCGTGCTTGGCCTCGGCCGTCAGCGCGCCGGGGTGATCGAAAGCCAGCGGGTAGGTGAGCTTGGGCTTGACGGCCGCGCAGCTGCAGGGCCAGGGGCCGCAATGCTGCAGCAGCTCGCCGTTCTCGTTATCGGGATGGCGCACGGTCCAGTCGGCGAACATGCCGCGGTGACGGCCCAGGTCGGCGGCCTCGACCATCAGCGCGGTGATGGCGCCGTGGATATCGGTCTCGCATACGATAGGAATGCCCATCTCGTTGAGGATGGCGTTGGCGGCGCAGGGCATAATGCCCAGCTCGTCCTGCAGAGCGTTCCAGCACTGAATGGCACCGGCGTTGCAGCCATACTTCTCGACCAAGCGCTTCATGGCGATGGCAAGACCGGCAACCGCAGGGACCTTGTCCTCGGGGATGCAGATCTCAAAGCTGTCGTTGATGTGGGCAAGCATGGCGGCCATGGCCTGCTCGTCGGCCTGGGCGTCGCGCACAGCCTGGACAAGTTCGGTCATGGGGATAGGCGAAAGCTGGATGTTGAACTTCTCGAGCAGCTCGCCCTCGTTGCACATGGTCGACCAGAAGTCGAACGGACGGGTGGCCATCTGCAGGATGCGGGTGTGCTTGAAGGTCTTGACCACGTTGCAAACGGCCAAAAAGTCCCAAACGCCGCGCTCGAACTCGGGGTCGGTCAGGCGGCAGTTGGTCATGTAGGTGAAGGGAACCTGGAAGCGGCGCAGGACCTTGCCGGTGGCGAACAGGCCGCACTGGCTATCGCGCAGGCGTGTGCCGTCGGGCTCGGGGCGCTCGTCGCGCGGACCCCACAGCAGTACGGGTAGACCGAGCTCGCGGGCAAGGCGAGCGCAAACGTACTCGGTGCCAAAGTTGGCGTGGCACAGCATAATGCCATCGACGCCCTCGGCGCGGAATTTCTTGACGATGGGCTCGATATGGCTGTCGTCGAACAGCAGGCCCTCTTCATTGATATCGTCGATATCCACGATGTCGACGCCGATCTCGCGCAGGCGATCAGCCGTCAGGCCGCGATACTTGATTGCGTCCGGCGCGCTAAAGATACTGCGGCGCGTGGGCACAAAGCCGAGCTTGATCTTGTCCATGTACGTCCTCCCCTAATCACATGTTCAGTAAACAGACGCATGTTTCGTTTTGTTCTGTTTACTAAATGTTTTACTCTACTGTTTAGAAGTTTAACGCGAAATACCCGTAGACGGTAGAGAAATCAGCCTAAACGGTATGTAAACAAACTGAACATACAAGGGCATCAAAAAGAGGGCCCAAAGGACCCTCTCTTAGTAGCGTTATGTATGGCTGCCTTAGCGAGCTTTGCCTCCCTACGGCCCAGCGTTGCCTTTGCCTAGATCTCACGCACGCTTTGGCGCTCGACAAAATAGGTCGACACGGCCGTCTTGCAGGTATAGCTCTTGGGATTGCGGATGTTGCCCACCAGGCGGCGCACCGCGATCTCGCCCACCTCGTGCTTGGGAACGTGCACCGTGGTGAGCGGCGGATTGGAGAAGGCGCCCAAAGACAGATCGTCAAAGCCGATGATTGAGACATCCTCGGGGACACGTATGCCGTGCTCGTTCAGCGCGCGCATGGCGCCTACGGCGAGCACGTCGTTTTCGGCAAAGAAAGCCGTCGGCAGGTCGTCGCGCGAGACGCTGTCGAGCCATGCGCCCATGTCGCGATAAGCACCTTCGAGCGTGGTGCCCAATGTGACGCGCCATGTCGGGTTGGCCTCAAGGTCCGCATCCTCAAGCGCTTGGCGATAGCCGCGCTCGCGATCCTTAAAGTTGCGGATGCGAAGGTCGCCTGCCAGATAGCCGATTTGCTTGTGACCCTTCTCGATAAGGTAGTCCACGGCGCGCAGCACCGAGTCGGTGTTGGCAATGACTACGGCATCGAAGTACTGACGATCGCTCCAGCCATCGAGCACGATCAAGTGGGCGGCAGCGTTGGCGAACAAGGCATAGTCTTCCTCACCCAGCTCGGTACCCATCAGCACGATGGCGGCCGACGGGTCGGCGATCAGGCCCTCGACCTGCGGGCGCACGGCGTCCAGGTCGCTAAAGTCGAGCGAGACAAAGCTCGTGCTCATGCCGTGGCGACGCGCCTGGCGCTCCACGCCCTCGATGACCGCGGGATGGAAGGTGCTCTCGTCCAGGATGGCGCCCGTCTTGCGCGCAAGCACAAACTGGATGCTCTCGAGCTGCGTCGACTGCTGATAGCCAAGCGACTGCGCGCACTCCAGGATGACCTTGGCGGTCTCCTCGCTCACGCTGCGCTTGCGGTTGAGCGCGTTGGACACGGTTGCGGGCGAAAAGCCGGTAATGCGGCTGATCTCGCGGACGCTTGCTTTAACCATCGTTTCCCCTAGCATCGGTCGCGGCCGAGCATCGTGGCTTGACCGCCCCGTGGCTCGGCAACTAAACGACCGCAAATTCAATCTAAACAGAATAGTAAATGTTTAATAGCTAGTTTAGCCTGTTGTCAAGCGAAGTGGCACGACTATTCCCCCAACGGGCGCATTTGTCCATCTTAACGTTATTACGCAAGGTCTTCGCCATTGCTTGCTATTACGCGTCGGTACCATTCGAAGCTTTTCTTTTTACGTCTCTCAAACGAGCCCGCACCGCTATCGTCTCGATCGACATAGATAAACCCGTAGCGCTTACGCATCTGTCCTGTGGCGACCGAAACCAAATCGATCGGGCCCCAACAGGTATATCCCATGAGTTCCACCCCGTCGAGCTCGACGGTCTCCCTCATCGCCTCGATGTGGGCCCGCAGGTATTCAACTCGATAGTCGTCTTCTATTTCACCCGAATCTTCCGGCACATCAGGAGCACCCAAACCGTTTTCGACGATGAACAGCGGCTTTTGATAGCGATCCCAGATTTCATTCATGGTGACGCGCAGCCCTTTGGGGTCGATAAACCTCCCCCAAGGCTCCTGTTTTAGATACGGATTAGGCGCCGAGCGAAGAAGGTTCGAATCGAACTGACCTTCCGCATGCGCTTTTGCGACGCGCGTCGAGTAATACGAAAACGAGACGAAATCGACCAGGTTTGCAGCCAGTACTTCGCGGTCATCATCCCGATAGGGCACCTCAAAACCATGGCGGGCGTATTCCTTGAGAACATAGCTCGGGTACGCACCGCGCACCTGGACGTCGGTAAACATGTAATGGCTGCGATTCTCAGCCTGCGCAGCCAGCACATCGTCCGGATCACATGTAGCCGGATAGAAGACACCTGCGTTGAGCATGCAACCGATCTTCGCCCCAGGGCACAGTTCATGACACGCCACGACCGCACGGGCGCTCGCAACCAATACATGGTGCACGGCCGTGTGAACCGTTGCATAGCGATTCTCCCCTTGCTCGAAGATGATCCCCGCCGCCATAAAGCACGCCTGCGTCATGATGTTGATCTCGTTAAAGGTCAGCCAATAATTGACCAATCCCCGATAGCGCTCGAACACGGTACGCGAATATCGCTCGAACAGGTCGACCAACCTGCGATCGCGCCATCCGCCATACGCATCGACGAGATGCATGGGGACATCATAGTGGTTGAGCGTCACCAAAGGCTCAATGTCATGCGCGCGACACGTCCTAAAAACATCCTCGTAAAAGGCAAGGCCTTCTTCATTGGGCTCGGCTTCGTCTCCTTTGGGAAAAATGCGGCTCCAGGCGATTGATAAGCGCAGGCATTTAAAACCCATCTGGGCAAACAGTTCAATATCCTGCTTGTACCTATGGTAAAAATCAATGCCCTTGCGAGCGGGATAGAAGCTGTCGGGTGCCAACGCACGCGGATCAAGGTCTCCCCGCATGACGTCCATGCGTTGATCGCCAAACGGCAGCATGTCGGAATTGGCTAAACCGCGACCGCCTTCGTTCCATCCTCCCTCGCACTGGTTTGCAGCCAGAGCCCCGCCCCATAAAAAATCTTCTCTAAACATTATGGTGTCGTCCTTTCTATCAAATTCCCGGCCCACACTGTCGAACGCAACGGACTCGGCAAGTGCCGCGCAACAGCACAGTACCGTTGCGCGGCCAAGGGGTCGGACCGCGCAACGGCTGGGGAGCATATTTGTGTAGTAGCCTCTTATGCCTCGACGGATTCAACGGCCTCAGAATCGCCGCTCTTGGACTTCAACGGCATCTTCTCCTGTCCTTCAAATCCAAAAATCATCGCCAACGCAAACGTCACGGCACCGCCAGCAAGACACCCGATGGTGCCAGGGATGATATCCTGAGCAAACATGAGCACGTTCATCCATGGGAAACCAACGCCAGTGAAGATATAGACGTTGGCATGAAGAAGGCTTACCAGCAGACCACCGACAGCACCACCAATCATGTTCCAGGCAAGAGCCTTCTTGTCGCGAAACAGGATGCCGTAGATGATGGGCTCACTCACGCGACCGAAGGCATAGGTGATGAACAAGTTCCAGCCCGTGGCTCGACTCTCCTTGTCCTTAGCGCGCAGGCCATAGGCGAGCGCGATGGCAAGCGTGGTGTAGGCTACAACCGCGGTGCCGGGGTATAAGATGGCGTCGTAACCGTTCTGGAGCGCGGCGGGCAATATGGCGGTATAGATCGGCACGTGCATGCCGGTGGCGATGATCAGATTCCAGAATGCGCCGATAACCGCGGTCGCAGCGGGACCGGCAACAGAGGCGAGCCAAATGATGAAATCGGCCACAAGGCCCATGACAAATTGGACGGCAGGGCCGCAGAGGCACAGCGCGACCGGCAACATCACGAGCACCGTACCCACGGGTACGATCAGAATGCGCAACATATCAGGCGAGATCTTCTTAAAGAAGCGCTCAACATAGGACTGGGCCCAGGTGATCAAGATGACCGGAAGAACAGCCTTGGTGTAGTTGACGAGCTGCATGGGGATGCCGAAGACGCTGAAAGGCTTTCCGTCCTCAACAATAGCGAGCATGTCGGGATAAATCATCACAACAGCGATGAGCAGTGCCAGCACAGGACTCGTTTTGAACTTCTTAGCCGAGCTATAGGCGGCAAACACCGGGAAGTAGTAATACGCCGCATCGCCCACCAGGGAAAGGATCCGATACAGGTCGCTCGTTTCGGACATAAAACCGGCGCCTTCGGGCCCAAACAGAATAACGAGCATCTTGAAGATACCGGCGACACAAAAGATCGGAAGGATCGGGGTGATAGCGCCGCTCACGGCATCGAGCAGCTGATTGAAGAGGTGCTTGGGCGCCAAGCGCTCCTTCCAGCTAAGCTGAGGGCCATCGAGTTCCTCGTCAATCGATACCGTGACCTCGAATCCGCCCTGCTTACAAACCTCGTCGTAGACCTTGTCGACCGTGGGCCCGACCACCAGCTGCACCTGCCCTCCGGCGTGCACGACGCTGATGATAGACGAGATGTCCTCAAGCTTCTCATCATTCGAGAGGCTTTCATCCTTGAGGTTGAAGCGCAGGCGCGTCATGCAATGCGTAACCGAAGCCACGTTTTCCGCCCCGCCCACAGTGGAGAGAATCTGCTCTGCCACCTTTTTGTAATTTGCCATCATTGGCTCCTTTGCACAATCTTGGCTTACTGTTCGAATCGGCAAAGGTCATGCCCCGAATGGCTACGGGTTACAATCCTTTTTTGGAGATGATCCGGTTGAGATGGATCATCAGATAGAGTTCCTCCTCCTCGGAGAGCGTGGCGTCCCACGTTTCACGACAATAGGAACCGATATGCTTCACGCACTCTGCCAACTGCGGAAACTCCTCACGAAAGTTCTTGTACATCTGCATGTTGGCGCTGTTCAGCGACTCGCCGGCTTGAATGCGCTTGAACAGGTACCGCAGATGCGTGGCGAAGCGGGTGAAATCAAAGGAATCGCGGTCGACAATAATGCGGAAATCGCTTTCGAGAATCTCGATAACGTCCTCGAGCATATCGTCGAACTGCTTTGCGGGCTCGGCCGTGGCTTTGACGGCTTCAACAACCCGTGCGTTCACGAGATTCATCGCAATACTGGCAATCTCATCCTTGGGAAGCCGCTCTCCGAGCTCCTTCTCGAGTCGCATGACGATAAACTGGGCAGCCTTGTATTCCTTCGGATACGTCTCCCGCACTTCATAGGCAAGAGGCATCGCGATGCGGACCCCCTTTTGGGCTCGCGCAACGGCAAACGACAGGTGATCAGCCATGAACAGCGTCGCATTGGTCGAGAGGTCGTAGGGCAGTTCGTTGGCAACGATGTCCATAACTTTCGCCGCAAACATCACGATATCCGAGGGAAGATCCCTCATGACATCTTGTCCTTTAGGATCAATGTCGTAAAACGTATGCTCGATTTTAGAAAGAGGGAGCTCTCGAGGAAAATCTCCGCCGAAACCGACGCCCCTGCCCATGGCGATGACATCTCGCCCCTGTCCGTCACGGCAAAGAACCGCGTTGTTGTTAAGCTTTTTAATTGCAAGCATGGTGAACCTCCTTTCAAGAACACTCACAGAAAAAGGCATGATAGCCAATAGCAGTGCTATTGCGGTCATGCCTTACGTAACAATCCGTGTTGTATTGCTCTTGGGCATGCCTCCACACAGGAGTAACAATCCAAGATGCAGAATGCATTATAGCGCTCTCCCCGCCCCGGGGACCATCGGGCTGGCGAACGGTAGATGTCGGCCCGCCAGCGGCCACATCGAGCAGATGGGCGTGCTTCGATCCCGAGCCTAGCCTAGGATGCGGGCCATGCGTGTCTTGAACTCGGACAGGAAGCGCGGGGCATCCACGGTCAGCGCCACAAGCGCGCTCTTGTCCGGATCGGATAGGCGGCGCTCGTCGCAAATGGTGCGGCCGCGATACTCGCCTAGCAGATCAACACGCAGATTGCAGCCGAGCGCACCCACGAGCGTAGGGTCGATCGCCACGGCAACGGCCAGAGGATCGTGCAGCGCACAGCCACCCAGGTAGGGTGCGTTCATCTCGTACGAGCCAATGTAGTGCTCCACCATGCTCGCAAACGCGCAACCGGCCATGGTGCCCGAGCCCGTCCAGCCGGCAATGTCGCGACGCGTGAGCACCACGCGATGCGTCACATCCAGACCCACCATAGTGAGTTTGCGGCCCGAACGCAGCACGGCATCGGCCGCCTCGGGATCACTTGCCATGTTGGCCTCGGCGCCCGCGCTCACGTTTCCGGGCACGGTAAGCGCACCGCCCATCACGACCACGCGACCGATAGACATCATCGCCGCCGCATCGCGCTCCAAGGCAAGTGCCAGGTTGGAGAGCGGACCGGTCGCCACGTAGATCAGATCGGGGCCATAGGTGCGCGCGGCATCAATCAGGTAATCGACCGCCGCGTTACCGTCGGCCGACGTCGCCCCTACCGGCTCGTACGGCGACGCGGGCACGCTCGCCCCGCCAATGCCGTCCTTGCCGTGGATGAGCGTGGTGGACGCCGGCGGTGTATAGGGCTCAGTCGCCTTAATGGGACGATCGGCGCCCAGGTACACCGGAACCTCGGGGCGACCCAGCAGATCGAGCACCGCCAGGCAGTTGTGCGCCGATTGCTCGACGCGCACGTTGCCAAAACACGTGGTGATGCCCACGAGCTCCACCTCGGGGCTCGCGATGGCATAGGCCAGCGCCATCGCATCGTCCACACCCATATCCAGATCAAGGATCAGCTTCTTGATTGCCATTGTTCTACTCCGCTTCTCCGTCTTTATCGTTTAACCAAACCAATGTTCAACTTCGGCGCGCATGGGAATCGATTGCTGAGCGCCCAGGCGCGACACCGTCACCGCCGAGGCGCGAGCACCCGCGGCCATGCACTCAAAGAGCGGCAAGCCCTCCAGGCGAGCCGCCGCCAACGCGCCGATAAACGTATCGCCGGCGGCCGTGGTATCGACTACCGTGCTCGAAAGTGCCGGCATACGCAGCAGCCCACCGCCATCGCCGAGCGTAACCGACCCGGCGCCGCCCAACGTGATGACCGCAGCTCCGGCACCCTTGGCGAGCAGGGCATTGAGCGCCGCGACGCAGCTCGCATCATCCGCGGGCAAGATGCCCGTCAGCACCTGGCACTCGGTCTCGTTGGGGCAGACCAGGTCGACCGCAGGCCAGGCCTCCGCAGGCAACTCGCAGGCAGGCGCTGGATTAAAGACCGTATAGAACCCCAGCCCGTGAGCGCAAAAAAGCGCCTCGGCAGTCGCTGCAAGGTCACATTCGCCCTGGGCGATAAAGACGCTTCCGGCAGCCGGGGCAATCTCGCTGGTGTCGCCGTCGAGCTCCTCGGCCACCAAACGTCTCAGCGCGCAGGCAACGTCCTCGCCCGCAAGCGCATGGTTGGCGCCCGGTGACAGCACGATACGGTTGTCGCCCTCGCAGCGAATGATAGTCGCCGTTCCCGTCTCCACGTCATCGCGACGCGCCACAAAGTCACAGTCCACGCCAGCATCTTGGAGCCCCGCCACGAGCGATGCACCGAACGCGTCGCGGCCGACCGCGCCAATCATGCACGTGCGCGCACCCATGCGCGCGGCGGCGACGGCCTGGTTAGCGCCCTTGCCACCGGCGTTGGTGATAAAACCGCTGCCACCGACGGTCTCGCCCGCGCGCGGCATGCGCTCGCACGCCACCGAAAGGTCCATGTTCATGCTGCCGAACACCGCAACGATGCCGCAATCTGCCATGGGAACCTCCTCATCTGCGGGCCTTATGCCCACCGTCGGCCGTCGATCGTGCGCCCTCGCACCTCTATAACTTTAGTTCACTTTGATGTGAACGCGCCCTTGAGGTTGCGCCAGCAGCAAGCATTCACAGGAGCAGGCAGCTACAATGAATATGTGCTGATTATTCTCGTCATTGGATGATGTTTTATGGAGCAATTCCCACCATCGAGCCCACGCGGACCGCGCCGCGCGCCCGATAACCAGGCGCCGCACGAACGCCCGCGCGCCGACCGCCGCACCGGCGAGTCGCGACGCGGCCCGAGCCCGCATCGAACGCCCACCAACAAGGGCGCCCACACCAACAGCGCCGCAAAAGAACAGGCGCCCGCTCGTCCCAAGTCCCGCTACATTCCTGCGCTCGACGGCCTGCGCACGCTTGCCGTCGTCGCGGTGGTGCTCTATCACCTCAACCTCACGTGGGCTCAGGGCGGCCTGCTCGGCGTCACGATCTTCTTTGTGCTTTCGGGCTATCTGATCACGCGCTTGCTGCTCAACGAAGTCGCTAAGACCGGCCGCATCGACCTTAAGAGCTTCTGGATTCGCCGCATCCGTCGCCTAGTCCCCGCCGTGGTAACGGTAGTGTTCGTGACCTGCGCGCTGTGCACCATCTTTAACCACGTGATGCTCACCAAGATGCGCCCCGACATCCTGCCGTCGCTGCTGTTCTTCAACAACTGGTGGCAGATTGCCCAAAACGTCTCGTACTTCAATGCTCTGGGCGACCCCTCGCCACTCACGCACTTTTGGTCGCTTGCCATCGAGGAACAGTTCTACCTGATTTGGCCGCCGCTGCTGTTTGCCATGGTATCCATGCATGTGAGCAAGCCCAACACGCGCCGCGTGGTTCTGGGCCTTGCCGCGGTTTCCGCCCTCGCCATGACGGTGCTTTACAACCCTGCCGCCGACCCCAGCCGCGTGTACTACGGCACCGACACCCGCGTGTTCTCGCTGCTGCTGGGTGCCTGGATGGCCTTTATCCCCGATCGCGACCTGGCGCCGGTGCGTCTCGCACGTCGTTTGGGGCTCAATCGCCTGGCTGGCGCCGCCAAGCACGGCAAGAACGCCGAGGGCAAGCCTGGCGAGAAGGCCGACGAATCAGCCAAGACCGCCCCGGCACAGCCGAGCGCCCTCGTGCGCTTTTGGTCCTCGCCCGCATCCATCGATGTACTGGGCGTCGTGGGCCTGGTTGGCCTTGCCGCCATGGTCGCGCTCACCAACGGCTACACCGCGTTCCAGTATCGCGGCGGCACGCTGTTATGCTCCATCCTCACGCTCATGGTCATCGCGGCCTGCGTGCAGCCCCAGGGAATGGTTGCCCGCGCGCTGTCCGCCGAGCCGCTCGTGTGGGTTGGCAAGCGCTCGTACAGCATCTACCTGTGGCACTATCCGCTGCTGTTGCTCATGAACCCGGTCGCCAACATCAACGATACGCCCTGGTGGCAGTACATCTTGCAGGTACTTGTGGTAGTCGCCGTAGCCGAGTGCTCTTATCGCTTTATCGAAACGCCGTTTAGGAAGGGCGCCTTCGGCCGCACCGTCACCGAATTCCGCAATGGCACCACCACGCCCGCCAGCTGGGCACGCGCGCACGTCCCCGTCTGCGCAGCCTGCGCTGTCGTGTTGGTCGTTGCACTGGGCGGTCTGATCTTTGTGCCCGAGACGTCTGCGCTGAGCGGCGAGGGCGCCGAAGTTCTGAACAAGGAAGCCAAAAACACCGCGCCCACCGACCAGCAGGCGGCCGACGACACCGACAAGGACAACGATGGCTTCCCCGATGGCTCCTACGACCTGTTGATGATCGGTGACTCCGTGTCGCTGCGCGCCGTTGATTCCTTTGACGGCGTGTTCCCACACAGCCATATCGATGCCGAAAAGGGCCGCCAGTTTGATGCGGGCCGCGCGACATTTGAGGGCTATATCCAGCAGAACCTTGCCGGCAAGATCGTGGTCTTTGCCCTAGGCACCAACGGTTTGGTAACGGACGCCCAGGTCGACGCGATCATGGCCGACGCCGGCGAGCAGCGCATTGTCGTGTTTGTAAACACGCGTAGCCCGCAGCCGTGGGTCGGGCCCACGAACCAGGCCATCGCCAACGCCGCCACGCGATACAAGAATGTACGCGTTATCGACTGGTACGGGCACAGCGCCAACCGCAACGACCTGTTCGACGGCGACGGCATGCACCTGTCGACTACCGGCGTGACCGAGTACCTCAACCTGATCCACGATGCGGTCAAGAAAGACCTGCCCGTGCACCCCGAAGACCACGTCAACGATCCGCAGCCGGCAGCCGTCAAGTCCGCCGGCGACGCACTCGTCAATGCCCTCGCCTACAAGCCGCACAAGCTGGGCACCGACAAGTAACGCGCAGCCAAATCTGCTTACACCCGCAGGGGGCGTCGGCTGTGGCCGACGCCCCCTGCGGCAGTTAGGGGCGCTCCTTATGTACCGGCACCTGGAGGCACTTCTGGCGTAGCCAATGAAGACCTCTCCGGATGAATTCCAAGCCGCTCCGCCGCTCCAGACATCGTTTCCGTGCCTTGCGCCTGTTCCAAACAATCAAAACAAGCCCTTTTCGCCGCAACCTCAAAGGTCTATGGGCAAAAAAGGCCAAATATGAGTACTGTTACAATTTTAGTAGCAGGCAAAACCACCCAAAATGACGTCCGAGCGACCCCTACAACGGTAGCGCGCAGAGATGTGGTGTAAGAGGCGGGGCATGCCCCGCCTCTTCTCTTT
>UQIE01000004.1 GCA_900541065.1 uncultured Collinsella sp. | reverse complement strand
AAAGAAGCTGCGCCGCGGGGGAGGCGGCCCCAATGGCTTTCTCATATCGTCTTTTGGGCTTCGAACCCTGCTTGAGTGCCTTGGAAAGGCCGACAAGGGCCGTGAGGAGCGAGACCATAGCAGTCAGGAGCTTCACGAGCTCAGTGAAATCGGTCATGGGCATCACCTCCCATCGGATGGAGGGCTCTGCCCGGCACGAGGGCTGCCGACAGCAAGGACGATTCTATCAGAGCGGCTGACTCCCGCCCGATTATTACCATCCCACCGCGCCTGTGCAAAAAAGAGGGCCGCCAAACAGCGACCCTCCAGCGAAAGTGCATGTTATTTAGGACAGTCAAATTCTTTGAAAGACAAATGGATGCTGTAGAATTACAAATAAGAGTCACCCGGAAGGAGCGATCGATGAAAAGCAAACGATTTGTCCTGAATGCACTTCTGGTAGTAGCGATATTGACGCTCTTCGTCTTTTCGTACTCATACATGAATCAGCCAAGATTTGGATATGCTTTATACGCTGTTTTTTCCGGCGAAACAACTTACAACACTATAGGCTTCATTGACGCAATCTTTTTCTATGTAGTCGGCCCCGTATCAAGCGAACTGATCGCTTTTGTTGTCAGCTACAACCTGAATCAACAAAGCCAAACTCACTCAGCGACTTCGGCCAAACAAGGAATCAATCTCTTCGCAATAATGATAATTCTGCAAATTGCGACCGTGTTGATTATCGCCCTGACCGCAACAAACGTTTTGAAGTATGAGTTCGGATTCATCGCGAGCTGTCTCATGGCAATTGCCGCGGGTATAGCGGTTTCGTATACGACACCGGCAAAGAAGTAGCTCAACTAACAGGGCCTATTTGGAATCCGAATCATCCATGGAGCCGTCGATGCCGGTTTTGGTGTTGTCCTATAAGCCCCGATCAATTCATACTCCTCATCCTCGCCGAATTGCGAGTATGGCAGAATCGGCACTGGATGGCAGCGCGCTAGGCCGTGTCCGCGGAGTTACCCCCCCCCGTTTTTATCGTAACAGCTGATTCTAGGGACGCTTCAAAAAGTCAACCGAGGGTTTTGTCCCGTCAAGACGCCGAACGAGAATTACGTACCGCCAAGAGCCTCAAAACACGCCCCTCGCGGAACAGAATCCTCACTCGATTTCCATGCGGAGTAAAAACGTCAATCAATCATCCTCCGCAACGTCTATCCACCAAAAAGGCCGCCCCACGTGGAGCGGCCTTTGCTCGCAGCTTTTTACTGATAGTTACTCAAAAATTATTCCAACACATCCACAGAAGAGCAGCGAATCGTATTTTTCTTTCGGGAATCGAGAAAATAGCCTACCTTGACTTTAGACCCAACGCTCACGGGGCTATCGCTTACATAGCGCGTATGTTCTGAATCAACCAGAATGGTCAGACGATCAGACCCGTCGTTATATGGATCTTCGCTTTCGACCGACATGGTAAAATCGCCAGAGCTGTCAACGTTCAACACCAATCCGCTCACGAACCACAAATGTGAATAGTCACCTCCGCTATCTTTTTGGCAACGCTCCACTTTTAGAAATAGCGCAGAGAATGCGAACACGGCAACTGATATAGCGATGAAAACCTTAACGCCACTCCCCTTGCCATAAAATACAAATATATTCGCCAAAGAAAAATACCCCTGCCTTATCCGTGTAATTAGCATAGTACTACGTTAACGTGCTCATGGCTGTGGGTTGGTTTAACCTACAGCCATGCTAAAGTTGCCAAAAGGGGCACAAAGGCCAATACGTTTGCGCCATGCCGGCACAGCGACCTGGCATCGTATGCACCGGCGGGATCATCGCTGGCCTGCAAGGAGGGCATATCCACGCGCTCATGGTCGCCGGAGGCCTCGTGATGCAGCACGCGCCGGGCGGCGACTGGAAGCGCGTCGATTGGGACGTGCTTGCCGCCTGGCTCGACAGATACGGTTACAAGGTCGCTGATTGCGAGACGGAGACCCTTCCGACCGCCGACGCGGCGAGTGGGAACGCGAGGGTAAAAACGCATCGTCGCTGAACCAGTGAGTCAGTATTCTTTAGTTGGATGATGGATATTGAAATTGATTAGCGAGATAATGTGCATATCTCATAATGTATGCGTTGCACCATGAGAGAGGGGTCTGTCATGAGCTGGAAACCGAGAAAATGCGTTATCGCCGGTCTCGTGACAACCGGTCCTGACGGCGGCTTGTTTGCAACCGCAATGACATCGTACCGACTTTTCACTTGCATGTTCTGAAAGGCAGTTGCCATGCTGTCGCAAAATCAATCGAGATACTTGGTCACAATCGGCTTTGCCCTGCTTGCATTACTCTTTGCTAGCGACCTTTTGCTGAAACCGCCCAAGGAACTCGTTTCGCTTGCCATAGACTGCATTTCCGCCCTTTACTTTACGGCAACCCTATTCGTCGGACTAAAGGAGAGGAAAAAGGGCGCAGTCGTTGCGTCCGCCGTAGGCGTGATCACAGCCATTGCCTCATTCTTTATCTGACACATTGGTGATCTAGGGGCGATATCGTAGGAATACGACCGGGAGAGCCAGGATCAGATTGCCCGGGTTGCCCGGTCGGCTCGCGCGACGGCGCGGCGGTTCGACAGAAAGCTCTCCGGACTTCACGCCGTTTCTGATCGCATTGTAGACAGCCAACTCGTCTTCGCAGTCGGCGAGCACGCGGTGTGCGTCGTCGTTTTGGATGTACAGTAAATCTCGAAGGTCCTCCATGCACCAGCGTCCGAGATCTGGCCATGCGCGTCGCGCGAGCTGATAAGTGTCGATCGCGATGTTGTAGTTAAAGTCCAGGCCAAAGCCGTCCCAGGCAGAACGGCATTGTTTCCTTGATTATCAACTTCATCCGGACACTTCCCGCATTCATCCGTGTGTGTACGGATGAATGCGGGGTTCGATACCCCGGCGGCCTGATCGGCAGACCGCCGGGAGTTCTCACTCCTCGATAAAAGCCGGCACTCGGTTAGTCCTGCGCATCTTGAAATCGCCAGTCTCGTGGGAGACGTAGAGAATGCCGTCCATCCCGTCTCGTGATGCATACGACAGGTGAACTGAACCGCAATCCGATCCATCATTGTCGAGAAGATCGAACGAATTCGGGTCGCTCGTTGCGGCCAAACGACCACTCAGACAAGAGCCATCGTCATTACAGATTTGCCATTCCATGTCTTCGCCTGCAAGAATCGCCATAGACGGCCTGGTCGCGCCATCGTTGACATACATCCCGTCTATGCCAAAACCGTTTTCAGCGCCATCGATGAACGACTGCTCGGACCTATACCTCGCAAATGATGCACATAGCACCATTGCAAGACAAAGTGCAGAGCCAACAATCGCTATCTTTGCATAGCTCTTGCCTATCATGTCATTCACCTCCCTCGTATGTATCGAGGTATTCCTGCTTGAGCGTCTGCGAGGACGACTCGGTCTTTTCCACGAGCGTGCCGGCCTCGATGAAGTAGAACGAGTTGGTGAGGTCTGCCAGGTCGTCGAGTAGATGGCTTGAGATGAGCACGCTGCGTCCCCGCGCCACCTCGCTGCGCATCGCGTCGCAGGAGGTTTTCCGTTTTCCCGGATCGAGGCCGTTCAGCGGTTCATCGAGGATGAGGTACGGGCAATCGGTCGCTATCGCCATGGCAAGCTTTACCTGCTGCTTCATTCCTGTCGAGAGTTTACGGGTCGGCTTGTCGAGATATGGGGAGATTCCGAGGGAGTTGCAGAGCGAGTCGATGTCGGCGGCCGATTTCCACGCCTCCCTAACGAAAGAGAGGTGCTCGATGGCCGATAGCGTGGGGTAGAGATCCGCGCCGCCCGAAGAGCTCAGGTAGACGAGTTCTGCGAATTCGGCTGATCGACGTTGGTAGATTCCGTCTGCCGCCAGGCTTCCCGAGCGGATGCGGGTGGGAAATTGGCCCGACAGCGCTTCAAGAAGGGTGGTTTTCCCCGAGCCGTTGGGAGCGACGAGGCCCGCCGCCGTTCCCGGGCCCAAGGAAAGCGACCCGATCGAAAGTATCGTCGTACTCCCGTATCCCACGCTTACGTCCAGGAGCTCAAGCCCATGGTGCTTTTTAGCGGGTCCAGCCTGTTTGGGCGAACGTGCCGCAACGGCGCCGACCGCGAAAAGGACCGCGACGTATGCCAGGGCCACGGCAAGCATCGATGCGCCGCCCGAACCGGAGCCAATGAATTCTGTCGGGAAGCATCCTACGTAACCCGTTGCCTCGATAGGCGAGAACACGGCCAGCGGCAGGAGCTCGAGCGCGGCGTTATGCCCCAGTGCCGAATCGGACAGTAACGGGAATGCCGGGGCCGCGACAAGCAGCGCGGAGGTAAGGGGGCCCGCGAGGACGCGCCTCGTTGCGGTCGATAGGACGGCGGAGCAAACGGATATCAAGGTTCCGCCCGCGAGCAGCGCGAGAAGTATGGTCGTGAAGACGTTTCCCGCGGTCGTGGTAGTGAGCGCGCCGTTATGGAAGAAGGCGATCGGGTACCCGATCTGCCCGAAGCCGTTTAGGGCCAAGGCGTAAATACTCCCGGGCGCAAGGCCGGCGAGGAGCATCGCGGTCCCCGCGCCAATTATCGAAAACACGGTTTGGATAAGGCGCCGGAATTTGGGCACGGGCGCCTTTGCCGCCAGGGTCCCGGGCCTTGTGGCGCCGAGCACGAGTATCGACGAGAGAAGGAAGGGGATGAAGGGAAGGAAGGACGGCGCCTGGGCAATGGCGTAGGGCAGGAAGGAGAGGAACGGCAGGTCGTTTGCGGAGGCCGGGATATCCGCGATGCCGGAGCTGCTCAGAGCGCGGCAATATGCGAGCTCTGCGTCATTGGTCTCCTGGTCCCCCACGATGGACCCGGATTGGAAGCCCTCGTCCATGAGCGCGTAGTAGCTCTCGGCAGAATCGAGAAAGGCGGCGTCGGTTTGAGCGGCGAGGGCGGCGTTCGCGTATCTTGCAAGCTCAGCGTCATCTTGCTGCTCTGGCGATAGGTCTGTGCCGCTGGCCTGGGGCGCGCGCGTATTGAATGCGTCGACAAAGCCCTGCATGCCCTGCTTCATAAAGAAGGGGCCGTAGATGGGTGAATTGAACGCAATGGGGACGGAAAAGGCTGCAGCAAGAACGAGCGTGGAAATCCATACGGCCCTGTCTCTTAGGATTAGTTTGAGAAGAAGTCGACAGTACATTCAGAAGCACCTGCATTTCCCAAAGCATCGTTAGATTAATAATGACAGACCGAATGAAGATGCGTGCGATGGGGGCGAGGCGAATGGCTGAACGGTATCGATATGCGGGTTTAACGGCATATCGACCACATAGATTATTAACTCGCATTTCTAACAGTTAAGGAGACGGGTGCTTTACAGCGCACTCCTTCGATGATGCCTTCCGCTAGTTGCTATGCCGGTTTCAGCCAACAAAGAATGTGCCCGGGCGCTCAGGTTCACCGTTAGCGTTGGCAACATATGAGATGGGCCAGACCCTTGCCGCGCGTCGATTGCGCGAGAGGTGTCGGGCTCCATGTTTATTCCACCTGCTTGTTATCAACCAGCTTCGTTCAACGTCAGACATAAAATGTCATTTTTGGAGGCTGATGTACACAAAATCGAATGACATCCCGCCCGATACCACCCTCCACATGTCTGGACTCTCTATGCTTACGCTGGATAGACATCGCTAGAACGGGTATAGTATCGAAAGTCTTGTCGTTTACCAGCGGGGGAGTCCTGTGGGCATCAAGAAGAAGATCAAAAAGGAGCTTATCGGCACTTCCGATTACCCGTCGAATAAGATCTTCACGATCTCCAATTTTATTACCTTTACGCGCCTGGTCCTCACGCTCGTCTTTTTGTACCTGTTCGTGACGGACAACAACCGTGTGGTCGCCATTGTCATCTATGCCATCGCGGCCTCCACCGACTGGATGGACGGTCAGATTGCCCGCATGACCAAAACGGTCTCGTGGCTCGGCAAGGTTATGGATCCCATCTGCGACCGCGCGCTGCTGTTTACCGGCGTGCTGGGTCTCGTGGTCCGCGGCGAGTTGCCCATCTGGGTCTGCATACTTATTATCGGTCGCGATGTTTACTTAGGGATCGGATCGCTCATCGTACGCCACTACCACCGTTGCCCCATCGACGTCGTCTTTCCCGGGAAAATTGCCACGGCACTGCTCATGACCGGCTTCTCGCTCATGCTGCTGGGCTTTCCCGTCGTGGACGGCTGGCATCTGCTGCCCGCCACGTTCACGGCATTCCCGGGCCTCAACGGCAGCTCGGTGCCCCTCGGCATCTTCTTTGTGTACGGCGGCGTGATCTTCTCCATGCTCACCGCTGTCATCTATTCCATTAAGGGAGGGGCGGCCATTAAACAGGCCATCGCGCATCCCGAGGACGAGGACACCGACTTTCTCAACCCCGAAATCGAAGACTGATTCATTGGGGTATGATTACGTACGGTTCATTCTTTGCGGCGTGGCCGCGTTAGATAGGGGTTGTCATGGACAACAAGGTTAACAATATGCCTCAGAACGATAAGACTGCGGACGCTACCTGCGTTTTCCGCGTTCCTTCGAGCGATGTCACTGTTCCCGACCTTATGGCCAACGTGCACATCACCGCTCCGGTTCTGTCCATCGTCAAGGGCCCGCAGACCGGAGCCGCCTTTGAGCTCGAGGACGACGTGACCACCATCGGCCGCGATCCCGCGAACGGCATCTTCCTCAACGACATGACGGTCTCGCGCAGCCACGCACGCATTATTCGTGAGGGCCTGGGCGCCCGTATTGAGGATCTGGGCTCGCTCAACGGCACCTGGGTCGACGGCGCCATCGTCAACGGTGCTCCGCTGCACGACGGCTCTTCCGTTCAGATCGGTACGTTCACGCTCATCTACCACGAGAGCACGCCGGAGCGCATCGAAACCGGTGAGTAGGTAATGGCCGAACGCAACTATCTGAGTATCGGCCAAGTCGTCAACCTTCTTCGAGGCGCATACCCCGATCTTTCAAACTCAAAAATTAGATTTCTAGAAGATGAGGGGCTCATCACCCCTCATCGCACGCCTAAGGGGTATCGTCAGTACTCCAAGGAAGACGTTGACCGTCTCGAGGTCATCCTGCACCTGCAGAAGACCCGCTACATGCCGCTCAACGTCATTAAGCAACGCTTGGAAAACGCAACGGACCTGTCCACTTTGGCTTACGAGGTGGGTCTTTTGTCCGATGTTCCGCTTAAGACGGAACCCAAGGAGACCAAGCAAAAGCTGCATCCCATCGAGACCATTCCCGATATGCTCGGCGTCGAGATCTCGTTTATCCGCTCCCTTGCCGAGAACGATCTTATCCGCATCATCAAGAGCCCGCAGAACCGAGAGCTCGTCGATGGCCGAGATTTCCCGATTATCCGTTACTGCTCGGAGCTGTCGCGCTTCCACATTGAGCCGCGCAACCTGCGTCAGTACGTATCGTCGGCAAACCGCGAGTCTTCGATGTTTGAGCAGGTTCTCGTGAGTATGCTCGGCATGGATACCTCCGATGACGAGCGCGACGCCAAGCTCGAGCGCGCTTTTAAAAAGTTGCATGACCTCACCGAGGGTGTGCACACCGCGCTCCTTAAGAATCGTGTCTTTGAGTCGCTCAACGCCGTGGTCGAGGACGCTGACATCGATGCTCTCGATGAGGAGATCGCGCGTTCCGAGTCCACCAAGGCTAAAAGCGATGGGGCAAGTGTTCCCGCGGTTACCGCGCATGACGAGTCGCTCGTGCAGCCGTCCAAGGTCGTCGTCCCCTCGCATAGCTCGTCTGCTAACGCGGGTAAATAACCGCCGTCTACCCGGCAATCCATGAAAGGTCACGCCATGTATGACTTCGAATCTCATATCGTCGATATTCCCGACTATCCCGAACCCGGAGTCGTATTTAAGGACATCACGCCGCTCTTTGGCAATCCCGAGGCTCTGAAGGCCATGGTGAATGCCCTGGCCGAGCATTTTGCTGGCATGGGCATTACCAAGGTCGTCGGCCCCGAGGCCCGCGGCTTTATGGTGGGCGTACCCGTGGCCGTCGCCCTGGGCGCCGGCTTTGTTCCCGCACGTAAGCCGGGCAAACTGCCGCGCAAGACGGTAAGCGAGAGCTACGAACTCGAGTATGGAACGGATTCTATCGAGATCCACGCCGACGCTATCAGCTCTAAAGATACCGTGTTGATTCTGGACGACTTGGTCGCGACGGGCGGAACCGTCGAGGCAACAGGTAAACTGGTGCGAGATATGGGCGCAAAGCTTGTGGGCTACGGTTGTATCCTTGAGCTTGCGTTTCTCAACCCGCGCAAGAAGCTCACGCCTTCTAACGAGGACGTTGAACTCTTTAGCCTGGTAACGGTGGACTAGCCGCTACCCTTAGATACCGGAAAGGAAGCTACATGCGCACAGCAAACACGCACAGAAACATGGCTCGCTGCGCTGCTACGGCAACCCTCGCTTGTGTTTTGGGCCTGGGCCTCGTGGCTCCGGCCTACGCCGATACCGCATCCGACCTTGCCGCTGCCCGTACCAAGCTCGAGCAGATTGGCACCCAAACCCAGCAAATTCATGAAGAACTCTCCGCACAGACGCAGGAGCTTGATCAGACTGCAGGCGAGATCACGCAAAAGCAGCAAGAGATTGCGGAGGGTCAGGCAAAGCTTTCGAGCTATGTTGCCGGTGAGTACAAGACCGGCGGTCTGAGTCTCCTTCAGGTCCTGACGGGCGTCGACGATCTGGGCGACATGCTCAACCGTCTGTTCTACTACGGCAAGGTTTCCGACAAGCAGGCCCAGACCATTCAGGAGGTCAAGGACCTTAAGCAGCAGCTCACCGATAAGCAGACCGAGCAGGAGAAGAACGTCGCCGCGACGCAGAAGAAGGTCGACGAGCTCAATGCCCAGCAGGCTGAGGCCCAGAATGTCGTGAACTCCCTGGATTCACAGCTGCAGGCCGAGCTTGCCGCCGAGGCCGAGGCCAACGCCGCGCTGCAGGCCGGTATCAACGCCAGCACTGCCGAAAAGGCCACGGTGAGCAACGACACCGCCGGTACGACCGAGAACACCAACAATGGTGGCGGTACGACCAACAACGGCGGCGGCAACACGCCTGCGCCTGCGCCCGCTCCTGCCCCCACACCGCAGCCCGTGACGCCCGCTCCGGCTCCGACGCCTTCCGCACCGAGCCAGTCCGTTGACGGCGGTACCGTTGTTTCGCGCGCCTACAGCAAGCTCGGATACGCTTACTCTTGGGGCGGCATTGGACCGAACAGCTTTGACTGCTCCGGTTTTGTAAGCTATTGCCTCACCGGACGTTATTGCCGCCTTGGCACGACAGGTACCTTCATGGGCTGGACCCGTGTATCCGATCCCCAGCCTGGCGACGTCGTTGTTAACTCTTACCACACCGGCATCTACATTGGTAACGGCCAGATGATCCATGCTTCCGACTACAAAACGGGCGTCATCATCAGCTCCGTCGCAGCCGGTATGAACAACAACTACATCTTCGTACGCTACTAATTTATTACTACAGCGAACGAACATGGGCCTCGCGATCTTGAGTCACGAGGCCCATTCTTTTTGCCCTACCGTTTGTCATAAGATCAGTACGGCTATCTAGTATTCAAAACTAGATAGCCGTCCAATCAATCTAAAAGATGGCTATAATTGTTGGGGAACAATTAGAAAGGACCCTCAATGAGCTGGGCACTCATCTCCGATTCGAGCTGCAATCTTCGCGATTGGCAGCCAACCGCACCTTATACCACCTTTGCATTTGCACCCCTTAAGATCCGAGTGGGGGAGCGCGAATTTGTCGACGACCTCTCGCTCGATGTTCACGAGCTCAATTGCGCCGTGCAGGCGGAGTCGAGCGCTTCTTCGAGCGCCTGTCCGAGTGTGGGCGAGTGGGCTGAGCTTTTTAAGCTTGCCGACAAAACGATCTGCATGCCCATCTCCGAGGGCGTATCGGGAAGCTACAATGCCGCGGCCACCGCACGTGACATGGTACTTGCCGAGGAGCCCAACCGTCAGATTCATTTAGTTAACTCGCGAGCCGCAGGTGGCAAAATGGATCTGATCTTCCTACTGTTCGACCGCTATCTTGCAAGCAACCCGGACACCTCCTTTGAGGACGCCTGTGCCTACTTCGATAGCTTGGAGCAGAACAGCAAGATTCTCTTTAGTTTGTGCAATTACGAAAACCTTGCGAAGGCCGGACGTATCCCTAAGGCGGCCGGCGTTATTGCTAACAAGCTCAATATCCGCATTTTGGGCACGGCGAGCGAAGCGGGTAAAATTGAACTCGTTGGGCACACCCGCGGCGAAAAGAAAATGCTCACCAAGATTGTCGACACCATGGAGGCCGAAGGCTTTACCGGCGGCGAGGTCGTTATCGACCACGTCGAGAACGAAGCTGGAGCCCAGGCGCTTGCCGACCGCATTGTGGAGCACTGGCCAGGCTCCAAGACTATCATCATGCCCTGTAACGGGCTAGATTCCTATTACGCCGAGATGCACGGTCTCATCATCGGTTACGGCATGGGCGTAGCTTCGGGCCGATAATGTCCAACTAGACAAACGCACGGGCGGGATAAGGGGCCAGTGGCCCCTTATCCCGCCCGTTTTATACCTAGGTTAACTATTAAACCCATTGAACTTTAGGTAGCTCATCAGGTATGCCTTCGAAACGAAGGACGATACCGCACTGCGCACGAGCAGCGACTCGCGCGTAACCTGACGTGCGGTATCGGGCACGGGAGTCTGCTCGACGGAAAACGCCGCACGAATCGATGCCTCGAGCTGATCGACAACATAATCAAAGGCGGTCGGAGCGTCGTAGCTCAAGCGCTGAATATTAAAGAGCGCCTGAACCGCAGCGATGGGCAGCACCTGCTTAAAGATACAAATGGCTATGAGACGCGCAATCTGCTCACGGCCATACTGCTTTTTAACCGGCGCGGGAACGAGACCAACCTTCACGTAGTTATTGATCATCGATGGCGTGATAACGGGCTGCTCTACGCAAATCGAAAGCGGCTCCATCCACAGCGCAACATATTCAATAACCTGATCGCGATAGAGCGTTACGTTGGGCAGCTGGTCATAGCGTGGCAGGCTCAACGCGTTGAGTTTACCCACCATATCGGACTGAATAAATGCATCCGGCAGCACCGTCGGCTGAATATCCTCCGGTTTAATGCTGACCGATGTATCGGACATCGGGATAACATGTTTAACGTGGTTCATAAGAGGCCTCCGTTCGTTTTCTATATTGTATTCTAGGTTATCTAGTTTTGCATACCACATAGCCGCTAAACAAAGTGGTTGGACAGCACATTGATGCACCGTCCAACCACTTTGTTTAAAGATAGCAACTTTACATAAGATATATTATCGTACTTATCCGCGGAGAAACGCGTATGCGCTAGTTGCTGCTATGGCTCCGTCAGAAACGGCGGTCACAACCTGACGTAAGCGCTTGGAACGGATATCGCCAGCGGCAAATAACCCTGGCGTGCGGGTCGCCATGGATTCATCAGTCAGAATGCCGCCATCAGGCGCCAGATCGACTAGATGCTCAACAAGCTCGGTATGGGGTTGCGTCCCGGTAAAGACAAAGATGCCAAACGAGCCGGGCTCAAATGACTCGGTATGAGTCTCACCGGATGCATTGTCCTTAAAGGTGATCGTCGTTGGCATGGCTTCGCCCGAGAGCTCCACAATACTAGTTTGGTACCTAACTGTAATATTGTCCTTTTCGAGCACCTTCTGAACAACACCATCAGGCGCACGGAACTGATCGCGACGCAAGACGATGGTCACGCTGCTGGCGATTTCTGACAAGAACAGGGCTTCCTCACAGGCAGCATTGCCGCCGCCAATGACAAAAACCTGCTTGCCACGGAAGAACATGCCGTCACACGTCGCGCAATACGAAACGCCACGACCGCGATACGTATCCTCGCCAGCGAAACCAGCAGATCGCGGCGTGGCACCCATACAAGCGATAACGCTCGAGGCCAGCGTATCGTCCATATCGTGATGCACCGTAAACAGCGCTGCATCGGCATCGTAATCGATACCCGTAACCATGCTCCATGTAACCTGCGCTCCCAGTCCCTCTGCATGTTGCTGAAAACGCTCGCCGAGTTCGGCGCCACTCAAGAGCGGAATGCCCGGATAGTTCTCGACTTCATTGGTCGTGGCGATCTGTCCGCCCGACATGCCCTGCTCAATCACGGTCGTCGTCAGGTTGGCACGCGCAGCGTAAATGGCGGCAGCATAGCCCGCGGGGCCTCCACCGATAATCGCAACATCAATCGGCTGATCGGTAGTCATGGAATATCCTCTCGTCGATACATTGACGTTCTTTGCGCTCATACCCAAATTTACGTGAACGTGACACTCATGCACTACAATGATAAATCCGTGTTACAACGTCGAAGGGGAGTTATCGATGGATCAGACGCAGACGAGCGACGACGCTCCCCTGCTCACGCACAGCACTCCCCAATCGGAGCAAACCTCGCTCTTGGCTCAGCAAAAACCTCTCGTGACCATCGTTCACGCCTCGGTCGGCTCGGGCCACAAGGCCGCCGCAAATGCGATTGCGCAGGCATTCGACCTCATCCGCGGCAACAGCGGCATCCCCGAGGATGTTGAGATTGAAGTGCTCGATATCCTTGATTTTGGACGTATTAAATTTGACGGCAATAAGACCGCGGCTTCTTTTACGGGAGCCACGCGCCCCATCTACGACCTGACCTGGCGATATACGCTTACGGGACATCTTCTTTGGGGTGGCGGCACGGCATGGTCGCGAATTATGTTCCCCGCCTTCAACGAATATATTCGTAGCCGCAGGCCCATAGCTGTGGTCGCAACGCACATCACAGCAGCCAATGTTGCCGTGGGTGCCCGCGTAATTACGGGTATCGATTATCCGGTCATCTGCGTACCGACCGACTACGAAGTCGAGGGCTGGTGGCCCCACAAGGACACCGATCTATTCTGTGTTGCCAACGAATTTATGGCCGAAACGCTCCGCCCCCGTAAGGTCCCCGAAGCAAAGATTCGCATTACAGGTATCCCCATTCGCGCCGGGTTTGACACGGATTACAGTCGCAAGGAAGAACTTCAGAAGTTCAACCTCCCCGTCGACAAGACCATTGTGCTGGTAATGGCCGGCGCCAGTTTACCTCAACCGTACGTTCGCTTTCGCGCGGAGATGGACCGCACCCTCCCCTTCCTGCGCAGCTTCGAGGACATGCACTTTATCTTTTTGCCGGGCAAGGATAAGGAATACGCCACCCGACTCAAAACGCTCTTCGACGCCATGAAGCTCGAAAACGTCACAGTTCTGGACTACGTGGATGACATGGCGGCCCTCATGCACGGCTGCGACCTGGCAATCCTCAAGTCGGGCGGGCTCACCGTCACCGAGTGCCTATGCGCACATCTGCCGATGATCCTGCTGGGCAAGTCCTATGGCCAGGAAAAGGCCAACACCACGATGCTCACCGGCATGGGCGCCAGCATGCATGTCACCACCGCACGAGAGCTCATCGTTACCCTACGTCACCTGCACGACCATCCCGAATCACTCAAAGCCCTACTCATCAATGGCGAAGTACTACGCCGCCCCCACGCAGCCGAAGACATAGCCATCGCAACCATGGAGCTAGTAGGCAAGCCCCAAAAGCGCAAACGAGCCTTCTGCCGCTTCTATTGGGGCGGAAAACCCGCGCATATCCGCTAGTCGAATGTCCGCCGCTCTGTCGGAGCCGCCCTTATATCATTCCATGCTCAAACATTCTCACTTCGCTGCGAAACTGCGCGTGGAACGATATAAGGGCGGCTCCGGCAGAGCGGCTGCGTTTACTTACTAGCAGCTACTTCAGAATCCCCTCCATTAGAACCTGCAAAGGTAAAACAGGAAAATAAAAATACAGTAAGCCGATGCGACAAAGGGACAGCCCCTTTGTCGCATCGGCTTACTAGAAAAGTAAATAATGTTTCAAGCGAGTAGCCGCCCGCCCGGGGCTTACCTATATCGTTCCACGCGCAGTTTCGCAGCGAGCGAAGCGACGCGAGAATGTTTGAGCATGGAATGATATAGGTAAGCCCCGGGCTGGAGGGATACGAGCGCCCTAGGCGACGCCGCTGGAGCCGAAGCCTCCGTTGCCTCGGTCGGTTTTGTCTAGTTCTTCTACTTCCATGAGATTGACCGTGGGGACTTCTTGGATGACGAGTTGGGCTATGCGGTCGCCTTTGTTGATTTGGATGTTGTTGGAGGGATCCAGGTTGATGAGGATAACCTTGAGTTCTCCTCGGTAGTGGGCGTCGATGAGGCCCGGCGTGTTGACTATAGACAGGCCCTGCTTGATGGCCAAGCCGCTGCGGGGCTGGACGAAGCCGGCGTAGCCATCGGGCAGGGCGATGGCCAGCCCAGTAGAGACCAGACGGCGTTCGAAGGGCTTCAGAACGCAGTCCTCGTTGGAGCGCAGATCCAAGCCGGCATCGGTGGGATGGGCGTATTTGGGAAGCTCGACGGTGGGGTCGAGACGCTTTATGTTGACGGTAATGTTGGACATGGAATCACCTTAGCTTGTCGAGCTCTTGCAGAAACTCATCGACGTCTTTGAAATCGCGGTAGACCGAGGCAAAGCGGATGTACGCCACCTTGTCGATCTTGGCCAAGCGCTTGAGCACCATGTCACCCAACTCATGGGACGTGACAGCCGTCAGCGTGCGAGAGCGCAGCTCGACCTCGATGTCGTCGATAATCTCATTAAGCTTCTTAGTGTCGATATCACGCTTGATGGTGGCACGCATCAAGCCAACGAGCAGCTTATTACGATCGAACCGCTGCTTGGTTCCGTCTGACTTAATGACCTCGATTGGGTCTTCGCACCGCTCGAACGTCGTAAAGCGGTAGTTACACGAGCAACATTCGCGACGACGCTTAATGGTGTTATTAGACTCCTGCATACGGGAATCAACGACGCGGGTATGTGCCTTGCCGCATTTGGGACAGCGCATGGTACCTCCTCTTAAACGATAACAAGGGTACCATGCGCAGCGCGATAATGATTACGAACGAGCAGGAACCTTAAGATGCGCACCGGCGGCGAGCGAACCGTGCTCCAGATGATTGACGCTACGAATCATGTCGGAAGTCTCTTGCGTGGAAAGGCCTTCGATTGGATATTCCTCGGCAAGCGACCAAAGAGAATCGCCAGGCTGAACGCGAATGGTCTCGTAGGTAACATTGGAAACGGACTCGGCATACGCAGCGTGACGAGCGCTAAAGACCGACGTAGCGAGGACAAAGAAGAGCGTAAGCGCAACGGCAACGGCGACAATCGTCGGAACCTTCAGGGCAACGCGAGCCGGCGCGACTACAGCCTGCTGATTGCGAGCAGGCTTTACGGTCAAAGGCTGAAAGCCGGAGCGGCCGCCCTTGACAACAGTAAAAGCGGGCGCGGCAGGCGTCTCGAGCTTAAGGGCGAGGTTTCCCTGGACCATATTCGTTGCGTTCATCATGTTCTCCTCTCGCGTGTTTTGCTGAGAACAGTTTTATCAAGCCGCGCGGACAAAAATGTCTAGCGCGAGAACGAATGTTCGGTTATTATTATCTTCGAACAGTTGTTCCTGTCAAGCAAAATTCGAACATTTGTTTGACATGGGTAGAGAGGATGCCCTGATGGCTCGCAAAATTACCAAGCGTCAGCAGCAAATTTACGATTTCATCAAGGAATATCAACAGGAGAAGGGTTATCCGCCCAGCGTGCGCGAGATGGCTTCTGCCGTGGGCCTTTCCTCCCCCAGCACCGTGCACGCCCATCTATCTGCTCTGGAGGCGCGCGGGCTACTCAAGCGCGATGCCACCAAACCGCGCGCCCTGGAACTCTTTAACGAGGACGGTTCCTCTGTCTCAATTTCTAAATCTGACGAGCCCACCGCACCTCGCGGAACGGTCTCGCTACCGCTCGTTGGTCGCGTTGCGGCTGGGATTCCCATTCTGGCCGAGCAGAATATCGAAGACACTTTTACTATCCCGACCGAAATCGCCACCGATCAGGGTTCCTTTATCCTTGAGGTGCATGGGAGCTCAATGATCAATGTCGGCATCTTCAATGGCGATTACATCATCGTCCGTGAACAAAAGAGTGCCATGAACGGCGAAATTGTCGTGGCCATGATTGATGGTTCAGCGACCGTCAAGACGTTCTACAAGGAGCAGGGACGCGTACGCCTGCAGCCCGAGAATGACACCATGGAGCCTATCTATGCAACGAATCCCGTTATCTTGGGCAAAGTCGTCGGCTTGATGCGCCGGTTCTCGTAATGCAAAAACGCATCACTATCTTTGATACCGTCCGCGGGTTTACGATGATTTCAATGGCAGGTTTTCACGCTTGCTACGATCTCGCCTACCTGTACGGTTGGGATATGCCCTGGTTTACCCAGACCGTCTTTCAAGACATCTGGCGCGCCAGCATCAGCTGGATATTTTTGTTTATCGCGGGTTGGATGTGCACGCTCTCACGCAACAATGCTAAACGAGCGGCCAAGTACGCAGCCGCAGCTTTGGTCGTCTGGATCGCAACAACGCTCGTATCGGTCGACGATTCAGTGAACTTTGGCATCATTTATTGCATGGCGGCGTGTACCGCTGTGGCAGCCGTAATACGACCGATGCTTCAGAAAGTGTCCAGCACGTGGGGCATTGCGATATGCCTCGCTCTCTTCGCAGCGACATGGGGCATCCCGAAATCGACCTATTCATTCCCCTATTTGGCGTGGCTAGGATTTCCCGACCCCTGGTTCGTTTCAGGCGACTATTATCCAATCATCCCGTTCATATTCATGTATCTCACAGGATACTTTGCTGCGCGTACCGCTCAAAGATGTGAACATCCCGCCTCAAGCTGGGCCTACGCCAATCCCGTCCCGGCGCTCGCCAGCCTTGGACGTCATGCACTCCCCTTTTATCTGCTGCATCAGCCCATCATTCTGGGCATTTTGGAGCTCGTCTACTCAGTGCGATAACGCTCGAGCCGCGGCGCGATACGGGCCGGCAGCTTCGCCACAATACGAACGCCGTCCTCAAGATATTCCTCGTGCAAAAGGGTTCCCTGCTCATGCACCAGCGTGATGAGGGCGCCCTCGCGATACGGGATATCAGCAGAGAGCAACACATCGGTAGCAGCCGCCTCACGAGCAATACGGTCGACGAGATCGTCGAGTCCCTCGCCCGTCTGGGCCGAGAACAGCACGGCCTCGGGATAGCGACGCCGGAAGCTCAGTCGATCAACGCTATCGAGAAGATCGATTTTATTGAATACCGTAAGCGTCAAACGCTCGCCGGCACCGATCTCGTCAAGAACGCGATCGACCGCCTCGAGCTGGCGCTCGTAGTCTTCGTCAGACGCATCTACGACTTTGAGAATTAGATCGGCACCCAACACCTCGGACAGTGTCGATTTAAAGGCATCGACCAGACCATGCGGCAGCTTTTGAATAAAGCCGACGGTATCGGTAATCGTCATGCCGCGACCGCCAGGCAGGCGATATGAACGCGTCGTCGGGTCGAGCGTAGCAAACAGCTTGTCCTGCGAAAGTACCGTAGAACCGGTCAGACGATTGAGCAACGTCGATTTACCGGCATTGGTATAACCGGCTAACGCGACGCGAAACGCCGGTGACTCAATACGGCTCTTGGATTGAACATCGCGACGCTGTTCAACCTGCTTGAGCTCACGACGAAGCGCAGCGATCTTATTACGAATGAGGCGACGGTCGACCTCGAGCTGACTTTCGCCCTGACCAAAACGTGAGCCGATGCCGCCGCGCGTCTGCTCCTTGGCAAGATGGCTCCACATGCCACGCAGGCGAGGCAACAAATATTGAAGCTGTGCCAGCTGTACCTGCAGGCGTCCCTCACGCGTCTGAGCATGCAGGCCAAAGATATCCAGGATCAGTGCTGTGCGATCGATAATCTTTACCGGCTCGCCCACGGCTTTCTCCAAATAGGATTGCTGCGAGGGGGTCAGGTCGTCGTCAAAAATAACGACATCGGCATCCATGCGATGCACCAGGCCGCACAGCTCTTCAACCTTACCGGAACCGATAAACGATTTAGGATACGGCTTTACCAAACGCTGCGACAAGCGTGCCACGCACCGGGCACCAGCTGTGTGGGCAAGACGCTCCAGCTCATCAAGCGAGCGATCGAGCGGCCATGCATTGTCGCGCCACTCAACACCAACTAAAATGGCACGCTCGGGCTCGGGTGCCGTGGGAACAAGGGGGAAACGGGCCATTAGGCAGCCTCAATACGATGCAGGATATCCTCAACGACCTCATCGATCGTACATTCATCCATATCAAACCACACGATACGGTCATCGCGCTTAAACCACGAAAGCTGACGCTTGGCATAACGACGCGAACGCATCTTAATGAGTTCGCGAGCCTCATCCATGCTCATCACGCCATTGAAAGCATCAATGATCTCTTTATAGCCAATTGCCTGCATCGACGTCAGGGCATCTCCCAGCCCCTGGGCCATAAGACCGCGGACCTCATCGACAAGACCCTGCTCAAACATCAGATCGACGCGCAGATTAATGCGCTCGTAGAGCACCTCGCGATTACACGTCAGACCAAACCATAGGGCATGATAATGCTCGTGCGGAACACTAAACTGCGACTTTTGCTGCGCATAGGAGACGCCATCATCATGCATCTCGAGCGCACGAATCACACGGCGCACGTTATGGGGATGAATAACAGCAGCCGATTCTGGATCGCGCTCGGCAAGCAGGGCATGAAGTCCTTCCTCGCCAATACGCTCGGCAAGCTCCTGATAGCCCACACGGCGATCGTCCTCAAGTTCACCCGAGGGAAAGTCCATCTCATCGAGGGCTGCCTTGAGATATAGCCCCGTACCTCCGCAAAAAACCGGCAGGCAACCCGAACCAAGGAGACGTTCAACATGCGCGCGAGCGTCAGCCTGATAAAGCGCAGCAGAATATGCCACACCCGGCTCTACAATGTCGACGAGACGCAGCGGCGCCGTGCACTCATCGGGCGCCATCTTTGCGGTACCGATGTCCATGCCGCGATAGATTTGCATCGCATCGCACGACAGCACTTCGGACGAAAGACGAGCTGCCAAACGGTCGGCAACATCACTCTTACCAACCGCCGTCGGACCGACAATCGCAACGGCGGAAAGACCTGCCCCGGAAGAAACCATTAGCGCGGCTCGCCCACAACGGAACCGGATAAATACCAGGTCTTGGCAACGTCAACGTCAACATCAACGATCTTGCCAACAAGCTGATCGATGCTGTAACCCTCGGGGATAGGCGCATGCACGGTCTGATTCTTGGGACTCTTGCCCAGCAGGACCGCATCGTTCTTTTTACTCGTTCCCTCAATGAGCGCGGGAACCACAGTATGAAGCTCGCCCTGGTTATACTCGTGTGCCGTGGTCTCGATAACCTTAACCAGGCGATTGAAACGCTCGAGAATAACCTCATGCGGCGTAGGATCGTCAATCTCGGCGGCCGGGGTACCGGCGCGCTTGGAATAGATGAAGGTATAGGCCTGAGCATAGCGGACCGTCTCGGCAAGTGAGAGCGTCTGCTCAAAGTCTTCTTCAGTCTCGCCCGGGAAGCCAACGATAATGTCGGTCGAGAGCGCAATATCGGGCATGCGGTTGCGAATGCGATCGACAAGGCCCAGATAGTCCTCGCGTGTATAACGGCGATTCATCTCTTTGAGGATCCGCGTCGAACCGGACTGGACGGCCAAGTGCAGCTGCGGCATAACGGCAGGCGTCTCGGCCATGGCGTCGATGGTCTCGGGCAACAGGTCCTTGGGATGCGAAGACGTAAAGAAGATGCGCTCCACGCCCGTATCGCCCACGGCACGCAGCAGATCGGCAAAACGCGGCTTGCCAAACAGATCGCGACCATATGAGTTAACGTTTTGGCCCAGCAGCGTAATCTCACGCACGCCCTGGCGCACCAAACCGGTCACCTCGTCGACAATCTCCTCGAAGGGGCGGCTCTTTTCGCGACCGCGCACGTACGGCACGATGCAATAGGTGCAGAAATTATTGCAGCCCGTCATGATGGGCACCCAGGCGTGATACTGAGTCTCGCGATGCCACGGCATGCTCATGGCATCCGTATCCTCATGCTCATTGGTGCGGATATGACGCTTACCATCAAGGAACGCCTCGGCAATGAGCTCGGCCACATGTGCGATGGAATGCGTGCCAAAGATGACATTGACGTTATCGACGTTGGTGAGCAGACCCTCGCCATCGCGCTGTGCGATGCAACCACCAACGGCAACCACGCGCTTGCCCGAAGGCGAAGGCGGCAGGCTTTTGCAGGAATTGCACTGACCGTACAGGCGCGTATCGGCAGCCTCGCGCACACAGCACGTCATGAACACAACGATATCGGCATGCTCGGGATCGAGCGCCATGAGGCAGCCATACGAATCAAGCAGGCCACTCACACGCTCGGAGTCGTGCTGATTCATCTGGCAGCCAAATGTGCGGATAAAATAGGTTTTACCGGCAAGAATATCGCGTACGGAACGCTGGTCCATGTGCATAAGTCCTAACGATGGGGAGCGAAACGAGGCAAGCAGAAGCTATGCCACAGGCTTAACGTCATCCATGACGACGTTATCCATAGCAGCTCGATTGATCTGGTGAACGTAGATAGAAAGGCGGATGGCCGTGCGCGACTCCCCGTTAATGAGGATGTCGGAGAACACGGGCGCGCAGGAAATATCAAAACCGGTTGGAATCAAAAAACCGCGCGCGATAGCAACAGCCTTAATGGCCTGGTTGACAGCACCGGCACCGACACACTGGATGTTGACGGGTACACCATCCTTGACCATGCCGGCGATGGCGCCGGCAACGGACGCGGGCGATGATTTGCTTGATACCTTCAGGCAATCCATGAAGAAACTCCTGCGTTTAAAAGTACGTTTTAACTGCAATAACTGTATCGTACCGAGTGGACTCGGTAAAGGCACTATTCCTCTTTGGCAAGATCGAAGGTCACAGTGATTCGATCACGCGAAACACGAATCTTTGGGTCGCCGCAAAGGTTGAGATAGTACCGGGCGGCAAGGTCATTAAAGTCGCGCTCCACAGCACGCGAAAACTGTGCCATGTCATCCTTGGCAATACGTAGCCCGCGACGATCCTTCGCGAGATCGACAGGAGCCGGCGCATGCGAGGACGAATCACGCTCGCGCAGCAGACGCGCGGTCACACCGCGAACGGGCTTAATCTGCCCTGCCAAAATGCGATGGGCCGTGCGCTCGGACATCTCAAGACCCAAACCCGAACAGATACGGATAAAGTCCTCGGCATCAGAGGCAAGGCCTAAACGGTCGACAACCGGAAGCTCGCTCTCGTCATCAATGAACAGGAGACGCGACGTATCGAGCCGACTTGACGCCTGAGCATAAAGGGTCGCGGCAATCTCAGACGGAGAACCAAGATAGACATCGCAACCACGCAACTCCTCGAGCGCAAACTCACAGGCAGCGCGAATAATATTATGCGGACCGCGAGCACAGACATAACGTCCGTCCTCATCCTTGACGGCCTGGGGCCAGCTGGACTGATCGGCACGCTCGCTGAGGCGGTCGGCCGCAACGCTCACCTTAAAGGCTGAGCCAAGATCGACACCAGACGTGACCACGCGGGCCTCGTCGGTGTTCTGCTTGATCGAAAACAATGCCATGCCACGACCGTGAACGCCCCAACGGTCCATCTTCATGCTCTCGAGCTTTGAGGTAACGCGAGCATCGAAGATTCGCTCTTGCATATCCTGCGGAACACCCGAGCCGTTATCCAGAAAGACAAGCGTGCGGACGCCATCTTCCTTGGTCGTGGCGAGATAGACCTTGTCGGCGCCGGCATCGCGAGCATTACGGAGCATTTCGATGACGATATCCTCGACATGCTGAATGTCGTGCTTTGCCTGGCGCCGCTCGGCCTCCGAAACGCGGAGGCGGACATACCCCTCGCCAAGGTTCTCCTCGACGCGAAGGTTGCCCTCCCCCGACATCGACGCGATAAATGAGATGAGCTCGTTCGCGTCGCTCATATTATTTAGCGATATCGACAGCGCGGCTCTCGCGAATCACGACGACGCGCACCTGACCGGGATACTCCATCTCTTCCTCGATCTGATGGGCGATATCGTGAGCCAGAACCGTGGACTGGGCATCGGAGATCTTGTCCGGCTGAACCATGACGTGGACCTCGCGACCGGCCTGCATGGCATAGGTACGCTCGACGCCGTCATGAGAGTTGGCGATCTCCTCGAGCTTCTCAAGACGCTTGATGTAGTTCTCGGCAGACTCGCGACGGGCACCGGGGCGAGAGGCAGAGACAGCATCGGCGGCCTGCACCAGGACATCGAGCACCGTGTTGGGGTCGACATCGGCATGGTGAGCCTCGATAGCGTGGACGATAACGGGCTTCTCGCCATAACGGCGGGCAAGCTCAGCGCCGATGACGGCATGCGGCCCCTCGACGTCATGGTCGATTGCCTTGCCCAGGTCGTGCAGCAGGCCGGCGCGCTTGGCGGTCACAACGTCCAGGCCAAGCTCGGAAGCCATCACGCCGCACAGGTCAGAGACTTCGAGGGAGTGCTGAAGCACGTTCTGACCAAACGAGGTACGGTAGCGCAGGGCACCAAGGGTCTTGACGATCTCGGGGTGCAGGTCGTGAATGCCGGTATCGAATGCAGCTTGCTCGCCAGCCTCGCGCACGCGCTGCTGAACCAGGTCGGCAGCCTTGTGATACATCTCCTCGATGCGGGCGGGGTGAATGCGGCCGTCGGCGATGAGGTTCTCGAGGGCGACACGGGCGGTCTCACGACGGACCGGATCGAAGCTCGAAAGAACGACGGTCTCGGGCGTGTCGTCGATCACGAGGTTGACGCCGGAAACCTGCTCGAAGGTCCGGATGTTGCGACCCTCGCGACCGATGATACGGCCCTTGAGGTCATCAGAGGGAATGTGCACGGAGGTAACGGTGACCTCGGCAGTGTGGTCGGCAGCGCAGCGCTGAATCGCCAGGGAAAGAATCTCCTGGGCGGTCTTGTGGCACTCGGCGCGAACCTGCTGCTCGGACTCGCGAATGATCGTGGCGGCCTCGTGGGTGACCTCGCCGCGAACCTTATCGAGGAGCTCCTTGTGGGCATCCTCGCGGGTAAGGTCGGCGATACGCTCGAGCTCGGAGGTCTGCTTTGCGCAGAGTTCCTCGAGCTCACGGGAGCGCTTCTCAACCTGACCGGCCTGACTGGACAGCTGATGCTCGCGCTTGTCGAGAGCGTCGTTGCGGCGATCGAGGGATTCCTCGCGCTGCATCACGCGGTTCTCGAGCGTACGAATCTCGCTCTTACGCTGCTTGTCCTCGGCCTCGGCGGCCTGCTTGTTCTTGATGATCTCCTCTTTAGCCTCGAGCAGAGCCTCTTTTTTGAGGGTCTCGGCCTGACGCTTTGCATCACCGATCAGGGACTCAGCCTGTGCGTGTGCCGACTGGATCTTTTCGTCGGCCTCGTGAAGACTACCCTGCTTGGCGGTGCGCATGTAGGCAATGGCGGCGATGGCACCCAAAACGATGCCAACGAGCGCTGCGATGATAGGCATGCTCACTCCTTTTTATGGATTCGTTACACAACAAAGCGAACCGTCCTTATGAACGGCTCGCGACATTTGAGTAATATGGGCGCAGCTTATGCGGGTCGGATACAGATAAACATATAAACAAACTCATCACAGATGAGCACATATCACAAAGCAAATGACAGTGTTTATCGTACGTTGAACCACAACAACTGTCAAATAAATGGCCCCAGTACGGCGGCTAAAACGCGGTGAACGGCGGGGCCACAAAACGCATACGCCTAAAGCGCACATCCCTCGCATTCGGCATCGAGACGTGCCTTAACGGCATCGGCGGCGATGTGATACGAGAAGCCCTTGCCCATCAAAAACCGAACCAGTTTTTCGAATCCGCACGTCTCTGGAACACGCCGCTTGGCGAGCAGGGCTGACGCACGCGCCAAATCGTCTTCGACGGCAAAATAATCCTCGGGATAACCGGGAATGTCATCGAGCACGACATGACGGCGCTTGAGTTCGGTCTCGATTTTGCGCTGACCCCAACCGCGCCGCTTGCGTTCCTCGATAAAGTACGAGCAAAAGCGGTTCTCGTCTAAAAAGTGATACTCGGTGGCGCGCTCGACGGCGAAATCGATCGCGGGCTGGCGGAAGCCGTAGCAAGCCAGCTTGTCACGGACCTCACCCGTCGCATGGTCACGGCGTGATAACATCTCGGTCACCATGGTAAGTGCACATTTACGCTCGATGAGCTGCACAGCCTCACGAAAGTTATCCCAATCACAGGGAAAATCGGGGCGGTTTTTGAGATACAGCCGCGCAACCCGCACGGGAATCCAAATGGACCGTTCAAAACCGCCCTCAAGCTCACAATCGATATGCGCGCAGGGCTTTTTAGACGCATACCCGCTCGAGAACGAGGAGGCCGCCTTCTTATCGGGAAAGACGACCGTAGCCTCGGTCACCGTATACGACATGAGCGTAACCGCTACTCGTCGTCATCATCGAGCATGGCGGAACCATCGATGGCGTAAAGCTCGTCAAACTCCTCAGGCGCAGGCTGATCGGTCAGCTCGACCTCGGACGGAGCATCGTCATCAAACTCAAGTCCGCAGGCAAGGCGGACCTTATGCTCAATCTCGTCGGCACAATCGGGGTGTTCGCGCAGGAACGCCTTGGCGGCCTCGCGACCGTTGCCGAGCTTGTCCTCACCATAGGCAAACCAGGAGCCCATCTTCTTGCAGATGCCGCACTCGACAGCCATGTCCAGAATCGAGCCCTCCTTAGAGATGCCCGTACCGTACATGATGTCGAACTCAGCAGAACGGAACGGAGCCGCCACCTTGTTCTTAACGACCTTGGCGCGCACGCGGTTACCGATAACCTCGTCCTTAAGCTTAATGCTGTCGATGCGGCGAATGTCGATACGAACCGAAGAGAAGAACTTAAGGGCGCGGCCGCCCGTCGTAGTCTCGGGGTTGCCGAACATGACGCCGATCTTCTCACGCAGCTGGTTAATGAAGATGCACGTCGTGTTGGACTTGGACAGCGAGCCGGCGAGCTTGCGGAGCGCCTGGCTCATCAGGCGAGCCTGAAGACCGACCGTAGTGTCGCCGATTTCTCCCTCGATCTCGGCACGCGGGGTCAGCGCGGCGACGGAGTCGACGACGATGGCATCGATAGCTCCGGAACGCACAAGCATGTCAACGATTTCGAGCGCCTGCTCACCCGTATCGGGCTGGGAAATGAGCACCTCGTCGATATCCACACCGATGCGCGCGGCATACGTGGGATCGAGCGCGTGCTCGGCATCGATAAATGCCACAACGCCACCCATTGCCTGGGCCTCGGCCAAGATCTCGAGCGAAAGCGTCGTCTTACCGGAGGACTCGGGACCGTAGATCTCGACGATTCGGCCGCGCGGCACACCGCCGATACCCAGAGCGGCATCGAGTGCCAGAGCGCCCGTAGGGATGGCCTCGACCTCGAGCTCGGGGCCACCGTCGCCGTACCTCATGATGGAACCCTGGCCGAATTTCTTCTCGATCTCGGCCTTGGTGGTGGCGATCATCTCATCGCGCTCTTTACCCGTCGTGCGAGCATGAACGGTACGTACGGGACCTGAATTCTTGGCCATGAATAGCCCTCCTCTTAACAACCTGCATCGATAATAAACGAACGGCTGTTCGTGGTCAACCGTTCAGATAAATCATATGCAGCCGACCTTTCCAAAACCCAACCAAACGCCGACCAAACACTGACCAAATGCTTGACCACAAAGGACCAAATATGAACAAGGCAGGCAAAAATACGTCTACAACCAGCACAAACGCCAAATGAGCCTAAGGTCCCTATCTCCACAATTAAGGGGCCCGGAGGCCCCTTAAAACACGTCTATTCCATAGAGTTGAGCACAAGGGCAATGCGACCCAATGCCTCCGTGACCGCATGGGCACGAACACACGAACGGTCGCCCTCATAGTGGCAGCGCACAGAGTCCACGACCGGCACTCCCCCATCGGCGGAACGATGTGCCCAGCCAATATAGAAAGTGCCAGCAGGATCGTCCTCAGTACCACCGCCGGGGCCGGCATAACCCGTTGCGCTCACTGCAATATCGCTCTGGTACAGCTCCAGCGAACCCGACGCCATCTCGCGCGCAGTTTGATGCGACACCGCGGTGTAGCGGTCGAGCGTCTCCTGCTCAACACCCAGCACGCGATGCTTAATCTCATCGCAGTAGGTTACCGCACCGCCACGCAGCACCGCCGAGGCGCCCGGGATATCCGCAATCGTCGAGGCGATCATACCCGCCGTCAGCGACTCGGCCGTCGAAACCGTCACACCCCGAGCGCTCGCGCGCTCGACGATATCGCGCGCCAGCTCCTCGTTATGTGCGGAAATCTGCTCAAAAGAGTCCGTCATACCCACCAGGACCTAAACCGAAAAGACGATCTTGCGGCAGTTCCAGAAGTACTGGGCGCCCGAGATAACGGTCAAGACAACGGCAACGGCATACAGGAAGCGCGACACCGAGTAGATGCCGAGCGTCAGCGCCACCGGGCCAAGGTGCAAGCCAGCCATAGCAAAAACGCACAGGTAACCGCAGATGGAGACCATCGTGGTCGCCGTCTTGTACTTGCCGAGCTTATCGGCCGCAACGACCACACCGGCCGCACTCGCGACCATGCGAAGGGCGCTCACCAGAAGCTCACGGAACAGGATAATGAACACGGACCACACGGTCACCGCGCCAAAATCCAAGAACAGCAGCAGGGCCGAGAACACGAGCAGCTTATCGGCGATGGGGTCCAAGAATTTACCGAAGTCGGTGATCTCGTTGCGCGAACGCGCCAGATAACCGTCGACCTTATCGGTGCACGACAGGATCACATACAGAATGAAGGCAGCGGCGGCGAGCGGGCCGTCGAAGATGCTCCAATCCGTACCGGCAACACTCGTGTGAGAAAGCGCCGACACGATCATGAACACCGGGATAAAGACGATGCGAACGCACGTCACGATGTTGGCGGGCGTCCAAACACTCGTCAGTTCCTTATTGCTCTCGTTTGCCACGATGCTCTCCTACTCCACAACATGGCCGATAAGCTCATAGCAGAAGCTATCGGTAAACTCGACAGTCAGAATATCGCCCACGGACGCCTCGCTGGCGTCCAGATGCACCGCTCCATCGGAATCGGGCGCCTGGAACCAGGCATGGCCGATCAGCTCGGCGCCGCCCTCGGTTTCTTCGATACCGTCGACGATCACCTGGGCGCGCTCGCCCACATGTGCGGCGGTGGCGGCAAAACCGAGCGACTCGGCCAGGTCCATGGCCTCCTGGGCGCGCTCGAGCTTGACCTCTTCGTCGACCTGACCCTCCATCTTAGCGGCCAGGCTGCCCTCCTCCTGCGAGTAGGCAAAGACGCTCGTGTAGTCAAAGCCGACGGTGTCCATAAAGTCGATAAGGTCCCGGAACTCGTCGTCGGTCTCGGTCGGGAAGCCGACCATAGCCGTGGAACGGATCACGATGCCGGGGATACGCTCACACAGATCGCGGAACAGGTCCTCGAGCTCCTGGCGCGAACCGGAACGGCGCATAGCCTTGAGGATGCGCGCGTCGCAGTGCTGCACGGGGATATCGATATAGGGCAGCACCTCGGGCGTATCGCGAATCGTATCGATAAGCTCATCGGTCATGCCCTCGGGCTGCAGATAGAGCACGCGGACCCAGACGTTGTGCGGGCGCACGGCCTCGGCGACGGCACGCAGCAGCTGCGCCAGATTGCGCGGCGAGCCCTCGGCGACATCCTCGTCAGTAAAGTCGGTGCCCCAAATACCCGTGTCCTGGCCGATCAGCACGATCTCGCGCACACCGCCGGCAACCAGGTCGCGTACCTCGGAGATAATGCTCTCGGCATTGCGCGAATGATAGCGACCGCGAATATAGGGGATCATGCAGAAGCTGCAGAAGCGGTTGCAGCCATCGGAAATCTTGACGTAAGCAACGGCGCCCTCGACGGTACGCTTGACCTGAGGGATATAGGCCGCGATCTCACGCTCGACACCCAGCACGCCATCGATGACCGCCACGATGCCGTCCTCCTCGTCGGCCTTCACAAAGGCAGCGACCTCGGGCAGCTCGTCAGGCAGGTCGTCGCCATAGCGCGACGGCACACAGCCGCACATAACGATGGGGCAAGAACGAACGCCGTCCTGAACCTCGTTGGCGAGCTCGAGCGTGGTCTCGATGCTCTCGGACGTTGCGGAGGCGAGGAAAGAGCACGTATTGACAATGGCGATATCGGCATCCTGCGGGTCGAATGCCTCCTCGTAGCCTGCGGCGGTCAAAAGAGAACGCATGCGATCGGTGTCAACCTCGTTCTTAGCGCACCCGAGGGTGATGTAGAGCACGGAGCCCAACGGTGTATCCATGTTGAAGAGCGGTCCTTTCGAATGATATTAGCGGTAGTTGGTGAACTGCAGCGGCTGGCCGTAGTCCTGGTCGCGCAGGAACTGGATCACGGTCTGCAACGCGTCCTTCGAAGCAGAGGAAACACGCAGCTTGTCGGCCTCGATGGTCACCTTGACCTTGAGCTTTTGGTCCTTGATGTCCTTATTGATCTTCTTGGCGGACGCCTGGTCGATACCCTCGACGATATGACCGAGCACGCGCACGGTGCCGCCCGATGCCGCCTGCGGAGCATCCCACGAGACAGCCTTGAGGTCGATGCCGCGCTTGATGAGCTTGGAGCTCAGGACATCGATGATCTGCTTGGAGACAAAGTCGGCCGGGGCGTTGATCGTAAAGAGCTTGTCGCCCTTCGAAAGCTCGATCGTGGCGCCGGAATCCTTCAGGTCATAGCGCTGGGAAATCTCGCGCGTGGTCTGCTGGAAGGCGTTGTCGACCTCTTGCATGTTGACCTCGGACACGACGTCGAAGCTGGAATCTTTAGCCATGATGTTTCCTTTCGCGTACGAGCGGCTTAGTAGCTATCGTACGAATAGTCGGTAGAATCGGTGGGCGTCTGGCCGTCAGTTGCGGTATCGGCGCCATCCGTGGACTGGGCATCGGTGCCGTCGGTGGTGTCGGTACCATCGGTGGTGTCGGCACCATCAGAACTTTCACCATTCTCGGAATCAGTCGTCTCCTTCTTGGGAACGGTGATCGTCACGCGCGCCACGCCCGAGGTCTTGGTATCGTAACGGACCTTTTCGCCGTTCTTGGTAACGGTGACATCGGAAGGCTTGGACGTGGTGATCTCGATCGAGGACTCGGGCGTGTACTCCTGCTCAAAGGGGCCAGTCGCCTGAGCGCCATAGACCGACTTTCCGTCGACCTTGACCTCAATCCACGCGGTCTTTCCCTTGGCAACGGAGACCTTAACCTTTGTGACCTCGTTCTCTTCCTTCTTGGCCGTCGTCTTGGCGGCGTCCGAATCAGTCGACTCGTCAGTCGGCTCATCGGTGTCTTCGTCCTCGTCGACCGTTTCGGTCTTCTTAGAAGACTTCTTGGGCGTCGTCTTGGTAACAGTGGGCGTCTCGGGCGTGGTCTCGGGCGTCGAAGATGCGCAGCCGCGCAGAAGTACCACGATGAGCACGATCAGCAGCAACGCCACGGCGCCGATGCCGGCGTAGACGATACGCGGATCGAGCCCGTTGTTTTGAGGAGCACGGGAACCGCCGCGTCCACGACTGGAACTGCTGCGGCCGCCTCCCTGAGGCATACGGCCACGATTGCTATCGGAACGGCCGCGATAGCCACCCTGGCCCTGAAGGCTGCGCTGACCCGAGCGGGGCGCAAGTTCACCGCGGCCTTGACAGCCACGCTGGCCAGAACGCGAAGCCGAAGAGCGCTGGCCATACGGCTGCGACTGAGAGCGAAGACGCGGCGTCACCTGCGTGGTATCGGCGTCCGCATAGCCACCGCGAGAGCGTCCGGTAGAGACACCACGGTAACCGCGATCGGAATAGCCGCCGTCGCCGTAGCCGGCACGAGGGTCACGCGCCACGCCGCGGGCAGCGGGAAGTGCACGGTCCTCGGGCATCGGCGTACTGCGGAACCGGTCACGCTGTGAGCGAATCTCCTCGCCCGAACCCGTCTCGGTAATGTAACCGGCCTGCTGAGGACGCTGTCCATAGCGGGTCGAACGACCGCCCTGAACCATCAGGAAGCGCCCGTTATCGACCGAGGAACGCGAATTGACGTAGCCGGCGGCGTCCTGAAAACGACCGCCCTGCTGCGACGTCTCGCGTTCGTATGCCATCAGGTCGTCAAAGTAGGCATTGACGACCTCACGCGGATTGAGGCCCAAAAAGCGAGCATAGCTCGAAATCATGCCCTGCGCATAGCCGCGCGGCGGCATCGAAGCAAAGTTACCGGTCTCGAAAAACTCGATGATCTGCGGCCTGATTTTGATGGTGTTGGCGACCTGCTGAATGGAAAGACCCATTCGGCGACGCTGCTCGAGCAGCATGTCACCAAAGCGTGCAGCCATCAGAATCCTCCAAACTCACGATCTTCACGTGCCATCTCGGCGTCGACAGATTCCAGTGCGGCAAGCCCCTCCTCGTCCAACAGGACCTCGCGCGGCTTGGAACCGTCGGGCGGGCCGACGACACCCTTTTCTTCCAGCATGTCCATAATACGCCCGGCACGCGCATAGCCAACCTTCAGACGACGTTGCAGGCCAGATGTGGAGCCAAGCTGCGATTCCACCACAATATGGGCGGCTTCCCAAATGAGCGGATCATCGTCTTGCGGCTCGGCGACTCCGGTGCGGACAATGCCGCCGCCACCCGCCATGGACATGGAAGCGGGCGCCACGGCAGACAGAATCTCCTCGTGGTAGTCAGGCTCACTCTGCGACTTGACGAACTCGACAATCTCGTTGATTTCGTCGTCCGAGACAAAGCAGCCCTGGATACGGCGAGGCTTGCCCCAGTCGACCTTGGAGAACAGCATGTCGCCCAAACCGGTGAGCTTTTCGGCACCCATCTGGTCGATGATGACGCGCGAGTCGATGCCCGTGGCGACATTAAAGGCGATGCGGTTGGTGATGTTGGCCTTGATAAGGCCCGTCACTACGTTGGAACTGGGGCGCTGCGTGGCCACGATAAGATGAATGCCGGCGGCACGGCCCAGCTGCGCAATACGCACAATCGAGGCCTCGACATCCTTACCGGCGACCATCATCAGGTCCGAGAGCTCGTCAATGATGATGACCAGGTAGGGCATCTTTTGCGGCGGGTTGTCGTAATGCTCAAACTCGCCGGCGGCCTGCTTTTCGTTGTAGGTCGAGATCTTACGCACGTTGAGACGCTCGAAGACCTTCAGACGACGCTCCATCTCGGACACGGCCCATTGCAGAGCGCTCGCGGCCTGCTTGGGCTCGGTCACCACGGGCACATAGAGATGCGGCAAACCGTTATAGCCCGCAAGCTCGACGCGCTTGGGGTCGACCATGATCAGGCGAACGTCCTCGGGAAGCGCGCGCATGAGCAGGGTCGTGATGATGGAGTTGATCATCACCGACTTACCAGAACCGGTCGTGCCGGCGATCAGCAGGTGGGGCATCTTGGCAAGGTCGGCGACGACCGGCGTGCCCTCGGCATCTCGACCGATGGCCAGCTCGAGCGGACCGCCCTTCACATAGGGAAGCACGTCGCCCAGGTTGACGTTCTGGCGCTTGCGATTGGGGATCTCGATACCCACAAGCGAGGTACCGGGGATCGGGGCAAAGATGCGCACCGACTGAGCAGCGAGCGAAAGCGCGATATCGTCCTCGAGGCTCGAAATCTTGCTCACGCGCTCGCCCTCGCCAGGTTGCAGCTTAAAGGTCGTCACCGTGGGGCCGGCGATCCAGCCGACCACGCGGGCACTGCGGCCAAACTCAAGCAAGGTGGATTGCAGTGACTCGGCAGTCTGTTCCAGCTCCTTGTCAGATGACGCGGAGGACGCCGACTGCGGGTTGGCGTGCAGGATCTCGAGCGGCGGAAGCTTGAAGCCGTCCTCTTCTTCGCCCTCGTTATCCGCGGGGGCATTGACCGCTCCCCCATCGCTAGGAGTAGGCGCCTCGGCAGCGCCCGCGACAGCCGTATCGGCAACCTTGGGATGCTTCAAGAAGTCGGGAATCTGAGGTGTTGCCGAGACAGGATTCACGGCAAACGGCGGCTCGGACTCGTCGATCTTATCGGGGTCGTCTTCCATCGAAAGCTGACCGGTTACCTGGTCGCGCTTTGCATGGCGACGCGGCAGCAAAGTTGTCTTTGCGGTCTCAATCGGAGCCTCGTCGTCCTCGTCATCGCCCTCGGTGAGCTCAATCTCGCTATCGGACCAAGACGGGTCAGGCTCACTCGTATTGAGATTAGGCGCAGCCTTGCCCTTCTTGGCATGGCGGCGCGGCAACAGCGTCGTCTTAGCGCGCTCAGCTTCCACGGCATCGGACACGTCGACAAACGGATCCTCGTCCTCGTCGTCATCGTCCAAAACCGGGTCCGCATCGTTGCCCATGACCGTGGTCACGGCAGCATCGGAGCCCTTTTGACGAAGAATGCTCAGGTGCGGACGGGCAACGCCGGGCACCGACAGGGCTTCGTCGTCACCCCACGGGCTCGCGTTAACATCGGCACGACGGCGCTCGGCAAAATCGGCCGCGCGGTCGCGGGCAGAGCGCAGCACGCCACCCACCGAAAAGCCGATGATGACCAAGCCCACGACGACAAGGCCCAACAGGACTACCATCGCGATAGGCTTACCCAGGGCATTCTGCAGCGCACTCGCAATAAACGCACCGATGTAGCCACCCGAGGCGGACAAATTTTGCGGCGTGAACATAAGGTCACACGAGACACTCGTGCCCGGCACCATCAGCGAAAGAATGGAGACGACGGCGATAAAGACCACGGCGCCGCCCGCAACAGAGCGCACGTTGAGCGGCGAGTCCTCGCCTAAAAAGAGCGTGGCGGCAAACAGCAAAATGACGATCGGCAGCACGTAGGCGCCCAGGCCAAAGCCCAGGTGGTAAAAACCGGCAACAGCAGCCGTCACGGGCGCTGTTGCCGGAGAAATCACGGCAATAAAGGACGCAATCGCCAAAACGGCAATGACCACGCCGGCGATATCGCGATTGGCCGAGGGCTCCACCAAGGGCTCAAAATCGTCGAAGTCCGCCTCGTGGCCCTTATTGGCACGCAGATGGGAACCGGCACCCTTAGCAGATGCCGGTTGGTTATTGGCCTTATTGCCTTTGGCGTTTTGTGCAGATCCGCGCGCCAAACTAAACCTCCATGACGACCGGGATGATCATCGGACGGGTGCGCGTACGGCTCCAGATAAAGTTAGAGAGCGAATCGCGCACGGCCTTGCGAATGGCATCGGAACCGCTGCTCGTAAAGCTAAACTTGCCCTTCTCGATCGTCTTCATAATGGACGCGGAGGCATCCTCGGAGAACTGGTCGTCGATGGCAAACGAGACGCCGCGGCCCGAGAACTCGATGGCCTCGATCTTCTTGTGCTTGAGCGAGACGATGGCAACAGCGGTAACCATACCGTCGTTGGCGAGCTTCTGACGATCGCGCAGGACGATGGGGTCGGTATCGCCGATACGCAGGCCGTCGACGTAGACGACGCCGGACTCGACGGGCGTACCGCGTTTGACGATACCGCCGCGCATCTCGAGCGTGTCGCCGTTATCGAGGATAAAGATGTGATCATCCTTGATGCCCATCTTACGAGCAAGCTGGGCATGGGCACGCAGATGCACGGCCTCGCCGTGAACCGGCATAAAGTAGGTGGGCTTGGCCATGGCCATCAGTAGCTTGAGTTCCTCCTGGCTACCGTGACCGGAGACGTGAACGAGAGCGCGGTTCTTATCCCACACGTCGCAGCCGAGCTTGGCTAGGCTGTTGACGACCTGCTGGACGGCTTTCTCGTTACCGGGGACCGGCGTTGCCGAGAGGATAACGGTATCGCCCTCGTGGATGGAGAGCGTCTTGTGCTCTCCGTTGGCCATGCGGGACAGGGCCGACAGCGGCTCGCCCTGCGAACCGGTGCACATGACGACGATCTTGTCGTCGGGCAGGTTATCGATATCGAAGGCATCGATGATATCGGCATCGTCGATGTTGAGGTAGCCCAGCTCACGCGCCACGCGGGTGTTCGTGAGCATGGAGCGACCGGTCACAACGACCTTACGGCCGCACTTGCGGGCGGCATCGCAGATCTGCTGCAGGCGATGGATATGGCTCGAGAACGACGCGACGAACACGCGACCCGGGGCGTTCTTGATAGCGTGCAGCAAGTTGGGACCAACCTCGGCCTCGGACTTGGTAAAGCCGGGAACCGTGGCGTTGGTGGAGTCGGACAGCAGCAGGTCGATACCCTGCTTGGCAAAGCGGCTGATAGCGGCATAGTCGGGCGTAACGCCGTCGATGGGCGTCTGGTCGAGCTTAAAGTCGCCGGTGTGCATAACGGTGCCCTGGTTAGTGCGAATGAACACGCCCAGAGCGCCGGGGATGGAGTGCGTCATCGAGAAGAAGTCGAGCGAGATGCCACCGAGATTGACATGGCTTCCGCCCTTGACCTCGCGGAACTTGGGCGCGCGGATTCGGAACTCAGAGAGCTTGCCCTCGATAAAGCCAAGCGTCAGCTTGCTCGAGAAGATGGGCACCTTGTTGTTGAGGTCCTGCAGTAGATACGGAAGCGAACCGGTGTGGTCCTCGTGGCCGTGGGTGACGACGATACCGCGGAGCTTCTCCTCGTTTTCAAGAACGTAGGTGTAGTCAGGAAGCACCAGGTCGATACCGGGCTGGGAGTCGTCGGGGAACATGAGGCCAGCGTCGACGAGCACCATGTCGTCGCCGCACTCGAAGACCGTCATGTTCTTGCCGATGCCGTCAAGGCCGCCGAGCGGAATGATCTTCAAGGGAGATGATTTTTTAGCTGCCATAGGTTAGTGTGGTTTCCTTTCTTCGAAACGGGTCTGGAACAACCGACGGGGCGCTTCTGGCAAACCGACCGCCGGGAACGTACAAACATGCATCACAGAGTCGATGCAATATCCACAGTATGATACCCATTTGCACAACAACAGACCACCCATGCATCAAAGCCCCATCTGAACTGGTCTATCCCGCCGGTTTCCCGTGGGGCGGGCACTGATGAAGTTTCCTGCTCTACAGTCCTGCTCACGACGGAGGCCACATTAAGTGGCCTCCTGTTCGTGCGGAACTCGCGATAAACTTCATCAGTGCCCGCCCCACGGGAAAACTGCCAATAAGGGACCAGGTTTATTTTGGGCAGCTTTATCTGGGAAAATACTGCTACGTCTATCTACTGATCTGAAATCTGGCTACTGAATAGACTGTCTAACTAAATAGCGAGCGGCACTAACCAGCCCTTTTGCTTGCGCCCGGGAGGGACGCATATGAAGTTTATCGCGAGTTCCGCACGCAAAGGAAAGCACTTAATGTGCTTTCCGTCTTGCGCAGGACTGTAGAGCAGGAAACTTCATATGCGGCCCTCCCGGGCGCAAGCAAAAGGGCGACCCCCTTAGGAGTCGCCCTTGTTGAGCTGCTTATGTTTAGCTGTTACTCGGCGTCGTGGTGACGGCGGGGCTTGCGGCCTCCGTTGTCACCGGGACGGCGCGGACGGTCGCTGCGCTCGGAGCGCTCGCGACGCGGACGCTCACGGCGCTGGAAGTGCTCGCCGTCGCCCTCAGAGGCACCCTCGGCACGAGCCGGGGCCTCGGGCTTGTCCAGACGATCGAGCGAAATCTTGCCACGATCGTCGACCTCGATGACGACGACCTTGACCTCGTCGCCCACGTTGAGGACGTCCTCGACCTTCTCCACGCGGCCCTTGGCGACGCGGGAGATGTGCAGCAGGCCGTCCTTACCGGGCAGCAGGTTGACGAAGGCGCCGAAGGGCTGGATGGAGACCACGCGACCGGTGTACTCCTCGCCCGGCTCGGGAACCTTGATGATGAGCTTGATACGCTCGACGGCCTGGTCGACGGACTCGCCGGTGCCGCCGACAAAGACGGTGCCGTCCTCCTGGATGTCGACCGAGGCGCCGGTCTCGTCCTGGATACCGCGGATGACCTTACCGCCGGAACCGATGACGTCGCGGATCTTGTCGGTCGGAACCTGGATGGAAACGATGCGCGGAGCGGTGCTGCGCGTGGTGTGGCGCGGCTCGGGAATCACATCGAGCATCTTCTGCAGGATGAAGGCGCGACCCTCCTTGGCCTGTTGCAGAGCGCGGGCCAGGATGTCGAAAGTGAGGCCGGTGGCCTTGTTGTCCATCTGCAGGGCGGTGATGCCCTCGGTGGTGCCGGTGACCTTAAAGTCCATGTCGCCCAGGAAGTCCTCGAGACCCTGGATGTCGGACAGGACCACGGTCTTGCCCTCCTCCTGGATCAGGCCCATGGCGATACCGGAGACCGGGCGCTTAATGGGCACGCCGCCGTCCATAAGGGCGAGGGTAGAGCCGCAGGTCGAAGCCATCGAAGAGGAGCCGTTGGACTCCATGACCTCGGAGACCACGCGGATGGCGTAGGGGAACTCGTTCTCGTCGGGGAGCACCGGAAGCAGAGCGCGCTCGGCTAGATTGCCGTGGCCGATCTCGCGGCGCTTGGGGCTGCCCATGCGGCCGGTCTCACCGGTGCAAAACGGCGGGAAGTTGTAGTGGTGCATGTAGCGTTTGCCCTCGGTGGGCTCGATGGTATCCAGACGCTGGCCCTCGTTGAGCATGCCGAGCGACAGGACGGAAAGCACCTGGGTCTGGCCGCGCTGGAACAGGCCGGAGCCGTGAACGAGCGGCAGGTAGTTGTCCTTCACCATGATGGGACGGATCTCATCGGCGGCACGACCGTCGACGCGCTCGCCGGTCTCAACGACCATGGTGCGCATGGCCTTCTTCTCGAGCTTCTTGAGCGCCACGGGGATCTCGCGTTCCCAAGCGGCCTGCTCCTCCTCGGTGAACTCGGCGCGGATGGACTCCTTCAGAGCCTCGACCTTACCGATACGGGAGAGCTTGTCGGAGTCGCGAAGGGCGGCTGCCATCTCGTCGTAGTGGGCGAAGATGCGCTCCTGGACCTCCTCGACGGGCTGGTCGAGCGGGTACTCCTTCTTGACGATGGGGCCGTTAACCTGCTCCCACTCGGCGACGAACTCGTCCTGAGCCTGGCAGAAAGCGGCAAGGGCCTCCTGGCCAAACTTCATGGCGGCGAGCATGTCGTCCTCGGAGATCTCCTCGGCGCCGGCCTCGACCATCGAGATGAAGTCGGCGGATCCGCCCAGCTCCAGGTCCAAATCCGAGTTCTCGCGTTCCTCGTAGGTGGGGTTGACGATAAACTCGCCTGTCTCCACGTTACGGCCGATGCGCACGCAGGCAAGCGGGCCCTCGAAGGGCACGCCGCCAAGCGTCATGGCCAGGGATGCACCCATGACGTTGATGACATCGAAGGGGTTGACCTGGTCGGCGACGAGCGAGGTGGCGACGATGTGCACCTCGTTGCGGAAGCCATCCGGGAAGCTCGGGCGAATCGGGCGATCGATCATGCGGGCCGTGAGCGTGGCCTTCTCGCTGGGACGGCCCTCACGCTTGAGGTAGCCACCCGGGATGCGGCCGGCTGCGTACATCTTCTCGTTGAAGTCGACGGTCAGCGGGAAGAAGTCGTAGTTCTTGCGCTCCTTGGAGACGACCACGGTGTCGAGCATCGTGGTGTCGCCCTGCTTGACCAGGCAGGCGCCGGTGGCCTGCTTGGCAAGCTCGCCCGACTCAAAGGTGTAGGTCTTGCCGTACAGCTCAAAGTTCTTGGATACGAGTGTCATTGTTCTCCTTAACCCCGCAGACCCCTTGTCTGCGGGCTTCTCATGTGACGCGGGCCCCCTGCCCCCGCCACGCTTCAGAGCGTGATTGTTCGCGCCCTTACACAAAAAGAGCGCCCCGCTGCGCAGGACGCTCTTAGCATGTACAAATCCTACTGGATGTTGTCGCGGATGCCCAGAGCCTTGATGAGCTCACGGTACTCGACGATGTCGTTCTTCTTGATGTAGGAGAGAAGACGACGACGACGGCCGACGAGCATGAGCAGGCCACGACGGGTGTGGAAGTCCTTCTGGTGGGACTTCATGTGCTCGGTCAGCTCCTTGATGCGCTCGGACAGGATGGCGACCTGAACCTTGGGGTTGCCGGTGTCGACCGGGGTGTTACCGAACTGGGCAGTCAGCTCCGCCTTGCGCTCTTTGGAAACAGTCATTGTTTCACCTTTCGTTTTGCGTCGCCCACGGGCGACTCGATTCGCCTCGGACTGGGAAGCCGCCGGTGGAGCGAACAACCAAGGTCGAGGTACCAACAGGTCGGTATGTTACCACAAGCAGCCCGCGCCTGCGCATCATCACCGACCCAACATGAATTCCATCGCGCGGAGGCGCTGATCGGTGTGCGTCGCAGCCCAAACATGCGAAAGCCCGAGCAGGAATGCCGCCGTATGCGGGTCGATTCGCTCGGCCATGAGCGCATCGAAGGTCATGGACATGAGGGCGCGCAGCCATGCGGTCTCACCGGTCGACACCAGTTCGGCACCTGGAACGCTCGACGCGCACGACCCGCACATGAGACCGCCCGCCTGGGCTGAAAAATACGACAGCATGGGGTCTCCGCACAGCACACAGGCCGAAAAATCGGGACGATAGCCAACGTGCGATAGCAGCTTAAAGACATATGCCGCCACAAGTAGGTCCATATGTGCCGTGTCAAGCCCGCTGCCCACCAGGGCAAGCGCTCGCTGCGTTATGGCAAAGGTAAACGGGTCCTCGGCGTCCTCGAACGAGCACACGCGCGCGACCTCGGCGATCGCGCTTGCGGCGCAGGTCGTCTCGTAATCGGGCGCAGCGCCGAGCGGCGCCTCCATAAGCTCGGCCTGAGAAACCACGTCGAGTGACCGTCCATGTGCGAGCAGCATATCGACCGTACAGAACAGCTCGCAGCGCGCAGCCAGGCGTCCGCCGGGTTTGCGGGCGCCCTTTGCCACTGCACGAACCTGCCGTCCCCGCTCGTCAAGCATCGTCAAGATCAGGTCGGTCTCTTTGAGCTTCGTCTTATCGAGGACGAGCACCTTGGTGCGATATGTCCGGGAGCCTGCCATGCGCGCCGCGCGTCCTTAGTCCTCGGCGTTGTAGCCAAAGCGGCGAATCTGGGCCTCGTCGTCACGCCAGCCGGCCTTGACCTTCACGTCCAGCTCCAAAAAGACCTGCGTGCCAAAGATGCGCTCAAGATCGCGACGGGCGTCGATACCGATATGCTTGATCATCTCGCCGCCCTTACCGATGATGATGCCCTTTTGGCCCTCGCGCTCGACGTAAATGGTGGCGTGCACGCGCAGCACCTTCTTGGTCTGCTCGAGCGCATCGCAGATCACGCCAACGGAGTGCGGAATCTCATCACGGGTGCGGCGCAAGACCTTCTCGCGTACAAACTCGGCAACGAGCGTCTCATCGGAAGCGTCGGTACCCATGTCCTCGGGGAACCAACGCGGACCCTCAGGCAAAAAGTGCGCAACGGTCTCGATAAATGCATCGACGTTGAAGTTCTTGACCGACGACGTCACAATCTCGTCGTCATATTCCATGAGTTCGTGGGCTGCCTTAAGCTGCTCCATGACCTGTGCGGGGTCGGCCTCATCGGCCTTGGTGAGCACCAGGACCTTCTTGCAACGAGCGCATCTGACGCGCTCGGCAACCCAGGCGTCTCCCCTGCCGATCGGTTTGGTGGCATCAATCAAAAACGCGACAACATCAACATCGTTCAGCTCGAACAACGCGCTCTTGTTGAGCTCGGATCCCAAGCCGTCCTTGGGCTTATGAATACCGGGGGTATCGACAAAGACCAGCTGGTAGCCGGGGCGGTTGACGACGGCGCGCATGCGGCGGCGGGTCGTCTGGGCCACCGGCGAGGTGATGGCGACCTTTTTGCCATAGCAGGCATTAAGCAGCGTAGACTTGCCAGCGTTGGGACGACCGACCAGGGCCACAAAGCCGCTGCGGAAACCGGGCTCAACGTCACCAAAGCCCGCGAGGTTGTCGTCCTCGTCGCACAGGGCGTCGAGTTCCTCGTCGCTCATACCCTCAAACGGGTCGAACTCCTCGACATCCTCGAGCTCCTCGGTATCCACCGCGTCCAGGGACTCGTCGTCCAAAATCTCATCGGCAAGCTGCATATTGTCGGACATGGGAATCCCTTTCTAAATAAAGCCGAGCGCGTGGGCAAATACCAGCAAGCCCACAATCGCGGCGGTGATGGAAAGAACGTATACGGAGGCGGCGGCGATGTCCTTCGCACGCTTGGCCAGCGGATGGAGCTCCTGGGTCGCCAGGTCGACGATGGCCTCCATGGCGGTATTGCAAAGCTCGCCGTGGATCACCAGGCCGCAACAGATGATAATCGTGGCCCACTCGGCAATGTCGAGCCCCACGATGCAGCCTGCAATGACGGTGCACACGCCCGCCACGAGCATGACCTTAATGTTGCGCTCGGTCTTGACGGCGGTGACGAAGCCCTCCATAGCGTAAGAAAACGACTTTAAGAAGGACGGATGGTCCTTGTTCGATCCGGGAATCATAGACGGCTCCTAGTCGTGGGCGTGGTTGGTGATGGGGCCGACGTAGACTAGCTTGGGGTCCTCGCCGCGCTCGAGCGCCAGATCGCGCAGGATGGCGTCCTCGCGGGCCTCCATGACCTCGGCCTCGTCGTCCTCGATATGGTCATAGCCCAGCAGGTGCAGCATGCCGTGTACGAGCATCAGACGACACTCGTCAGCGGGGCTATTGCCAAAACCGGGGGCCTGACGGGCAATAACCTGCGGGGCCAAGATGATATCGCCGAGCTCGAGCGTCTCGTCGGCGGGAATATCCTCGTCAAAGGCCGAGTCGCATTCAAACGAGAGCACATCGGTGGTGCGGTCGATACCGCGCCACTCGTGGTTGAGCTCGTGCATCTCGTCCTCGTCGACATACGAAAGGGAAATCTCGACTTCACGCTCAACGCCCTCGGCGGCAAGCACAACCTCGCAGATGTGCTCCACCTCCTGCGCGTCGAGCAGCGTATCGAGCTCGGCATCGTTGCTGATCAATACACTCAACGGGACTCCTTTCGGTCACGTACGCGCTTCTCGCGCACATCATCATAAGTATCGTATGCCTCGACGATACGTCCCACCAAGGCATGGCGCACCACGTCGGCACGCTCGAGGTGCGAAAATGCGACATCATCGACACGGCCCAAAATCTTCTCGACATCCGCCAAGCCACCACGACGACCCACCAGGTCACGCTGGCTCAGGTCGCCGGTAATCACGAACTTGGAGTTGAAGCCCAGGCGCGTCAGGAACATCTTCATCTGCTCGGGCGTGGTATTTTGTGCCTCGTCGAGCACCACGAAGGCATCACTCAGCGTGCGGCCGCGCATGTAGGCAAGCGGGGCGATCTCGATCACGCCGCGCTCCATAAGCTCATCGGTGCGCTCGCGATCCATCATGTCAAAAAGGGCGTCGTAAAGCGGACGCATGTAGGGATCGATCTTTTCCTCGAGGGTGCCGGGCAAAAAGCCCAGATTCTCCCCCGCCTCGACAACCGGACGCGTCAAGATCAGACGGCCCACCTCGTGACGCTTGAGCGCGGCAACGGCGAGCGCCATGGCCAGATAGGTCTTACCGGTGCCGGCAGGACCCAGGCCAAACGTGATGGTATGCGTGCGGATGGCATCCACATAGCGCTTTTGGCCGAGCGTCTTGGGGCGAATGACGCGGCCGCGATACGAAAGCAGCACGTCATCGCGAAGCGACGTAGCCTCGTGCTCACCGTCGCGCAAGACGGCCAGGCAGCGAGAGACATCGTCGGCAGACAGCGTGCGCCCGGCGGCCGCCTCGCAAAAAGCGTGCTCGAAAAAGCGCGCCACGAGTTCGACCTCGTCCGGGTCGCCGCTCACGGAGATGCTATCGCCACGGGCGACCACATGAGCGCGAACCAAACTCTCGAGCGCACGAAGGACGCCGTCGCCGGCGCCCAAAACGCGCGAGGGATCAATCCCCTCGGGAACGGTAAGTCTAATCTTCGAGGCTTCCATGAACCTCCCTGCGTGCATGGACCAAGCCGGAATCATCGACTCCGATGATAGCAACATCGAGCAGGCACGGGGCTGTAAGTCCACAGGTATCGTCAAGACGGGCATGATGGAACGAGCCGAGCGTCAGGTTGTCGCCATACTCGAGCACGGCACGCTCGACCGTGCCCACGCGACGGCGAGCGTCGGCAATAGCGAGCTCCTGTGCAGCGGCCCGCATACGGCGGCTGCGCTCGGCCATAACCTCGGGCGGAACCTGGTCGGGCATGTCGGCAGCAAGGGTACCGGGACGCTTGCTGTAGCGGAACACGTGCATACGCGAGAAACCCACACGGCGGCACAGCGCCAGCGACTCCTCGAACTCCTCGTCCGTCTCGCCAGGGAAGCCGACAATAACGTCGCAAGAAAGTGACGCCTGCGGCAGATTGGCGCGAATCATACGCACCGTGTCCTCAAAGGCCTCCGCACTATAGGGACGGCCCATGCGATGCAGGGTCGCCGTGCAGCCGGACTGCACGGGCAGGTGCAAAAACGGGGCGATACGCTGCGGAAAGCGCGCCATAACCTTAAGCAGGCGCTCGGAGATATCCATGGGCTCGACCGAGGAAATGCGCACATGCGGAATAGACGTGCGCTCCATGATGGCCTCGAGCAGTTCATCGATTTCGACGTGCTCGTCGGTCGCGCTCTTGCCATCGTAGGCACCCAGGTTCACACCGGTCAGCACCACCTCGGGCACGCCGGCCTCCTGGGCCTCGCGAACTTGCTCGAGCACGGACTCGACGGGCACGGAGCGCTCGGGGCCGCGCGCCTTCCACACAATGCAATAAGTGCAGCGATGGTTGCAGCCATCCTGAATCTTCACGCCCAGGCGAGAGCGACCGAGCGCATCGACCACCTCGCCATCGCTGCAGGCGGGAACGCTATCGGACTCAACACCCAGCACCTCGCATACACGTTCGGCGACATCTATCTTGGACGGCTCGGCAATCACGCGATCCGAAAGCTCCGACAGCTCCTCGGGATGCAAATTGACCACGCATCCGGTCACGACCACATAGGGCTCGTTTGGATGGGCCAGCGCATGACGGACGGCCTTACGGGTCTTGGCCTCGGCCTCGCCCGTAACGGCACAAGTGTTAATGACGATCAGATCGGCATCCTGGGGCTCCACAATAGCAAAGCCCAAGCGCATAAGATCGGCAGTGATACGGTCAGACTCAACCCGGTTGACACGGCAGCCGAGGTTGACGACGGAAATATGGGGTGCGAGCACGCGGGCTCCTTAATCGAGGATATCGTCGAGGGCACTCTTGATACGGTCGGTCACCGACTTCTTACCGGAAGCGACGTCATCGCCCATCTCATCGGCAAAAGCACGGAGCAGCTCGCGCTGCTTATTGGAAAGATTGGTGGGAACGACCACGCGCAGTTGCACGATCAGGCGGCCACGCGAACCGCCACCGCCAATGCGCGGCATGCCGTAATTATTGACGCTCACGGTGTCGCCGTACTGGGCGCCGGCGGGAACCGTCACCTTAACGACCTCGTCGGGCATAATGCCCTCGACCTCGATCTCGCAGCCGAGCGCAGCCTGCGCAATCGAGATATCGCTCACCAGGTACAGGTCGTCCCCGTTGCGCTTAAAGCGCTCATGGTCGGCAACGCGCACGTTGACAATCAGGTCGCCCGAAGGCTCGCCGCGAAGGCCGGCCTCGCCAAAGCCGCTCACGCGCAGCTGGCGACCGGTCGAAACGCCGGCGGGAATATCGATGTCGATCTTTTCGTGCGAAGGCGTGCGGCCTTGACCGTCGCAGGTCTCGCAGGGATGATCGATAACCGTGCCCTCACCATGGCAGTCGGGGCAAGGCGAGGAAGACTGAACCTGGCCCAGGAACGAACGCTGAACCGTCGTGACGTAGCCCGTACCGTGGCAGCGGCCGCACTGCTTTTCCTGTGCGCCCTCTGCCCTACCGGTGCCATTGCAGTCCTCGCAAGGAGCAAGGCGGTCATAGCTGATTGTCTTTTTGCAGCCGAGCGCCGCCTCCTCGAGCGTCACCGAAAGCGAGATGGCCATGTCTCGTCCGCGACGACGCTCACGACGGCTGCGGGCGCCACCGCCGGCACCGCCGCCAAAGAACGACGAGAACAAGTCGTCCATGCCCATGCCACCAAAGATATCGTTGATATCGACGTAGCCCGAACCACCAGGGCCGTCGGCAGTGCCGTAACGGTCGTAGTTAGCACGCTTCTGCTCATCGGAAAGAACGGAATAGGCCTCGTTGAGCTCCTTGAACTTGGCCTCGGCCTCGGGGTCGTCCGAAACATCCGGATGTACGGTACGGGCCTTCTTTAGAAACGCACGCTTAATCGTCCGCGCGTCGGCATCCCTGTCGACGCCAAGCACCTCGTAGTAATCCCTATTTTCCGACACGACCGAATCCTTCCGACTTTCATTATTGTCACAGTGCGTCCTATACCCAAGCAGGGCCGACCGCAAACAGAGGGTTTGATGTTATTGCATTTGGTACGGCGAAAGCATGGCCCGTTGCGAGCAGCTCGCGAACCAAACCGACACGAGCGCGAACATGAAGCCGTTGGCAAAACCGTTGGCAAACTGCATCGCGCCGCGCTTCCACCACAGCAGGCTGCGATGAAGCACGCCGTCCGAAAGCACCATGAACAGGCCCATGGCAAACGGAATAAAGCACATCACGGCAAAGGCCGAGAACACGCCCGAGATGGCCGAGAGTACCAAAAACGGCGCCACGATGCCCGTCAGGTAAAAACCGGTACGAGCTTTGCCTTCCAAGCGCTCGGCCTCAACATGGGCGCGGCCGACCAGATCGCCGCCCGCGGCACCGTTGGTGCCAGCATGACCCATGCCGCCAATGCGGACCTCGTCGCCATCGTGCGTGCCGGCAGGAAACTCAATCGTCTGCTCGGAGGTTACGCGAGTACGACCGCTGCCGCCGCAATCAGGGCAGGGGTCGGCCACGACCTTACCGGAACCGCCGCACTCGGGGCAGACCGACTGGAACGTGCCCGCACCAAACAGGAAGGACAGGTCGACGTCGATATGGCCGCGGCCGCCACAGCTTGGGCAGGTATGGGCATGCTCGGAGGAGACAGAGCCCGAACCGCCGCAGTTGTTACAGGTATCGAAGCGCGTGTAGCGGACGGTCTTGCGGGCACCGCCCTTTGCCTCCTTGGCGTCGAGTTTGATATCGACGACCACGTTGGCGCCGTTCTCGGGATTGTAGGCAGCCTGCCCGCGACGCGGCTGGCCCCAGGCGCCACCAAAGGGAAAACCGCCCTCAAAGGGATTGCCATAGCCCGCGCTGCCGGCGTAGCCGCCGCCATAGGGCGAAGCCGTAGGAGCGCCGGCGAAGGGGTTGCCCGAACGCATGGCGTCGTAGCGCGCACGTTTTTGCTCATCCGAAAGCACGGCGTAGGCCTCGGAAACCTCTTTGAACTTTTCCTCGGCATCCGGCTCTTTGTTGACGTCCGGATGGAGCTTGCGGGCCTTTTGCTGGAAGGCCTTTTGAATATCACGCGAGGTGGCGTCCTTGGAGACACCCAGAATCTCGTAGTAATCTTTTTCGTTCATCGTCGCCATGCGCGGCAACCTCCTGCTCACAGCAGCGAATATATTCCGGTAATTCTACCCGAGCGGCCTAAGCTAGATCCCAAAACAGCTCGAACAGAACATTTCCATCGAGCCAGCCCAGGTGTGTCGGTGCTAAACGAGCTCGAACATGGCCCGCGACGACATCTGCCGAAGTGAAGGGTCCCTCATGGACCCCGAGCGTCTCGGGCACCCATGTGGCAAGACCCAATTCGAGCACGCGATCGCAAGCAGCTGTCAGCTCATCGGCCGGGATGACACGAGCCACGCGAATCAACAGGTCGGACGCGACACCGCGCGTCATGCGGCAAGCAAGCATCAGGTCTTCGGCCGCTGCCTCGCGCTGCGACAGATATTCGGCCTCGAACGCCGTCGCGTCATCGTCACGTTGCACCAGGCGCACGCGATACGCATCGCCGCGAGCAGGCACGTCGGAAAACAGTCCGGCCAAGCGATCGAAATCCTCGGCGTCGAGCATGCCCGCGGCAGAACGACCCAGGCCCAGGTAGCCCCGTCCGGTCCAGTAGGCAATGTTATGGGCGCACTCATGCCCGTCGAGCGCATAGCTTGCCACCTCATAGGGGTGATAACCGGCCGCACCCAGACGCTCACGCGCCACATCCATGCAGGCGGCCTGAAAATCCTCATCAGGCTCGAGCGACTCGTCGCGGCACGCCATGCGATAAAGGGGCGTCCCCTCCTCGAGCGTAAGCGGGTAGACCGACACATGATGTGGAGCCGCCGCGAGCACGCCATCGAGCGTGCGCTTCCAACTCGATGCGGTTTGCCCGGGAAGTCCGCACATAAGGTCGCACGACACGTCAAGCCCAGCGTTCTTGACCGTCGCGATGGCAGCGAGCGCCCGATCGGCATCGTGAATACGGCCGATGGCAGTAAGTTCGGTGTTATCGAGCGTTTGCACGCCCAGAGAGACGCGTGTGACACCAACCTTGGCAAGCGCAGTGGCAAGCTCGGCGGTCAGCGACTCGGGATTGGCCTCGCAGGTAAACTCAACGGGGGCGCACCACGCAGAGATACGCCGGGCGAGTTCTACCAGGCGCTCCCCCGCCAGCGACGGCGTACCGCCGCCAACATAGACGGTGCGGATCTGGTCAAGGGCACCAGCCTTGCCAAAAGCATCGAGGCGCGCGAACAACTGCTCAAAATAGGCATCGAGCGCTGCACCCAGCTCGCACGAAGCGAAACTGCGCGAGTCAAAGTCGCAGTACCGGCACTTTTGAGCGCAAAACGGCACGTGCACGTACAGCGCGGTAACGGCCACCCTTAAGCCTCCAGCGGATGAGGGGGCACCGATTCGCCGGCGGCAAGGGCAGCCTCGCAGGCCACCACATCATGCTCGATCTCATCGACCAGCGCCATAAACTCCTCATACGTGGAGCAGCGCACCACATGGGCACGCCAGGCGGCGGCATGGGGCATGCCTTTTAAGTACCAGCTTGCGTACGTACGGGCACGCGACATGAGCGGCAGGAGCTCATGTGTCAGCGTTAGGTGCTCACGCAGGGCGTCCAGGCGCTCGACGGAGCTGCGAGCCGTCACCGGTATGCCATCGAGCGCAAGGGCGCGAGCATCGCCAAACACCCACGGGTTCCCGTAGATACCGCGCGCGATAAACACCGCGCTGGCGCCCGAGTTGCGCAGATGCTCCGCGGCATCCTCGGCGGTAAACACGTCGCCCGAACCGATCACGGGAATCTCAACGGCGTCGGCAACCTCATCGACGACCGACCAATCGGCCTGGCCCGTATAGAGCTGCGTGGCGCAGCGGCCATGCACCGCCACCGCGGCGGCACCGGCGCCTTCGAGCATCTGGGCAAACGTCGCGGCATTACGGTCCTCGGCATAAAAGCCCTTGCGGATCTTTACGGTCACGGGCACATGCGCCGCGCCCACCGCCGCCTCGACGATCTTCTCGGCCAAATCGGGCGTGCGCATAAGGGCAGAGCCCTCGCCCTTGGTGACAACCTTTCGGGCAGGACAGGCCATGTTGATATCGATGAGCGACAGGCGATCGCCCACACGCTCCTCGACGGCGGCGACGGCACTCGCAAACTGATCGGGCTTGGAGCCAAAGAGCTGCACGCAAATCTGCTGCTCCTCGTCGGCCGGCAGCACCAGGCGCCACGTTTTGTTGCTGGCATAGGCAAGGCCCGCCACGCTCACCATCTCGCTGTAGGCAAGGTTGGCACCGCGGCGGCGACACATGATGCGGTAGGCGGGGTCAGTCACGCCCGCCATGGGAGCCATAAGGAACGGCTGCTCGGCATAGGCGCCCAGCAGCCGCTTGCTGTATTCGGAAAGCGCCATAGACCTACTCGTCCACCTTGAGGATCGCCATAAAGGCCTCCTGCGGGACCTCGACCGATCCGATGGCCTTCATGCGCTTCTTGCCCTCTTTCTGCTTCTCGAGCAGTTTGCGCTTACGCGAGATATCGCCGCCGTAGCACTTGGCAAGAACGTCCTTGCGACGCGCTTTGACGGTGGAACGGGCGATGATCTTGTTACCGATAGCACCCTGGATGGGCACCTCGAACAGCTGACGCGGGATGATCTCCTTAAGTTTGTCGCACAGACCACGGGCCAGGCCATAGGCCTTGTCCTTATGGACGATAAACGACAGCGCGTCCACCTCATCACCCGAAAGCAAGATATCGAGCTTCACAAGCTCGGAGGGACGGTACTCGTTGAACTCGTAGTCGAGCGAGGCATAGCCCTTGGTACGGCTCTTGAGCTGGTCAAAGAAGTCCAAAATGAGCTCGGCAAGCGGCATATCGAAGCGCATCTCGACCGATTTGCTCGTGAGATGGATCATGTCGGTCGTCACGCCGCGGTGCTCGATGGCGAGCTGCATGACGGCACCCGTATACTCGGGCGGACAGATGATCTTGGCCTTGAGGTAGGGTTCCTCGATACGCTCGATACGTGTGGCCTCGGGCAGGTCCTGCGGGCTGCGGACATCGATCATCTCGCCATCGGTCTTGTACACGTGATAGTCGACCGAAGGACTCGTGGCAATGAGGTCCAGATTGAACTCGCGCTCCAGGCGTTCCTTAACGACCTCCATATGCAGCAGGCCCAGGAAGCCCACGCGGAAGCCAAAGCCGAGCGCCACCGAGGTCTCGGGCTCCCACACCAACGACGGGTCGTTGACGTGTAGCTTATCGAGCGCGTCACGCAGGTTCTCGTAGTCCTTGTTATCGATCGGGAACAGGCCCGTATAAACCATGGGCTTGGCCTCGCGGTAGCCGGGAAGCGGCTCGGGGCAGGGATTCGACGCCCACGTGAGGGTATCGCCCACGCGAACGGCCTCGGGGTCCTTCAGGCCCGTGACCACGTATCCGACCTCGCCGACCGTGAGCGCGTCGACCGGGGTCTCGGCGGGACGCTTGACGCCCACGCCATCGACCAAAAAGTCGCCCTTTGCCTGCATCATGCGCAAGGTATCGCCCTTTTTGATGGAGCCGTCAAAGATGCGGACCGTGGCGACGACGCCACGATACTCGTCGAAGTATGAATCCAGAATGAGTGCCTTGAGCGGCGCGTTCGCATCGCCCTTGGGCGGAGAGATCAAAAAGACAATGGACTCCAGCAGATCGTGGATGCCCTCGCCGGTCTTGCCCGAGACACACACGGCATCATCGGCAGGGATCGCCAGGTCATCCTCGATCTCGGTCTTAACCTCGTCGGGATGAGCCGAGGGCAGGTCGATCTTGTTGATGGCCGGCACAATGTCCAGATTGGCGTTCATGGCGAGCGTCGCGTTAGAGACGGTCTGCGCCTCAACGCCCTGCGTGGCGTCGACAACGAGCACCGCGCCCTCACAGGCTGCCAGCGAGCGCGAAACCTCATAGGTAAAGTCCACGTGGCCCGGCGTATCGATCAGATTGAACTGATACGTCTCGCCATCGTCGGCGTCATAGGACACGCGAACGGCATTGGACTTGATCGTGATGCCGCGCTCGCGCTCGATATCCATGGTGTCGAGCAGCTGCGACTCCATGTCGCGCTCGTCGACGGTATGGGTGAGCTCGAGAATGCGGTCACTGATCGTGGACTTGCCATGGTCGATGTGCGCAACAATCGAGAAGTTGCGGATGTGGGAAATGTCAATTGAAGTATTCATGCGGACTATCTTACCCGAGCGGTACAAAAAATGGAGCCTGTTCCATAAAACAGGCTCCATTTATGCGCGTAATCTGTGTGGTGTGAAATTTACAACTTAGGCGTTGATGCTGTTCACGAGCTTGGCAAGACCGGACTTGCGGTTGGAAGCCTGGTTCTTGTGGATAACATGCTTGGCGGCAGCCATGTCGAGACGCTTGGTGACGGTCTTGAGGGCAGCCTGGGCCTTCTCGGCGTCGCCCTCGGCGACGGCGGACTGGACGTGCTTGGTCAGCGTCTTGAGCTCGGACTTGACAGCCTTGTTACGCATGCGAGCTGCCTCATTGGTGCGGATACGCTTCTTCTGAGACTTGATGTTTGCCACTTCTGGAGTTCCTTTCGAGTTCCTTGCAAAAAATGTATGACACCTCTGAGACACGGTGAGGTCATGCAAGCGCCTACTATAGCACGCTCCCCCTCAAAGGGATAGAACGAATTTGTCAAATAGGCAGGTATCATCACGATTTTCTCAAGATGTTCGTAATCCAGAGCAAAAGCGCGGTCTGGGAATCGGCCGAACCCTTGAGCGCGAGCTCCACATCAACGGCACCCTCGAGCGCTGCGACGAGCTCTGCCATCGAAAAGCGACGTGCCCAGGTCAGGTGATTCTTGACCTGCCAGGACTGGAGTTTGAGCGTTGCGGCCAGCTCACGACCCTGTCCGCGCGCATCGAGCGCCTTGGCAACGATAAGCTCGCGAATGCGGCCGCACAGCAATGTGTACGTCCACACGTAGCTCTTGGCGGGCATTAGATTGAAGAGCTCGAGCGAACGGCGCATGTCACGGGCCGAGACCGCATTGAGAAAGTCCCAGGGTTGAACCTCGGCCGTACGTACAATCCAGCGCTCAACGTCGGCAAGCTCAATCTGGGGCGCCTCGACCATCTGGGCAAGCTTAGCCAAGTCGTTATCGAGCATGCGAGTGTTTTCACCCGAACGCGAGACGAGCTCCTCGGCGGCCGCCGTCGAGATCGACTTGCCGTGCTGCGTCGCCATCTGCTGCACACGGCGCGGAAGCTCCCAGCGCTTGGTACCGGAGCAATCGATCACGGCTTTCTTGTCGATCTTGTCGATCGCCTTATACAGGCGCGTGTTCTTGGCAAGCGAGTCGGCGATGATGAGGCAAACCGTCGTGGGGCTGGGACTCGCCAGATACTCGACAAGCGGCTCCGAGACCGCCTTGGCGAGCTTTGAGCAGCCATCAAGGATTACCAGGCGAAACTCGCTGCCCATCGGAAAGGTGTTAAGCGATCCGATAATCGACTCGATATCGGGGTCTTTGGTCATATCGCGCTCGTCGAGGTTGAACTCGACCATGCCCGTCTTTTCCAGACGCGCTTTCATACGCGAGACGGCGTGATCGCGCTTGACGCCGTCGGTACCGACGATCAGATATGCCGGCAGCAGACCGATTTCGGACATTGCGCTCCCCTCCCGCAGGCCTTCGTATTCGTTCCGTGCCATTCTAGCCCAGGGGCCCACCACACGCCAACGACGTCGTCACGGTCGCTGGCATCGCATCGCAAAGCCATTCGCAGTTGGCGTGACGGTAATGTCGCCGTGTTCGATAGTGCACGCGAACACACCGCCCGCTTCCTTAACGGCATCGATGCAGGCATCGGACGGATGGCTGTATCGATTCCCCTCGCCCGCGCTCGCGAGGGAAAGCTCGGGCTTCAGGACGTCCAGCAACTCACCATCAACTGAAACCTTGGAGCCGTGATGCCCAAGTTTAAGTACATCGATATCCCCCACCTCCTGCACGAATTCCCGTTCTTGGTCGAGCTCGGCATCGCCGGTGAGGAGCATACGCAGGCCTTTGCCTTCCTGAATATAAGAGAGCAGCAGGACAAGCGAGTCCTCATTTCCCTCGCCATCCACGGACTCGAATGGCCACATCACGCGAGCGCAAAATGAGCCGATGTCAACCGTATCCCCACGGCGCACCTGCCGATACTCCACGCCAGGTCGGTTCAATACCTCGGCAGGAGCATCCTCCAGCGCATCAGCCGCCACGGCAATCGTTCCGACCGAAAACTGTTCGAGCACGGCAGGCAGACCGCCCCAGTGGTCCTCATCCCAATGCGTCACAAAGACGGCATCGATATGGTGCACGTTATTGCGAACCAACGCCGCTACCACGCGCTCGTCGAGCCCGCAGTCGACGAGTGCTACTGCGCCGTCCTGGCGGATAAGAATCGCATCGGCCTGGCCCACATCGAGTACCGTCACCGAAGGTGGAGCGAATCGATCCCAGTAGACGTACGGAATCGCAGCCAAGAGCACCAGGCATGCAAGCCCCACCGCCATAGGACGTGCACGGGGACGCGGCCACCAGGCCAGCAGAACCGCGAGCAAACACGGCACTAGGTAAATCCACATGCTATCGGGCGGCACGCTCACGGATGCACCCGGCACGGCGGCAAACAGCTGCTCGAAGAACAGCGCGCAACGGGCGGCAATCATGGGCACAATGAGCGCCCAAGTCCGCAACGGTCCCACGAGCGAAAAGGGAACCAGCACGATCGACACAGCAAGCAGTACGCTCACCACCGGACCGATGACCGTATTTGCCAACGGAGCAATGAGCGAGAACGTACCGAAGGCAGGAATGGTAATGGGAAGAGTCGCCAACTGCGAGCACAGTGTGACGGAGAGCATACTGGCAATGCCCGATGGCACACCCAGCTCACCCAAAGCGTAGGTGACGTACGGGCAAAAGCACAGGATGGCAAAGACGCTGGCATATGAAAGCTGAAAGCCCATCTCGAACAGCACCGTCGGCCTCAGTAGCACAAAGATGGACATGGTTACGAAGAGTGCCGATGCGCCGTGCCGGCGACGCCCCGCGCCGTTTACGACAAGCGTCGCGAACACCATGCAGCACGCGCGCACGGCCGAGGGAGACGCGCCCGTAAAGGCAGCGTAGCCCACAAGCGTAATCGCCAATATCGCCCGCTGAAGACCACGTGAGCACCGAGTCTTTTGCAATACACCCTCGATTACAAACCCCACGATAGCCAAATGGCTGCCCGAGACGGCGATAAGATGCGCCGTTCCCGTCACCGAAAACCAGTCGCCCGCCGGCTGGGCGCGCAGCTCGGCCGAACGACCGCAGGCGACACCGGCTATGAGCGCACGCGCCGGGTCGGTCGCAGGCGCGATGGACGCAAGCAGCCCATTTCGCAGCCGAAGCAGCGGCCCCGGAGAGCCCTCGTCGACCGATAAAATCCGAACGGGTTTAACCTTGCGCACCTCGCCTCGGAGCACGCGCGATCGTCCATATGCATCGTTCTCAAAACGTGAAACGCGACCGATAACACGCGCGTGCGCCCCGACCTTGAGCTCGCGGTCACACGATAGGCGAACCGTTGCCAAGTTCTTACCGTCCGCGCGTGCCTCGCAGGTATAGGAATACACGTCGTCGTTTATGGATGGATCACCCTGCACGACAAACTCGAGGCTGCTTGCCGCTCGACCGTCGAGCGCCTTCGAGGCGCTTAGCGCGCCCACAGCCCACCACGCCGAGACGACCGCTCCCGCCACGAGACCGACGGACGCGGCATACAGCCACCGCTTCCAAGGGGTAAGCCGCGCACAAGATTGAGCCAGCGCAACGAATACCGCCGCCGCAACGGGAATGGCCCATAGCGGCCCGAACGCTGGCGCCTGCTCCCCCAGTAGCGCATCAGCGGCCACGTTGAGCACCAAGGTGCAGCTTATGCACATGCCGGCACACAGGGCCATCGTCCACGGTATCAGGGGCCGCGGAGGCATCACATGCTCGCGCTCGGTCGCACTCATACGCAGATGCAATCTTTGATTTTGGCGAGCTTCTTCTCACCGATCCCCGATACGCGCATAAGGTCATCAACCGAGGCAAAGGCCCCGTTTTGCGTCCGTTCGTCGATAATTGACTGGGCCATAGAAGGCCCGATGCCCGAAAGCGTCTGCAGCTCCGCCGCACTTGCCGTATTGATGTTCACGAGCCCCGACGAAGACCCCGCACTAGGAGTCGTGGCAGCACCGCTTTCGGCCCCACCGACCGCCGCAGCCGCCTGTTGCTCCCCTACCGTCGGCACATAGATCTTTTGACCATCTGTGACCTTGGACGCACGATTAAGCCCTGTCACATCCGCCTCGGCCGTAAGCCCTCCGGCGGCATCGATCGCCTGGGATACCCGTGCTCCATCTTTGAGCCGGTACACGCCAGGCCTCACAACGGCGCCATCCACATCAACGTACACCTCGGCAGCAAAAGAGCTCTTGGCAGACGACTCATCGGCATCATCAGGAGACGCATCCCCGGCCCCGCGCACATTCGAGGTGCCCGCCTCATCACTACGCTCAAACGACACGCCGCTAGAGTGGCCACCAAAACTTGCCATCGCCAAGCCGCTCGCGGCGGCAATGACAACCAGAATCGCCACGACCACCGCCTTATGACCAAGCAGCTTGCCCGCCCAGCGGTCCATCCGTTTAACCCGTTCGTATTGCTCGCGCTGCGCCATAGCAAACACCTCCCAACACCATCGTGTCAGGAAACGAGCGCCGCAGCCTCCGCACGCCCGCACCAGTTTTCACGGTCAAACCAAAAGCTGACCAAAACCTTGCGGAAAAATGTCCATTTATTCAGGCTGACGTCGACAGATGAACCGTTTGTCGCCTAATGCCCAGATAGAAAAAGACCGACGATGCAAAATCACCGCCGGTCTATACACAATATTATTCGTGATCTTGGTAAATCTCACGTGGAGCGAGCTCGGAATGTTTGCGTTTTAAGGTCTTAGGGGCCTTATACGTGTTGCTCTCGAAGTCGATATACTCGGTCTGTTTGAGCAAACGCTCAATCATCTCCTCGTGATCGAACAGCTCCCACGCCTCATGCACGGCATCGAGTTTAGCGTGCGTCTCGGGACGGCGCGGCATAAACAGCGTGCAGCAATCGGGAGCAGCCTCGGTCGAGATATCAAACGTGCCGATCTCCTGGGCACGCGCGATGATCTCCTGCTTATCAGAACCAATGAGCGGACGGAACACGGGAATCTTCACGGCCTCGTTGACGGCCATGATGTTCTCAAGCGTCTGGGAGGCAACCTGACCAAGCGACTCGCCCGTCACAATGGCCTTGGCGCCCTCGATATGCGCGATGCGCTCGGCAACCGAATACATAATGCGGCGATACATGATCACACGCAGGTTGCTGGGGCAGGTGACCGAAATCTCACGCTGGCAGTCGCCAAACGGCACCACATACAGGCGGCCGATCTGGACACCCGGCTCAAGCGCACGGATGATGTCCTGCACCAAATACTCGCTCGTATCGGGCGTCTGCGGACGACCGGAGAAATGTACCGGCACGCACACCGCGCCGCGACGCGCGAGCATCCAGGTCGCCACCGGGGAATCGATACCCGACGACAGCAGCGTCACGACCTTGCCGGCAGACCCCACCGGAAGGCCACCCACACCGCGCTCAGAGCGCGCATACACATAGACGCTACCCTGGACCACCAGTACGTGCACCATAGCGTCAGGATCGTGCATCTGAACCTTTTTATCAGGAAACGCCTCGCACAACACCTCGCCCACCTGACGATTGATGTCAATCGAGGTGAGCCCATAGTCAGTATTGGAGCGCTTGGCGTGCACCTTAAACGAATCGAAGGAACCAAACTCGTGCAGCGCCTTCACGGCGGCGGCGCAGTACTCCTGCGGGTCGCGGTTGGTGTGATACGCCAAAGACACACGAGCAACGCCGGGAACGGTGCGAATGACACGCGCCGCCTCGTCGGCCTGATGCTCGTTAAAGGTCACGAGGATATAACCGGAAATTCGAGACACGGCATTCACGGAAAAGGCGGCCAAGGCCGCCTTGATGTTATCCATGAGGATATGCTCAAAATGTGCGCGGTTCTTACCCTTCAGTCCAACCTCGTGATAGTGGACCAGGCAGACGCGAGCCGCCATTTAGGCTTCAGCAACCTTGTGGCCGAGCGCCTTCTCATAACGGGCCTCGTCGTAAGAGATGTCGCCGTCGACAATCTCATCCATAGCCATCGAAATGGTATCGGCACCGGAAAGCCCGATGGTGATGTCATCGACATCCTGGACGGCAAGCACGCGGTTGTGCTGGCCACGCAACATGCTATTGATGTCGCAGGCGCGCTTGGAGGCAAGCGAAGCGAGCAGGAAGCGGTTGTGATCGGTCTTCTCCAGAAGATCGTCAATGCAAGGCTTTACAACGGACACGGACCTCAGATCCTTTCATGCATATCGAGAACGCGAACGAGCTCATCGGTCGCGCGGTCGAGATCGTCATTCACCACGACGTCGTCGTAGCGGTCGGCAAGGGCAAGCTCATCGGCGGCGTTTGCCATACGCAGCTCAATCGTCTCGGGCGTCTCGGTACCGCGACCGACTAGACGCTCGCGAAGCACCTCGAGCGAAGGTGGCTTGATAAAGATCAGCACGGCCTCGGGGAAACGCTCCTTCACCTGCAGGGCACCCTGGACATCGATCTCCAAGATGAGAGACGAACCAGAGGCGAGCTTGGACTGGACCTCGCTCACCAACGTGCCGTAGCAGTTACCGTGGACCTCGGCCCACTCAACAAACTCACCGTTTGCCACGCGGCGGTCGAACTCCTCGCGCGTCAGAAAAAAGTAGTTGACGCCGTCGACCTCACCTTTACGTGGTGCTCGCGTGGTAGCCGAAACCGTCAGGCCCAGGTTCGAGCGGCGCTCGCGCACACGAGTGACGAGCGTACCCTTGCCTGCGCCTGACGGTCCAGAAATCACAAAGAGCTTGGAATCCTGAGCGCTCACTTATTTGGTCAGCTGCTCGAGGAGCTGCTCGCGCTGACGGACGCCGAGGCCCTGGACGCGACGGGTAGCGGAGATACCGAGCTCCTCCATGATCTTGGCGGCCTTGGCCTTGCCAAAACCAGGGAGAGACTCGATGAGGGTGGAAACCTTCATGCGGGAAGCGATGGGGTCATCGGAGTTGAGCACGGACTCGAGGGACTTCTCGCCCTTCTTGATCTGCTCGCGAAGCTCAGCGCGGGCATGACGTGCGGCAGCAGCCTTCTCAAGAGCCTGCTTGCGCTGCTCGTCGGTAAGCTGAGGGAGTGCCATTCGTACCTCCAAATAGTTGGGTTATTTCTGATTCAATAATTGGCATTTTAGCACGTAGAACGTACAAAATGCCCAATCGCGGGTCCATAGGTTAGACGATACCCGCAAAAAGTGCAATATACTGCGCCCAAAGTTAAGCCCCTGACCTGCGATTCCACACAAAGGATGGGAAAGTTTACGCAGGCACAGGGGCTATTTTGTGCTAATGAGACCCAAAAGTGGTGACTTAGGGGAATCTTTTACGCGACGTTTTCGACCAGCTCGGCGACGATAGCGTCAAAGGCGGCAACCGGATCGTCGGCACCGGTGATGGGACGGCCCACCACAATGTGGCTGGCGCCACGCTCGATAGCCTGGGAAGGCGTCGCCACGCGGGACTGGTCACCAAGGGCGGCACCCACCGGACGCACGCCCGGAGTCACGATCAGGGCATCGGGACCCAGCAGCTCACGCATGTCGTGAGCCTCCATCGGCGAGCACACGATGCCATCGATGCCGTTAGCCTGAGCGAGCTTTGCCAGGCGGGCGGCCTCCTCGGCCACGGGCGACTCGACGCCAATCTCGCTCAAGGCATCCTGATTCATGCTCGTAAGAACGGTGATGGCGACGAGCTTAGCGCGGTCCTCGCGCGCCTCCTCGGCACCCTCGCGGCAGGCAGCGAGCATGGCGCCCGAACCCAAACCGTGGACCGAAAGCAGATCGGCACCGGCAAGCGAGGCCGAGCGGGCGGCACCGCGAACCTGATGCGGAATATCATGGAACTTAAGGTCAAGGAAGACCTTAAAGCCCAGGTCCTTGAATGTCTTGACGATCTGGGGACCCTCGGCGTAATAGAGCGTCATGCCAACCTTGAGCCAGGCGGCATGGCCCGAAAGCTCGTGGGCAAGCTCGAGCGCACGCTCACGGTCGCAGTCGAGGGCGACGATTACGCGGTCGCGGGCATCGGTCTCTAGCATTCGAAAGCACCTACCAGTTCGTTGATGTCCTTTACGCCCTGGGACTCGGCCCAGGCCTCGAGCTCATGCGCGATCTTGAGCGAAGCGCACGGATCGACGAAGTTGGCCATACCGACCGACACGCAGGTGGCGCCGGCCAGGATAAACTCGGCCGCATCTTCTCCGGTCATGACACCGCCGACACCGTTGATGGGGATATCGACGGCCTGGGCAACCTCCCAGACCATGCGCACGGCGATGTGGTGGCACAGCGGGCCCGAAAGGCCGCCCTTGGGCTTGGCCACGCGGGACTTGCGGGTATGGACGTCGATGGCCATGCCCTGGATGGAGTTGATGACCGAAAGGCCGTCGGCGCCGGCAGCCTCGAGGGCCTTGGCGATCTCGGCGACGTTGACCGGCGCCATCTTCACGAACAGCGGCTTATCGGTCACCTTGCGGCAGGCAGCCATAACGGAAGAGGCGCCCTCGGGCGTGGAGCCCATGGCGGCACCGCCGGCGGCGATATTGGGGCAGCTCACGTTGATCTCGTAGCCGGCAGCCCAGGGGCACAGCTCGACATACATCTCGAGTGCGCGGACAAACTCGTCAACGGAGTGGCCGGCAACCTGACAGATGACCTGGCAGCCGTCCTTGGAGAGCTGCTCGAGCCACGGACCGGACTCGCGAGCAAAGGCGGCCACGCCGGGGTTCTGAAGGCCCACGGAGTTGATCATACCGCCGGGGATCTCGGCCATGCGGGGCGCGGGGTTACCGGGCCAGGGCTCGGCTGCGCAACCCTTGGTGGTGATGGCGCCCAGTTGGGAAACATCAAAGAAGTTCTGGAACTGCCAGCCGTAGCCAAAGGTACCGGCTGCGGTGTTGATGGGGTTTTGCATCTTGACGCCGCCGAAATCGACGGCCATGTTCACGGTACCCACTAGAAGACCACCACCTTGGAAGCATCGAACACGGGGCCGCACATGCAAGCACCCTTCATACCGTCGACCGTCTCGACATTGCAGGTGTTGCAGGCGCCAAAGCCACAGCTCATCATGCGCTCGAGCGACACCTCACAGTACGCACCGGCCTCGGCGGCAGCGGCGGCGACTTTCTTCATCATGACGGCGGGACCGCAGCTGGCGACGTAGTCGTAGCCGCCCTCGCCGAGCAGCTCGGCTGCCGGGTCGGTGCAAAAACCGTGCGTGCCCAGCGTGCCATCGTCGGTGCACACGTTAACCGTGGCGCCCAGCGCGCGGAACTCGTCGATGCCCACGGCCTTGGAAGCGGTGCCAAAGCCCAGGCACACGTCAACATCAACACTCTGCTCGGCAAGCATGCCGGCAAGGCACAGCACAGGCGGAACGCCGATGCCACCGGCGACGAGCAGGGCCTTCCTGGTGCCCTCGGGTACCATCCAGCCACGGCCACCGGGGCCCAGCAGGTTAGAGGTGGAGCCGGGGCCCATCTGGGACAAACGACGGGTATCGTCGCCCACGACGGCGTACCACAGCTCGACGGTGCCGGCCTCGGCGTCGGCGCGGTAGTAGCTCAGGGGCACGCGAAGCAGCGAGGACGCATCACCGGGTACGGCGATGTTCACAAACTGACCGGGCTTGAGCGCACTTGCAAGCTTGGGGGCCGAGATGACGAGCGAGAAGACGCCGTCGGCAATCTCCCGGTTCGAGACGACCTCGAAGTCGTGCATGCGTGCAGTGGAAGGTGTGGGCATAAACGCTCCAATCCCCCATGCGGTTGCATGGTCCAAACGAATAGAAAGCGCGGCACCGCAAGGGCGCCGCGCACAAAAGCGATAAGGCTATGCTAGCAGATGCAGCCGTCGGCAAGCGTCTGTTTACCGCCGACAAATACATCGGTGGCACGACCGGTGAGCGTGCGGCCGGCAAAACCGGAGTTCTCGGCGCGCGACTCGTAACCGTCCTCGCCAACCGTCCAGGTTGCGGAGGGGTCGAACACGGTCAGGTCGGCAACGGATCCCGCCTTGACCTGAACCTGGTCGAGGCCCAGGATCTCACGCGGCTTGATGGCCATGAGCTCGACCATACGGCCCATGCTCATCTTGCCCGTGTTGACCAGCTCGGTGAGCACGAGCGACAGCGAGGTCTCGAGACCGATCATGCCAAAGGGCGCAAGCTCGAACTCGCGGGCCTTCTCCCACGGGGTGTGGGGAGCGTGATCGGTGACGATAACGTCGACGGTGCCGTCGATGACGCCCTGACGGATGGCCTCGGCGTCCTCGTCGGTGCGCAGCGGCGGATTGACCTTGAGCGAGGTGTTGTAGGTCTCGTCCAGGTCGTTCTCGGTCAGGAACATGTGATGCGGGGTGGCCTCGCAGGTAACCTGAACGCCAGCGGCCTTACCGGCACGCACGATCTCCAGGCCATGGGCGGTGGAGATGTGCTGGATGTGCAGCTTGGCACCGGTCAGCTTGGCGATCTCGATGTCGCGGGCGATCTGGAGTTCCTCGCCGGCAGCCGGCCAGCCCTCGAGGGCCAGACGGGTCGAGACCTTGCCCTCGTTGATCTGGCCGTGGCCGACCAAGTCCTCGTCCTGGCAGTGGCTCATAAAGACCTTGCCGAACATCTTGCCGTAGTCCATGCAACGACGGAGCATGCCCGCGCCCTGCACGCCGCGACCGTCGTCGGTGAAGGCGACGGCGCCGTGGGCGACCATATCGCCCATCTCGGACATGGCCTCGCCCTTAAGACCGCGGGTCATGGCGCCCGACGGATAGACGCGGCAGTGACCGACCTCGGCAGCGCGGGACTTGACGAACTCCACGACGGTGCCGTTATCGGTGACGGGATCGGTGTTGGGCATGGCGCACACGCCGGTAAAGCCGCCCTTGGCAGCTGCGCGGGTGCCGCTCTCGATGTCCTCTTTGACCTCATAGCCGGGCTCGCGAAGGTGGACGTGCATATCCACCAGGCCAGGGACGAGGTACTTGCCGGAAAGGTCGCGGACCTCGGCTCCCTCGACGGCGAGATTCTCGCCGACCTCGGCGATCTTGTCGCCGTCAATCAGGACGTCAACGACACCGTCGAGCTCGACGGACGGGTCGACGACGTGGGCATTCTTAAGAAGCAAGGCCATTATCGGCACCTCCAAGCAGCAGATACAGGATAGCCATACGCACGCAGATACCGGCGTAGACCTGCTCCAGGATGACGGAGCGTTGCGGGTGGTCGGCCATATAGGAGTCGAACTCGACACCGCGGTTGATGGGGCCCGGGTGGCAGATAATCGCGTCGGGCTTCATGAGCTTCTCGCGGTCCTTGGTCAGACCGAAAAGCTTGTGGTACTCACGAATGGTCGGGAACGGGGCACCCTCGAGACGCTCCTGCTGCACGCGCAGCATGTAGACGACGTCCAGCTCGGGCAGGACGGAATCGAGGTCGCTCGTCACGTGGTCGCAGCCCAGGACCTCGGGCGCCGGCGGCAGCAGCGTGCCGGGGGCGACGGCGTAGGTCTCGCAGCCCATGATCTTAAGGGCGGGGATCAGCGAGCCGCAGACGCGGGAGTGCGCGATATCGCCGACGACGGCGACCTTCAGACCGTGGAAGTCACCCTTGTGCTCCCAGATGGTGTACAGGTCGAGCAGGGCCTGCGTGGGATGGTTGTGCTTGCCGTCACCGGCGCAGATGACGCTCGCGGGCGAGTTCTGCGTGACGATGTAGGGAGCACCGGCGTGCTTATCGCGCACGACGATGCAGTCGATCTTGTAGGCGTTGAGGGTCTCGACGGTGTCGACGAGGCTCTCGCCCTTGACCGTGGAGGTCGAGGAGCCGCCAAAGTTGAGGCTGTCGGCCGAAAGACGCTTCTCGGCGAGCTCGAAGGAGCTGCGGGTGCGCGTCGAGGGCTCGTTGAACATGTTGACGATGGTCTTGCCCTTGAGCGTGGGGACCTTCTTGATGGCACGCTCGTTGACCTCGGAGAACGCCTTGGCGGTCTCGAGGATGAGCTTGATGTCCTCTTCGGAGTACTCGGTAATGTCGATCAGGTGCTTATGGTTGAACGCCACGGTACTACTCACCTCCCAGCGGCGCGGAGCCCACGTGGGAACCCGGCGCGACGTCGTTAATCTCGACAGCGGTGTGGCCGTCGACTTCCTTCATATATAGGTGCACGTTCTCCTCATGCGACGAGGGAACGTTCTTGCCGACAAAGTCCGGCGAGATGGGGAGCTCGCGGTGGCCGCGGTCAACGAGGACTGCCAGCTCAATGCGGCTCGGACGGCCCAGGTCCATGACGGCGTCTAGAGCGGCGCGGATGGTACGACCCGTGTACAGGATGTCGTCCACCAAAACGACGCGTTTGCCATCGACGCTGAAGGGAATGTTGGTGGCGTGGATCGCGGGAGCGAAATTGGTGGCGTAGTCATCGCGGTAGAAGCTGATATCGAGGCTGCCGAGCGGAACGTCGACGCCCTCGATCTCCTTGATCTCCTCGGCGAGCTTCTTTGCCAGAAGGTCGCCGCGCGTGACGATGCCGACCAGAGCGAGGTCTTCACAGCCCTCGTTGCGCTCGAGAATCTCGTGCGCGATGCGGGTCATCGCTCGATTGACGGCGGTCTCGTCCATGATGACCGCCTTGGGGGAAGTCGTGCCCATCGATCTCCTTCCTCACATGTCTTGACTGCTGACACAGTCAAAAAAATAGATGCCCGACCGCTTAAAGCGGACCAGACACCCACAGGAAGGGCTGCTCTTTGGCAGCTATGTAATTCCATGTGGGCATCTCGTACCCCTTTAATGGTCAAGGAATAGTGTAGCCAACCTCGAGCTTAATTGCGAGCATAAATACAGAGCAATCCGTAAACGGAGCCCAATGCTCAATAAACCTATATATATTTGTGGGACGAGCTTGAAAACGCACGCACGAGCTGGCATAATCCCCTCTGCTGCACGCAAATCGGATCTACGTCCAGGGCCGTGGCGTGAGCACTATCGCCAAAAGAGGAATATCTCTGTGTAGATTACGCACAGGGAGCTGCTTCTGTGCTATAGTTCAGGCTTGTTTGTTAACGCGACATGTTCGTTTGTCGCCCAAGGAGGGTCAGTTATGTCCAAAGTTTGCGAAGTTTGCGGTAAGCACCCCGTTGCCGGTCGCTCCATCAGCCACTCTCACCGCGTCACCAACCGTAAGTTCCGCCCCAACATCCAGCGCGTCTACGTCGTCGTCGATGGTCACCGTCGCAAGATGAACGTTTGCTCCACCTGCCTCAAGTCCGGCAAGGTTGCGCGCTCCTAAATAAGGTCTTACCAACAAGTACCTCGGACTCTCCGGGTCAAAGACCTCGCGTTCATATAGAACTTACCAAAGGCGCCCTCCCCTACGGAGGGCGTTTTTTTGCACTCATTGGGGACAGACTTACATGAGTGTTTTCACGCATTGGGGACAGACGTAACGCATGCCAGCAGCGGTTCGGCCCCTGCCTCACGCCGCCTCGTTCCAGCCCGCGGTGGCCTTGGTTACGCTTGTAGCGCCGATGCCGGTGATACGGGCAATTTGCTTGACCGTGAGATGCGCCCGCCTGAGCCTCAGCAGACAGGCATCGCGATCGGGGCGTGGCAGGGCCTTGAGCAGCGCAGGATCTATGCTCGGCAGGACTTCATGCGCAACGGAAAGGGCCTCCTCATCGGGGATCCGCCGGCGTGGAAGAGCCTCCACTGACCAGATGCGCCCGGCAACTTCCTCGAGATGCTCGCAATAGCAACGGGAGCCTCCGACAATATCGAGCATAGGGGCCGCATCACAGATGTCAAAGGGATCATAGCCCAGCTGATATGCCTTGTAGCTTGACCAGCGGTACGCCTCGAGCGAGTCGAGCGCACCTTTCACGGGATTGAGATGGATATAATCGAGCAGCTGTACCGCCTGCGTGTCCGACTCAACCGCGACCCGTGAATAGCGATTGTCAAACAGATGGCCTGTTCTCCCCGTTTTCCCATTGAAATACTTGGCATACGCCGTCAGCGCACACTGCATTGCCTTTGAAAGGTTGTCAAATGGGTCATCAACCATCAAATGGAAGTGATTGTCCATAAGGCACCAAGCCAACACCGCCACTTCATGGCGCGCAAACCTGTCCGAGATATCCGATAAGAAACGATAACGGTCGGAGTCATCTTCAAAAATAATCTGTTTGGAGTTGCCGCGGTCAAAGACGTGGTAACAGCCGGTGATCGAAACGGGGCGGGCGCATCGGGGCATAATCTCTCCTTTCAAAACTGTTCAGGCAACACCTAAAAGGAGAGAAGCAACGCGAAATGCTGAGCCTGCAACCTATTTATATCCAATAAGCGGCAATAACAGGCCCAGAACGGCAAAATGGCAAAACGATGTCTGTCCCAAATGAGTGAAAGCACTCATGTAAGCCTGTCCCCAACGAGCGGGGCGGTGGAGCAGGCAAATAGTTTTAGTTAAAACGTTTCAGTTTATTGAAGCGTTTTAGTGTGCCTTTTAAAGGAATCTTACCGTTCGCCGAATAATTTCTTGCTATCATGCAAGGCGTAGGGTAAATCTCCGATCGCAAGGAGACACAAATGGTGAAAAAGTCACCGGAAAACACTACTCCCGCAATTGTGGACAACGTAGAGGCGCTTGAGGCTAAGCTCGCTCAGATGCGAGAGGCCCAGGCGCTTTTTGCTACGTACACGCAGGAGCAGGTCGACAAGATCTTCTATGAGGCCGCCATGGCCGCCAACAAGGCTCGTATCCCGTTGGCGAAGATGGCCATCGAGGAGACCGGCCGCGGCGTTCTTGAGGACAAGGTCATCAAGAACCACTACGCCGCAGAGTACATCTACAACGCTTACAAGAACACCAAGACCTGTGGTGTCCTGGAGCGCGACGAGGCTTACGGCATCACCAAGATCGCCGAGCCCATCGGCATCGTGGGCGCCGTCATCCCGACGACCAACCCCACCTCCACCGCAATCTTCAAGACGCTGATCAGCCTGAAGACCCGCAATGCCATCATCATCTCCCCGCACCCGGCTGCCGCCAAGTGCACCATCGCCGCTGCCAAGCTCGTGCTTGACGCCGCCGTCAAGGCCGGCGCCCCCGAGGGCATCATCGGCTGGGTCGATGTCCCCTCCATCGAGCTGACCAACATGGTCATGCGCGACGTCGACATCATCCTCGCCACCGGTGGCCCGGGCATGGTCAAGGCCGCCTACTCCTCGGGCAAGCCCGCCCTGGGCGTTGGCGCCGGTAACACCCCGGTCGTCATCGACGACACCGCCGACGTTCTGCTCGCAGTCAACTCCATCATCCACTCCAAGACCTTCGACAACGGCATGATCTGCGCTTCCGAGCAGTCCGTGACCGTCATCGACACCATCTACGACCAGGTCAAGGCCGAGTTCCAGAAGCGCGGCTGCTACTTCGTCAAGCAGGGTGCCGAGATGGAGGCCCTGCGTGCCGCCATGTTCAAGAACGGCGCCCTCGATCACCGCATCCCCGGCATGGCTGCCGCCAAGATCGCCGAGCTCGCCGGCATCGAGGTTCCCGCCAAGACTAAGATCCTGATCGCCGAGGTCACCTCCACCGACCCCGCCAAGGAGGAGTTCTCCCACGAGAAGCTCTCCCCGGTCCTGGCCATGTACCACGCCAAGGACTTCCAGGAGGCCGTCGACAAGGCCGAGCACCTGGTGCTCGCCGGTGGCCCGGGCCACACCGCCTCTCTGTACGTGCACCCCGCCCAGGCCGAGAAGATCAGCCTGTTCGAGCACGTCATGAAGGCCTGCCGCATCGTCATCAACACCCCGTCCTCGCACGGTGGCATCGGTGACCTGTACAACTTTGGCATGAAGCCGTCTCTGACCCTGGGCTGCGGCTCCTGGGGCGGCAACTCCGTCTCCGAGAACGTTGGGGTGAAGCACTTGATCAACGTTAAGACTGTGGCCGAGCGCCGTGAGAACATGCTGTGGTTCCGCGCTCCCGAGAAGGTCTACTTCAAGAAGGGTTCCACGCCCGTCGCCCTCGACGAGCTGGGCAACGTCATGGGCAAGAAGCGCGCCTTCATCGTTACCGACCAGTTCCTCTTCAAGAATGGCAACACCCGCGCCATCGAGGCCAAGCTCGACGAGATGGGCATCGCCCACGACTGCTTCTACGACGTCGAGCCCGATCCGTCGCTGCAGTGCGCACGTCGCGGCGCCAAGCAGATGGCTCTCTTTGAGCCGGACGTCATCATCGCCGTCGGCGGTGGCTCCGCTATGGACGCCGGCAAGATCATGTGGATGATGTACGAGCACCCCGAGTGCAAGTTTGAGGACATGGCCATGGACTTCATGGACATCCGCAAGCGTATCTTCACCTTCCCCGAGATGGGCAAGAAGGCCTACTTCGTCGCCGTCCCGACCTCCTCGGGTACCGGCTCCGAGTGCACGCCGTTCGCCATCATCACCGACAAGGAGACCGGCATCAAGTGGCCGCTCGCCGACTACGCGCTGCTCCCCAACATGGCTATCGTCGACGCCGACAACTGCATGACCGCCCCGCGCGGCCTGACCGCTGCCTCCGGCATCGACGTCATGACCCACGCCATCGAGTCCTACGTCTCCATCATGGCTTCCGACTACACCAAGGGCCTCTCCGAGCGCGCTGCCAAGCTCGTCTTTGAGAACCTGCCCTCCAGCTTCACGAACGGCGCCAAGGACCCGCACGCCCGCGAGGAGATGCACAACGCCTCCTGCATGGCCGGTATGGCCTTCGCCAACGCCTTCCTGGGCCTCAACCACTCCATGGCTCACAAGCTCGGCGCTTTCCATCACCTGCCCCACGGCATCGCTAACGCCGTCATCCTGACCCGCGTCATGCGCTACAACGCCGCCGAGGCTCCCGTCAAGATGGGTACCTTCTCCCAGTATCCTTACCCCAACGCGCTGCACAACTACGCCGAGATGGCCAAGTACTGCGGCATCGAGGGCAAGGACGACAAGGAGGTCTTCGAGAACTTCATCACGAAGCTCGAGGAGCTCAAGGACTTCATCGGCGTCAAGAAGACCATCGCCGACTACGGTGTTGACGAGCAGTACTTCCTCGACACCCTCGACGAGATGACCGAGCAGGCATTCAACGACCAGTGCACCGGCGCCAACCCGCGCTACCCGCTCATGAGCGAGATCAAGGAGCTCTACCTGGACGCCTACTACGGCCGCGAGCCTCAGGACTACGCCGTCTGCTAGTTTTAGCACGGTTTTTAACGGCGGGGGTGCACGGGTGTTTCACACACCCCCGCCGTCGCTTCTATCGCATCGTTGAAAGGATGCAACCATGCTGCTACCCGATTCCAAGACCGAGCTCGTCCGCCGTGGCAACAAGGTCGTTTACGACCTGGGCGACAAGATCGTCAAGGTCTTTAACGAGACCAAGCCTGTCTCCGACGTGTTCAACGAGGCTTTGAATCTTGCCCGCATCAATGAGTGCGGCATCCGCAGCCCCAAGGCGCTCGAGGTTTCCCAGCTCGAGAACGCCAACGGCTGGGCGCTCGTGACCGAGAAGGTTCCGGGCACCACCCTTGCCGAGAAGATGACTGCCGAGCCCCAGCGCTTTGGTGAGTACCTCGAGATGTTCGTCGACCTCCAGATCGAGATCCACGGCTACACCTCCCCGCTGCTCAACCGTCAGCGCGACAAGTACGCCCGCATGATCGACAGCCTTGATCAGCTCAATGCCACCACGCGCTACAACCTTCAGGAGCGTCTGGACGGCATGACCAAGGAGTTCAAGGTCTGCCACGGCGACTTCAACCCCTCCAACGTCATCGTCGGCGACGACGGCCAGCTCTATGTGTGCGACTGGGCACACGCTACCCAGGGCTCCCCTGCTGCCGACGTTGCCACCACCTACCTGCTCTTCGCCCTCAACAGCAAGGACCAGGCCGAGGCCTACCTGGAGCTCTACTGCGACCGCGCCGACATGCCCATGCAGGTCGTGCGTCAGTGGACGAGCATCGTCGCCGCTTCCGAGCTCGCTCGTAAGCGCAACGTGAACGATGAGTTCCTGAAGAACTGGATCGACGTCGTCGATTATCAGTAATATCTGAGCGATTTATTTCGCATCGGAGGCACAAGAAAAACCCCGCAGCTCATATGGGCTGTGGGGTTTTCCTTTTAGATATCGAGGATGCCACAAAATAAAAGGACGGCCCCGCATCTCCCCGATCTGGAGAAATGCGGGGCCGTCCCGTATATCGAACTACAAGCGAAATCGTCGATTAACGACGGGCCGCCTTAACAAGCTCGGCAACCTTGGCGACGACCTCGTCGATCGCCACATCCTCGCGCTCGCCCGTAGCACGGTCCTTGAGCTCAACGGTGCCATTCTTAAGGCCGCGCTTGCCCAGAACCACCTGATACGGGAAGCCCATGAGGTCGTTATCGGCAAACTTAAAGCCCGGACGCTCATCGCGATCGTCGACGACGACCTCGATACCCTCGGCACACAGGCCATCAACAATCTGCTCGCAGACGGTAGCGCACTCTTCCTTCTTGGGATCAAGCGGAATCACCGCGACCTCGTACGGGGCAACGGAGACCGGCCAGACGATACCGTGCTCGTCGTTGTGCTGCTCCACGACGGCAGCAAGCGAGCGGGACACGCCCACGCCGTAGCAACCCATGATGAGCGGCTTCTCCTTGCCGTCCTCATCCATAAAGGTGGCACCCATGGCCTCGGAGTACTTGGTGCCCAGCTGGAAGACCTGAGAGACCTCGATGCCGCGGGCAGCGGAGAGCGGCTTGCCGCAGTGCGGGCAGGGGTCGCCGGCGACAACGGTGACCAGATCGGCCCACTCATCGACGGTAAAGTCGCGCTCGGGGCAGGCACCGGTAAAGTGATAATCGACCTCGTTGGCACCGCAGGCCCACTGTTTGGACTCGCGCAGGCTCTCGTCGCAGACCAGACGAATGCCATCGGGCAGGTTAACCGGTCCGATAAAGCCCTTGTGCAGACCGTTCGCCTGAAGCTCCTCGTCGGTCATCATGCGATAGCCCTTGCCAAAGACGTGCTCGGCCTTGCAATCGTTGAGCTCGTGATCGCCCGGAACAATGGCCACGACCGACTTGCCCTCGGCGTCGATGAGTGCCAGCGACTTGCGCGTGCCGTTCTCGGGGAACCCAAAGAACTTAGCAACAGCCTCAATGGTGCCCATGCCCGGAGTCTCAACCTTGGTGAGCGTACCGTCACCAGGACCCTCGGTCACGACGACCTTGGTGCTTGCAGCCTCGTCATCGGCAGCGAAGCCGCAATCGTCGCAGTAGACGAGCGAAGCCTCGCCGGCGTCAGCCAAAGCCATGTACTCGACGGAGGTATCGCCACCGATCTCGCCAGAATCGGCGACGACGGGCAGAGCCTTGATGTAGCAGCGCTCGCAGATATTGGCGTACGCCTGCTTCATCTTGTCGTACTCCTCCTGCAGGCTCTCCTGCGTGGCGGAGAAGCTGTAGGCGTCCTTCATGATGAACTCGCGGCCGCGCATCAGGCCAAAGCGGGGACGGAACTCGTCGCGGAACTTGTCCTGAATGTGATACAGGTTGACGGGCAGCTGCTTATAGGAGCGTAGCTCGTTGCGCACCAGGGCCGTGACGGTCTCCTCGTGCGTGGGGCCCAGGACGAACTCGCGACCATGACGGTCGTCAAAGCGCACAAGCTCCTTGCCATAGGCGTCGATGCGGCCGGACTCGCGCCACAACTCGGCGTCGACCATGATAGGCATCATAAGCTCCTGGGCGCCGGCAGCGTCCATCTCGTCGCGCACGATGTTCTCGATCTTACGGATCGAGCGCCAGGCAAGCGGCAGGTAGGAATACAGGCCGGCGGCCTCCTTGCGGATCATGCCGGCACGGAGCAGCAGGCGGTGACTGGCGAGCTCAGCGTCCGCCGGATCCTCTTTAAGCGTCGGCGCATAGAGCTTAGACATATACATTGCTCGGGTCATTTATTTCTCCTCAATAAGCTTGTCGACCTCTGCCATAAGCGCGTCGACAATTTGGTCCTCAGCTACTTTACCAATGATCTGGCCATGCGAAAAGAGCAAGGCCTGACCACGTCCGCAAGCAACGCCCAGGTCGGCATCAGAAGCCTCGCCGGGGCCATTGACCGCGCATCCCATAACGGCGATCGAAAGCGGCGCGGAGTAGTTCTTAAGCCGCTCGGTGACCTCCTCGGCGATGGGAATGAGGTTAACCTGGCAGCGGGCGCACGTGGGGCACGAGACAATCTCGGGACCACGACGACGCAGGCCCAGCGACTGCAAAATTCCCCAGGCGACCGGCGGCTCCTCAACCGGATCGGCCGTGAGAGAGACGCGCATGGTGTCACCGATACCCTCAGACAGCAGAATACCAAGGCCCACCGAGCTCTTAATGGTGCCCTGAAGCTTGGTACCCGCCTCGGTTACGCCCAGGTGAAGCGGAACGTGGGGAATCTCACGCGACAGGGCTCGATAGGTATCGAGCGTCGTTTGCACGCTATGGGCCTTGGCCGAAAGCACAATGTTCGTAAAGCCGCGGTCCTCAAAGTGCTTGACGAAGCGCTCGCTCGACATCACGAGCTTTTCGGGCTGCGTGAGGTCTTCGCGCTCGGCGATATCCTGCTCAAGCGAGCCCGCGTTCACGCCAATGCGAATCGCGCACCCAGCGGCGCCCGCGGCATCGATCACGGCATCGACCTTGGCCCAATCGCCAATGTTGCCGGGATTGATGCGGAGCTTGGCGGCACCGGCCTCCACAGCGCCAATGGCCAGCTTGTGGTTAAAGTGGATATCGGCGACGATCGGCACCGGAGACTCGGCACAGATGGTGCGGAAACCCTCAAGCGCGGCCTCGGTGGGCACGCTCACACGCACGGTATCGCAGCCAGCCTGCGCCAACGCGCACACTTGCGCAAGCGTTGCCTGGGCGTCAGCGGTATCGGTGCAGGTCATGGATTGGACCACCACCGGCGCACCGCCACCGATCTGCACACCGCCCACACGCACGGGGCGCGTCAAATCGCGAGGCAAAGGATGGGATAAAGACAATCCAAACACTCCCCTACAGAATAAATCGAAGGATGTCGGAACGAAGCATATAGACAAACAGCAGCGCAAAGAGCGCGATGCCCACATAGCTCACAATCGTCTGGACCTTGAGCGGAAGCTCGCGGCCAGCAATCTTTTGAATGATCTCGATGACCAGCTTGCCGCCATCGAGTGGTGGGATGGGCAGCAGGTTCATAAAGCCAAGCGAGAACGAAATGAGGGCGGCAAACGAAAGGAACGTGGCAGGGCCGGCAGCAGCAGCCTGTGAGGACATAACGCTAATGCCCACGATCGAAGAAGACTGATCGAGAATCTCCATCGTATGCTGCGGCTGAAGCAGGCGCATCACGCCCTCCGCTGTCTGCACGACATAGGAGAACGAAAGGCGAGCCGACGTGATGGGGTCTAAACGGACCACCTGCGTAGAGGCATACACACCTAGGCGCTCGTCCTCTTTGAGCGCAACCGAGGTCGAATGCTGCTTGCCGTCGCGCTCATACTCAATGGCGATATCGTCCTTACCGGCGGCCTTGCCGATGGCATCGTAAACGTCCATCCAGGTAGAGCACGATACTCCGTCAACCGAAAGAATCGCGTCGCCGCCCTCGATACCCGCCTTGGCGGCAATAGACCCCTCGTCAACCTGACCGATCACGTTGGTATCCATCGGCACGGTGACACCCGCAATAGAGTAGATGCTCATAAGCAGCAAAAAGCCCGTCAGGATATTGACGAGAATGCCCGCGAGCAGCATAAAGGCGCGCTTGAGAAAACCCTGGCCCAGATAGGTATGCGAACGCTCTTGCGCAAGGAACTCGGCTTCGCCGCACGGCAGCTCCCACACATCGCCCTCGGTAGTCGCATGGTCTCGATCGAAACGGCGGCCGTCAAAGGTGGTGTAACCCGCCGCGTCTCGCGGCAGCGTCTGATACTTGGTGGGATAGTAGCTCGGCGAGGGCTTCTCCCCTTCCTCATACCAAGGCGCGATAGAGCCCCAACCCAAGAGCAAGGCGCATGCCTCGAGCACAACCTCCTCGGATAGCTCGAGCTCGACAGCAAGGTCGGCCACGGTCACGCGACCATGACGATAGATAGCCGCGAGCACGCGATCGGCACACGAGACGTCGGTCGGATCCATACCGCAGATGGCAGCGTAGCCACCCAGCAGCAGCGGGGTCACGCCAAACTTGGTTCCAATGCGACGCGACGTGTAATGGATGTCAAAGCGGCACGGCAGGCCCAAAAAGAACTCGGTCACACGGACGCCGCAAGCACGCGCCGCCAAAAAGTGGCCACCCTCGTGCAAAAACACGAGGACGGAAAGCATCAGCAGGCCCCAAAAGACCGATGAAAGAACGCTCAGAACAGTATCCATAAAACGAAAAAGCAATCCTTATGGGTTAGGAACGGGTTGCGACGAGTACCTGCGCAGCCTTTTCACGCGCCCACGCATCGATATCGTGAAGTTGCTCAAACGAATCGACCGCCTGCACATCGTGGGCATCCATGCAGGATTCCACAATGCGATCGATATCGGTAAAGCTGCAGCCATCGCGCAGGAAGGCATCGACGGCGACCTCGTTGGCGGCATTGAGCACGCACGGCATGGTGCCACCCGTCTTGCCGGCACGCTCGGCCAGTGCCAGACAGCGGAAGGTATCCATGTCGGCAGCATCAAACGTGAGCTGCCCCAACTCGCGAAAATCGATACGAGGCGCCGGAGTATCCCAACGCTCGGGATACGAGAACGCGAACTGGATGGGAATACGCATGTCGGAAGCACCGAGATGCGCCATCACGGAGCCGTCGGAGAACTCGACCATAGAGTGAATCTTGGACTGACGCTGCACGACCACGTTAATGAAATCGAGGTCGCAGTTAAACAGATGCATGGCCTCAATGCGCTCCAGGCCCTTGTTCATGAGGGTGGCGGAGTCGATGGTGATCTTGGCGCCCATGGCCCACGTGGGATGTGCGAGGGCATCGGCACGCGTCACGCGGTCGAGCTCGTCGCGCGTGCGGCCAAAAAACGGACCGCCCGAGCAGGTGAGCCAAATACAATGAGCCTCGCGTGGGTTCTCCCCCAGATAGCACTGGAAGATGGCGGAGTGCTCAGAGTCGACTGGAATAAGCTGGCCCGGTTGCGCCAACGGCATAAGCAAGTCGCCACCGACGACGAGGGACTCCTTGTTGGCAAGGGCAAGGCGCTTATTTGAGGTCAAGGCCGCATGGCTCGCCTCGAGACCGGCGGCACCCACAATAGCGACGAGTACGCAGTCGACATCGTCGCGACGCGCGAGCTCGCAAACCGCCTGCGCGCCAACGCCGAGCTTCGTTCCCTCGGGCAACTCCTGCAGCACGGCGTCATCGCCATGAGCGACATCGGCCACGGCAACCGCCGAAACCGAGAACTCGCGGGCAGCGGCAACAAGCTCGGAGGTACTGGAGTTAACGGACAGCGCCGTCACCTGCAGACGATCGGCATGCTGGCGGCACACATCGAGCGCCTGGGTGCCGATGGAGCCCGTACAACCCAGGATGGCAACACGGAGGCGTCCATCGGGGCCATACGTCGTCTGGAATGACATTACAGCACGCCTCCGATCATCAGCATCAGCTGCGCGGTGATGCAGCCGAAGATAAGCGAATCGCTACGATCGAGCATGCCGCCGTGGCCCGGGATAAGGTTGCCGGAATCTTTGACGCCCACACCGCGCTTGATGCGCGACTCGATAAGGTCGCCGATAACGCCCAGAATGGACACGACCACGCCGCACAGCAGCGCATAGGGCAGGCTGAGCTTGAAGAAATGCGTCGCCCACAGGATGAGCCAAATCAAAACCGAGCCCAGGATGCCGCCAACAAACCCCTCCCAGCTCTTTTTGGGAGAGATCTTGGGAACCATCTTGTGTTTGCCGATACGGCTACCCACGATATAGGCAAACGAATCGGAGACCCAGAGAGACGCGCAAACACCCACCGAAAGCAGGGCGCCGGCAAAACCGGGCACGGCATCGCGCAGCAGCACGATAGCCGACAGCATAAAACCGGTGTAGATGGGACCCATGAGTGTCACGGCAACATCGGATATGCGGGTACGCGGCGACCAGACATACCAAATGCCCACAGCGAGCATCAGGGCAAAAAGCAGGGCATTCAGCAGCATCGAATCGCCCAACGCCGACAGCGGAAAGAGCACGGCGGCAGCGATACCCATGCGCTCGTTAGCCATCTTGCCATCGAGCCTTGTCATACGGAAAAACTCATAGCAGCACAGACCGCTCATGACGGAAACAAAGATGGCCGTGGGCACGATACCCAAAACCAGGCACAGGATAAAGACAACGGCGTAGACGATACCGGCGGCGGCACGGGTAATAAAGCCCGCCAGCCACGAACCGGTGCCGCTCTTCACTGCAGGCGTTCCCGCAGTGGCAGCTTTGCGCGCAGGCGTCTTGGGAGCAGATGCCTTGGGACGATCGGACACGATTAAGCCTCCTCGGTCTTGCTCAGTCCACCAAACCTACGGTCACGGCCCTGATAGGCCAAAATGGCGTCGACAAGGCCCCAACGATCAAAGTCGGGCCAATAGGTATCGGTGACGTAGAATTCGGAATAAGCCACCTGCCACAGCAGATAGTTCGAAAGGCGCAGCTCACCAGAAGTGCGAATCACAAGCTCAGGATCGGGAAGGCCGGCGGTATAGAGGTGGGAAGCCACCATGTCGTCATCAATTGCGCCAGGATCGATCTTACCGGCGGCAGCGTCGAGTGCGATCTGACGGACAGCGCGGGTAATCTCGGCACGCGCGCCGTAGTTGACGGCAAGCGCCAGCGTCATGCCGGTGTGATTGGCGCACTCGGCAAGACCGCGTTCAAAAACGTCGCGGGTCTTCTTGGGCAGCGCGGAAATGTCACCCAAAAAGACAACGCGCACGTTTTCGCGCTTCAGAAGCGGCAGCTCGTCGATAAACGTCTTGGCAAACAGGTGCATCAAGACGTTGACCTCATGCTGCGGGCGGTTCCAGTTTTCGGTAGAAAACGCATAGGCCGAAAGCACGTCGACGCCCAGACGCACGCAGGCGGTAATAATCTCACGAAGGGAGACGATACCCGCCTTGTGGCCCTCGGTGCGTGCAAGACCGCGCGATGTGGCCCAACGACCATTGCCGTCCATGATGCACGAGATATGGTGCGGAATGTTATTGAGGTCAAGGTCGGAAAAACCGACGCCCGCAGGGGCGTCGGAAAAGTACTCGACCAGTTTATGCTCGTCGTATTGCACCTTAGATCTCCATGACCTCGGCTTCTTTTTCCTTCAGAAGCTCCTCGACCTTGGCGACATACTCATCGGTGTGCTTCTGGACCTTGGCCTGCTCGCGACGGACATCGTCCTCGGTGAGCTCCTCATCGCGCTCAAGCTTGTTGTTGAAGTCGCGACGGATGTTACGGATAGACACCTTGGCCTGCTCGGCGTACTCGCGGCACTCCTTGACGAGCTCGCGACGGCGCTCCTCGGTGGGAGCCGGGAACGGCAGACGAACGACGGTGCCATCGGAGTTGGGGGTAATACCCAGATCGGAAGCGCCGATGGCCTTGACGATAGCGTTGATGAGTGCCTTGTCCCACGGCTCGATGAGCAGCATGTGGGCCTCGGGGGTCTTGACGGCGGCAACCTGCGTGACCGGCGTGGGAACACCGTAATAATCGACGGTGATGTCGGACAGAATGTTGGCATTGGCGCGGCCGGTACGGACCTTGGAGAAGTTATGCTTGAGGGACTCGAGCGACTTGTCCATATGGGCGGTGATGTTCTCTGCCATGCTTAATCCTCCTGATAGACGAGCGTGCCGACGGGATCACCCGCGAGCGCGCGCTTGACGGTGTCCTCGCCATCGATGTTGAGGACCAAAATCGGCATACGGTTATCCTGGCACAGTGCCGTAGCGGTGGAATCCATAACCTGCAGACCGCGGACGAGAACCTCGTGATAGGTAATCTTGTCAAAACGGACGGCATCAGCGCACTTGACGGGATCCTTATCGTAGATGCCGTCAACCTTGGTGGCTTTAATCAGAATCTCGGCGCCGATCTCGCACGCACGAAGAGCCGCGGCGGTGTCGGTCGTAAAGTACGGATTGCCCGAACCGGCGGCAAAAATAACGACGTTGCCCTTGGAAAGGTGGTTGATGGCGCGACGGCGAATATAGGGCTCGCAGATCTCGTTCATCTGGATAGCGCTCATCACGCGGCAGGGAACATCGTTATGCTCGAAGGCATCCTGCAGGGCGAGCGCGTTCATAACGGTTGCCAGCATGCCCATGTAGTCGGCCTGAGCACGCTCCATGCCACCGGCAGCGCCTGCCATGCCGCGGAAAATATTGCCGCCGCCGACAACGACGCCGACCTCATGGCCAACGGCGAGCAGCTCCTTGACCTGCTTAGCAAGATGGTCGGTAACCTTGGGGTCGATGCCATATTGGCCGTCGCCCATCAGCGCTTCGCCGGAAAGCTTAAGAAGCACGCGTTTATATCGGATGTCGGACAAAGCGATCCTCCTTTAGATTGAACTCTCAACATTCTATCAAAGGCTCTAAGAAGAGCCATGAAAAAGCAGGCTGTGAGTAAAACCCACAGCCTGCTCATTACCAGCTACAAGAGCTTATTTACTCGCCACGGACCAGACGGTCAAAGGCAACGACGGTAATGGTGTCGCCGAGCTCCTTGGAGACCTTCTCAGCGTACTTCTTGATGGTGAGGGAGCTGTCCTTGATGAACTCCTGCTCGGTGAGCACGGACTGCTTGTAGAACTTCTCCAGACGGCCGACAGCCATCTTCTCCTGGATAGCCTCGGGCTTACCGGACTCGGCAGCCTGAGCCATGTAGATCTGCTTCTCGTGCTCGACGGTCTCGGCCGGAACCTGATCGCGGGTAGCGCAGATCGGGGCGACGGCGGCAACCTGAAGGGCAACGTCGTGAGCGAAGGTCTTGAAGGATTCAGCCTGAGCGGTCTCAGCCTTCTCGAAGGCGAACTCGACGAGGACGCCGATCTTACCACCCATGTGGATGTAAGAAGCGAGCGCGCCGTTCTCAGCCTTGCGGGCAGCGAAGCGGGAGATCTTCATGTTCTCGCCCATGATGTGAATCATCTCGGTGAGCTCGGAGGAAACGGTCTCCTCGCCCATCGGCTTCTCGAGCAGAGCGTCGACGTCAGCAGGCTCGGTGGTAGCGACAACCTCAGCGACCTTGGAAGCAAAGCCGGTGAACTTGGCGTTAGAGCCAACGAAGTCGGTCTCGCAGGAGAGCTCGAGCAGAGCGCCGGTCTTGCCATCCTCGGAGACGAACGCGGCGACAGCGCCCTCGTTGGTCTCACGGCCAGCCTTCTTGGCAGCCTTGGCAAGGCCGTTCTTACGCAGAACGTCGACAGCGGCGTCCATGTCGCCGTCAGCCTCGACGAGAGCCTTCTTGCACTCCATCATCGGGGAGTCGGTCATCTCGCGGAGCTGCTTGACCATAGCGGCGGTAATCTGGGCCATTGTGGTTCCTTTCAAAGAGATGAAAAAGAATTAACTAAGACTGATTTACTCGGCCTTGGGCTCAGCGGCCATCTCGGCCTCGGAGACCTGCTCCTTACCAGAGCCAGCGAGGCAGGCGTCAGCCATGAGCTCGCACATAAGGGTGACAGCGGAGATAGCGTCATCGTTGCAGGGGATGCCGTACTCGACCTCGTCGGGATCGGAGTTGGTGTCGATCAGGGCGACGACGGGGATGTTCAGGCGCTGAGCCTCCTTGATGGCGTTCTCCTCGCGCTTGGTGTCGATGACGAAGAGAGCCTGGGGCAGACCCTTCATGTCGCGGGCGCCACCGAGGTTGGTCTGGAGCTTGGTGAGCTCCTTGCCGAGAACAGCCTGCTCCTTCTTGGGCAGAACAGCCATGCGGCCGTCCTCGACCATGGCCTCGAGCTCCTCCATGCGGTTGATGCGGGAGCGGATGGTGACGAAGTTGGTCAGCATACCGCCGAGCCAACGCTGGTTGATGTAAGGCATGTTGGCGCGCTCAGCAGCGTTCTTGACGGCCTCCTGAGCCTGCTTCTTGGTGCCGACGAACAGCACGTTGCCACCCTTGGCGACGTTCTTGACGAAGGTGTAGGCCTGGTCGGCGTCGAGGATGGTCTGCTTGAGGTCGAGGATGTAGATGCCGTTGCGCTCACCGAAGATGAACGGCTTCATCTTGGGGTTCCAGCGACGGGTCTGGTGACCGAAGTGGCAGCCGGCCTCGAGCAGGGTGCGGATATTAATCTTGGTAGCCATGTTAAACCTCCTGTGGTTTGCCTCCGCGCGGGGTCATCCTCCAAAACCAACCCGGACATGTGCTACCAAAGCCCGGGCACCACGGTATGAAGTAGCCGCGCGTGCGTGATAAAAACATGTTGCCGTGAAGCAACCCGATGAATGATAGCAGGAATGCCTCTTCCTGCCAACCCGCAATCAAAACCACACACCTGAGTGCGGCGCGGGACGTCCCAGCCACTATTCGCCGCGGGGATGGGCTTGAGCCACGGCACGTTTAAGCCGATCGGGTGTGAGATGCGTGTAGATCTGCGTCGTGGACAGGCTCGCATGACCTAGCAGCTCTTGAACCGAGCGCAGGTCCGCACCGCCCTCGAGCAAGTCGGTCGCAAAGGTATGGCGCATCGCATGCGGGGCGATGTCAGCCGGAATGCCAGCGAGCGTCGCCAGCGTATGGAACCGCCGCCGGAGCATGGCGGCGCTCATGCGATTGCCGCGCGCCGATATAAGCAGCGGATGCGGCCCGGTAGCGAGGTCGCGGCGCTTTGCCCGAGCGAGCAACTCCGGCCTCCCCTCTTCAATATAGAGACGCGTCACATCGAGCGCACGACGATACAGAGGGACGATACGCTCCTTGCTCCCCTTGCCCCACAGGCGCAGCGTGCGCTCGGACCATGAGATGGATTCCACATTGAGCGCCGCAAGCTCTGAGATGCGGGCACCCGAGGCATAGAGCAACTCGAGCATCGCCGCATCGCGCAGTCCCGCGGGTGTTGAGGTATCAGGCGTCTTGAGCAGCGCCTCGACCTGCTGGGTCGTAAGGACGCCCGGCAGGTCACGCGGCAGCTTGGGCGACGCGATCGCCGAGACCGCATCGCCCTCGACAATCCCCTCGGCAGCTATCCAGCGATAGAGAGATCGGATAGCCGACAGGTGCGCCGCAAGCGTTCGGGGAGCCACCTGCTCACGCGAAAGCTCAGCAAGATAGCGACGAATGGTGCGCACGTCGGCAGCGAAAGCATCAATATCCTCGCGCTCGCACCAGGCAGCAAAGCGCTCCAGTCTCGAGCCATAGGCCGTCACCGTGTTGGGAGAAAGCCCCTCAACGCGTGCGATATAGGCGATAAAAGAGTCGACGGTGTCGTACAGGTCAAAGGCTATGACCGGTCGCCTCCAAACAAGTCGGAACGCGTGGCCAAGTAGGCATCGAGGGCCTCGAGCGCACGGTCCGCATAGGCCTGATAGCGGTCGCGCTTGCTGCGGCGCTTACCGTCCTCGAGCGGCGGCACCAGGCCAAAGTTGACATGCATGGGCTGATAGCCCACGGTGGCAGGATCGGTCGCATAGCCCACGAGCGCACCCAGGGCGCCCACGCGGGGCAACTCGACGGAATCGGCGCCGATAGCCTCTGCATAGGTGTTGAGCGCCGCGAGCAGACCGGTCGCCACGGCTTCCATGTACCCCTCGGTGCCGGTGATCTGACCGGCCAGGCGCACGCCGGTACCGGGCACGGCAAAGGTGCCATCGAGCACGTGCGGGGCGTCGACAAAGGTATTGCGGTGCATGACACCGTAGCGGAAGAACTCAGCGTTCTCCAGGCCCGGCACCATATGGAAGACGCGCTTCTGCTCGCCAAAGGTCAGGTTGGTCTGGAAGCCCACCAGGTTATAGGCGGTCTTCTCCTTGTTCTCGGCACGCAGCTGAATCGCCGCCCAAGGGCGACGTCCGGTACGCGGGTCGGTGAGGCCGACGGGCTTCATGGCGCCAAAGCGAATGGCGTCCTTGCCGGTGCGCGCAACCTCCTCGGCAGGCTGGCAGGCCTGGAACAGATCGCCGCCCTCAAAGTCCTTGAGCACCACGCGGTCGGCCGTGGTGAGCGCCTCGATAAAGGCCTCGTACTCCTCCTTGTTGAGCGGAGCGTTGAGATAGTCGCCGCTCCCCTGCTCCTCGTAGCGCGACTGCGAAAACAGCACGTCCATATCGAGCGTGGAGGCATCGACGATCGGCGCCGCGGCATCGAAGAACGCAAGGGCGTCGCCACCGACGAGCTTCATGACCTCTTCGCTCAGCGCCGGTGAACACAGCGGGCCCGCGGCAATGACCACGTGGCCCTCGGGGATCTGGGTGACCTCGCCGTGAACGACCTCGATATTGGGGCGGGCGGCAACCTCAGCCTCGACGAGCTCGGAGAATGTAACACGGTCGACCGCCAGGGCGCCACCAGCGGGAACAGCAGCGCGATGGGCGCAGTCGAGCAGGACTGAACCCATGCGCTCAAGCTCGGCCTTCAGCAAACCAGCCGCGGAATCCGGACGGGTCGACTTAAACGAATTGGAGCAGACGAGCTCTGCCAGGTGATCGGTATGGTGAGCCGGGGAGCTCACCTGGGGGCGCATCTCGCACAGCTTTACGGCAAACCCGCGGTCTGCCAGCTGGATCGCGCATTCCGAACCCGCCAGACCGCCACCGATAACCGTCACCTGATCGAACTGCATCTGCAAACACCTTTCTAATTGACACGTTTTCCATTGTGACCGAAGGGCGTCTGGGCGTGAAGGGCAAACTTGGAGGGCGCATACCTTCCATCCATCATGCGCTCGATAAGGCCCTCGAGTTCAAGCGAACCCAAGAGTTTGAGTACGCCGACAGCATCGAGTGAGACGAGCGCCGCGATGTCGTCGACCTTGAGCGGAGAGGCGATGAGCGCATGCATCACGGTCTGCTGTGTTGGATTCAGGTCGGCAATGCCGGGAGCATCGGGGCGCGAGTAGCGCAGGGTGCCGTATATGCGAGAGATAGCCATCTCGATGGACTCCTCGTCGACAATGCAGCAGGCACCGTTCGCAATGAGGTAATTCGTGCCACGCGACTCGGGCGATAGAATCGACCCCGGCACGGCAAGAAGTTCGCGCCCCAAATCCATAGCAGCCTCGGCTGTAGAAAACGTCCCGGAAGGCATACCCGCCTCGGATACAAAGAGGGCTTGCGACAGGGCCGCGATCACGCGATTGCGACGCGGAAAGGCAAACTTGCGCGGACCCATGCCCCACGGAGAGATCGACACGACCGCGCCGCCCGTATCGAGCGTGCGCGTAATAAGCCCCGCGCTCGAACGCGGGTAGACCACGTCGGCGCCCGTCGCCAGCACCACGACGTGTTTGCCGCCGGCGTTGACCGCAGCCCAACCCGAGGCCTGGTCACAACCGACCGCACCGCCCGAAACTACCGTCACTCCCGCCTCAACCGCCACCTTCGCCGCAAGCTCTGCCACGGCAAGACCATACGGCGAGGCCTTTCGCGCACCGATGATGGAGAGCGCGGGCGTCGAAAGCGCCTCGGGGTTGCCGCGCACATAGAGCGTCTGAGGTACATCAGAAAGCTCCAAAACGGTCTCGGGATACAACGCGTCACCTGGATGCAGCTCGAAGGTCCCCTCAGCCATCATTGGTCCCTCCTTCCCTGGTACATCGCCGCCTCGAGCACGTGGTCCTGCGTCACCTGCTCGCTCTCGGCAACGTCTGCAATCGTGCGCGCAATGCGAACAAGGCGCACGATGCCACGCCCTGTGAGATGCGTGCGCTTCGACAGGCCGAGCACACACTTCTCCGCCGCATCATCGAGCTCAAAGGTCGAAACGACGCCGTCAATGGACCGAGTCTCGTCATCCTCGGCCTCGGCATCCGCATCGTCCATGCGGGATTCGCGCCAAGCGCGAAAGGCGCGACCGCGCACAACGTAGTCACGTAACTCGGCCGACGACATGCCCTCCGCACCCTCGATAATCACTTGAGGGTCGGGACGGGTCACATCGATCATCATGTCGATACGGTCGGCCAAAGGACCGCGCAGTTTAGACCGATAGCGCTCGACCATCGCCGCCGAGCAGCGACACGGCACCTCGCGATCGCCCAAAAAGCCGCAGGGGCAGGGATTGCTCGCAGCCAGCAGCTGAAAGCGCGACGGGAAGGTAAAAGCCCCGTCGACGCGTACGATCCTCACGTAGCCGCGCTCGATGGGCTGACGCAGCGTCTGCAGCACGCCAGTGGGAAACTCGGCAAGCTCGTCCAAAAAGAGCACGCCGCCATGAGCAAGGCTGATCTCACCCGGGTGCACCGGGCGCCCGCCGCCGATAAGGCCTGCGGTCGAAATACTGTGGTGGGGACTGCGGAAGGGGCGGTGCCCCGCCAACAAGCCATCAATGTTCTCACCCAAAACCGAATGGATGCACAGTGCCTCCTGCTGATCCTCAACGGAAAGCTCGGGCAGGATGCCGGTCATACGGCGTGCGAGCATCGTCTTGCCCGATCCCGGAGACCCGATCATGAGCAAGCCGAGTTCTCCTGCCGCCGCAAGCGCCATGCCGCGTTTAGCGACTTCCTGCCCCAGCACGTCTGCATAGTCGAGCTCGGGCTCAAAGGTCGCCTCGACACCCTCGGAATCCAAGTAGTGCCGTGCGGCATCGCCCATGCCGTGAGCAAGCTGAGACAGATGGTCGATAAAGCCGCAATCTACGCCCGCGAGTGGCACATGCTGGTCGGACCTGCCGGCGATAAAAGACAGCCCCATGTCGCGAGCCAATAGCTGAAACGCCACCTCGCCCTTGACGGGAAGCACCGTACCGTCCAGACCAAGCTCACCTGCGATAAGGCAGCGATCGAGGTTGTCACGGGGAATCTGCTCATCGGCCGCTAGAACCGCGATGGCGATGGGCAGGTCAAAGCCGCTACCGGTCTTGCGGATATCGCCGGGTGCCAGGTTAACGGTAATGCCCGAGCGCGGGATCTCGAACCCGGCGGAGCGCATCGCGCAGCGAATACGACCGCGTGACTCCATCACCTCCATACTCGGAATGCCGAGCATCTGGATGCCCGGAACGCCACCGGCAAGCGAGACCTCGACCGTGACGTGAATCGCCTCGACGCCGCGGATGCAGGCCGCGTGAACGGCAAACGTCTCGAACGCCATCACGACACCTGCCAATCGAACGCGTTGTACTGATGCTCGATCTCGGCGATATGCCCGCCGCGGATGGTGACACCCACAGCATCGAAGCGAATCGCCTTGAGCGGATAATGCTCCATGAGATAGCAACTTGCGATGCGGCGGTAGCGGCGTTGCTTTTGGGCGTCCACGGCCTCCTCGGGAAAGACCCGCGTGGTGCAATCCAGCGAAACGCGTCTGGTCTTGACCTCGGCCATCACCACGACATCGTCGAGCTCATCGAGCAGCACCAGATCGGCCTCGCCCTCGGTGCAACGATAGCCCTGCTCCAGCAAGGTGTAGCCGCGCTCGTTAAAGTAGTCGATGGTGATCAGCTCGCCCAGCATGCCTAGCTCGCGGGGACTGAGTCCCTTGATAAACTCGGGCGTCATCGCCCCGGAGTCGAGCTCGCCGTTTTCCCAACGCTCCTTGAGCTGCTGCGTCTTGCTCTTTTTGCTTGCGGCACTCATGGGGTCTCCTTTCCCGCACACTGCATTGCCCCGATGATGAGGGCACCTTTCATGCGGGTAAGTACCGGAAGCAAACCAAAAGCTGACCAAATGCCGTCAAAAAACGGGCCGTACGCAACAATGGTGTTGCATACGGCCCGCTACCAGCAGGTTTATAAAACCCCAGAGGTCCATGTCTCCACAATTGGCCTAGAAAAGGCGCTCAGTCTGCAGAAAGTTTCCGCAAAAGCTCACGCGGTGCAGCGGACAAAGTCCATGTTTGCGAATGGCCTCGATGTGCTCGGGGCTCGCATAGCCCTTCGACTCGGCCAGATGGTACTCGGGATACTCGGCGTCGTACTCGACCATCATCTCGTCACGCGTGACCTTGGCCATGATGGACGCCGCGGCGATGCAGGCGATCTTGGCATCGCCCTTCACCACATCGCGCTCGTTAGGAACGGCGCCCAAGGGGTTGCCATCCATAAGCACGCAATCGGGCTCGAGCCCCGTATCGGCCACGGCGCCCGCAACGGCGGTACGGATAGCACGGGCCATGCCCATCTCATCGATATCCTTAGGCGCGATATGGCAAAAACCGATCGCCGTCGCCACCTCGGCAATCTTCACTGAGAGCAACTCGCGGCGCGCCGGCGTGAGCTTTTTGGAATCGTTGATGCCCCAGACGCGCGGCTCCATAGGAAGGCAGACAGCGCATACCGTCAAAGGACCGGCCACCGATCCGCGACCCACCTCGTCGACACCAACGACCACTCCATCGCCGCCAAGCTCATGCATAAGCTCGTACATGTCATTGACGCGCTCGCGCTCGGCAAGCTCTTTGGCATGGCGTTTGAGGGCGCGTTCGCAAGCCTTGATCACCTGCTGGCGCGGATCCTCGCGATAATGCTCCACGAGGGCGGGAATCTCCTCAAACGTAGCGCTCGCCAGCTCGCCAGCAACTTGCGATGCCGAAACCGAGCTCGTCATATTGGCCATACCAGGCCCTCCTTGCATGCAAATCGGATAAAAAGAAGGGCCACCCGAAGGTGACCCTTACGTCCAAACGAGTGGACAGACGCTGCGATCTTCTTAGCGCTTCTCGGGGATGCGAGCAGCCTTGCCCACCTTGTCGCGGAGGTAGTACAGCTTGGCGCGACGGACGCGACCATGACGAACGACCTCGAGCTTGGCGATCTTGGGGCTGTGAAGCGGGAAGGTACGCTCAACACCGACACCGAAGGACATCTTGCGGACGGTGAAGGTCTCGCGGGCACCGGCGCCGGCCATGCGGATGACGTCGCCCTGGAAGACCTGGATGCGCTCGCGGTCGCCTTCCTTAATGCGGTAGTGAACCTTGACGTTGTCGGCGACGCGAACCTGAGGAATGTCCTCGCGGATCTGCTGACGCTCGATTGCGCGGATGTAATCCATGTGCAATTCCTTACTCTTCTAGAGGTGCCGTACCACCTTGGCCGGCACGTAGTTGAACAAACGTATTCGAGTATACACGCGCGGGTTTCTGCTGCAAGAACAATTTTTTACGCAGACAAAAAGACAAAACCCGCACATGATAACCGCCCGCCTCACGAATGAGACGGGCGGCATGAAGGGGGCTACGCTAGGCGTCTAAACCCAAAACGTTAGGCGGAACGCTTGGCCTCGAGCTTGGCCTGAGCGGCAGCCAGGCGTGCGAGGGGCACGCGGTAGGGCGAGCAGGACACGTAGTCCACGTCGGCCACGTTAAACAGGCCTTTGATGGACTTGGGGTCGCCGCCGTGCTCGCCGCACACGCCAAAGTGCATGTCGGGGTTGGTGGCGCGACCCTTCTCGACGGCCATACGCACCAGCTCGAGCACCGCTGTGTCGATGGTCTCGAAGGGATTGTCCTTCAAGATCTTCTTATGCATGTACAGCGGGATGAACTTAGCCTCGGCGTCATCACGCGAGAAACCGAAGGTCGTCTGGGTGAGGTCGTTGGTGCCAAAGCAGAAGAAGTCTGCGTGATGGGCGATCTCATCAGCGACCATGCAGGCGCGCGGCAGCTCGAGCATCGTGCCCACGGGAATATTGAGCTCGACGCCCTCTTCGTCGGAAACCTCGGCGATCACGCGCTCGATAACCTCGCGGGTCTGAACATGCTCGGCCGTAATGGAAACGAGCGGGACCATAATCTCGGGACGCGGATCGACGCCCTCCTTGATGAGGCGAGCGGCAGCCGTGGCGACGGAGCGGACCTGCATGAGCGGCAGATCGCTAAAGACGATGGACAGGCGCACGCCGCGTAGGCCGAGCATCGGGTTGGACTCGACCATGCCGTCGATACGACGCAGGCGGGCGCGCAGGACGGCAAGCTCTTCCTCGCTGGCGCCAGCGGCTTCCTTCTTGGTGATGGCGACCTCGAGCTCGCGAGGATTATCCAGGAACTCATGAAGCGGCGGATCGAGCAGGCGGACGACCACATCGCGACCGGACATGGTCTTGAACATCGCCAGGAAGTCCTCGGTCTGAACCTTGAGCAGGTCGGCCAGGGCCTGCTGCTTCACGGCCTCATCGTCAGACAGGATAAAGCTCTGGATGATGTTCTTGCGGTCGCCCAGGAACATGTGCTCGGTGCGGCACAGGCCGATGGCCTCGGCGCCAAACTCGAGCGCGAGCGCGGCATCCTCGGGGTTGTCGGCATTAACGCGCACATGGTTGGCATGACCACCGGTCTCGTCCAGGCGAATCTCGTCGGCCCAGGATAGGATGGTGTCCAGATCGCCGGTGAGCTCGGCGGAGACCAGGTCAACGGCGCCGTCGACGACGATACCCTGGGTGCCGTCGATGGAGATAACGTCGCCCTCGTGCAGCACGCGGTCGCTGCCCTCGATGCGCACGACCTTCTCGGCGGCGTCGATATGGAAGCGCTCAACGCCACAGACGCAGGGCGTACCCATGCCGCGGGCGATAACGGCGGCATGGCTCGTCTTGCCACCGTGGCTGGTCAGGATGCCCTCGGCGGCTACCATGCCCTTCAGGTCATCGGGGTTGGTCTCCCAGCGAACCAGAATGACCTTGTGGCCCTCGTTGGCGCGCGCGACGGCGTCGTCGCTCGAGAACACGACCTCGCCCACGGCGGCACCGGGGCTGGCGTTCAGACCGCTGGCCAGCGTCTCGTACTTCTTGGAGGCGTCAAACTGCGGGTGCAGGAGTTGGTCGAGCTGCGCGGGATCGATGCGGCTCACGGCCTCCTCGCGGGTGATCAGGCCCTCCTCGACCATTTCGATAGCGATGCGCAGGGCGGCGGTGGCGGTGCGCTTGCCCACGCGGGTCTGGAGCATCCAGAGCTTGCCCTGCTCGATGGTGAACTCGATATCGCACATATCGCGATAATGATCCTCGAGCGTCAGGAACACGCGCTCGAGCTCCTCACCTGCGGACTCGAGGCCCGGGGTGGTCTTGAGGTCGGCAATGGGCTCGGTGTTGCGGATGCCGGCGACGACGTCCTCGCCCTGGGCGTTAACCAGAAAATCGCCGTAGAACTCCTTAGTGCCATCGGCCGGGTTGCGCGTAAAGGCGACGCCAGTCGCAGAGGTCTCGCCCTTGTTGCCAAAGGCCATGGCCTGCACGTTGACGGCGGTGCCGAGGTCGTCGGAAATGCCATGCTGCTTGCGGTAGATGCAGGCACGCTCGTTCATCCAGCTGCCAAAGACGGCCTGGATGGCAAGGCGTAGCTGAAGCTCCGGGTCGTGCGGGAAGACAGGCTTGCCGTCAGCAACCTCGAGCTCGGGATACAGGGAAGCATCGACGTTCTCAGAGAAAATCCCCTTGAAGGTCTCGACGAGCTCCTGCAGATCCTCGGCCGAAAGCTCGGAATCGACGCGAACACCAGCGACCAGGCGTGCCCGGGTCAGCGCGTTCTCGAACAGGTCAGCGTCGACGCCCATAACGACGTTGGAGAACATCTGAATAAAGCGGCGGTAGCTATCCCAGGCAAAACGCGGATTTTGCGTCTGAGCGATGAGGCCCTGGACGGAATCGTCATTGAGGCCCAAGTTGAGGACCGTGTCCATCATACCGGGCATGGAGAACGGAGCGCCCGAGCGAACCGACACGAGCAGCGGATCGGAGGCGTCGCCGAGCTTCTTGCCGCAGCGGGACTCGAGGTCTTCCTCGGCGGCAACGATCTCATCGAGCGCGCCTTCGGGCCAGACGTTGCCGGCACCGGAGTACTCGACACAGGTCTGGCAGGTAATGGTAAAACCACCGGGAACCGGCAGGCCGATGCGGCTCATCTCGGCAAGGTTTGCGCCCTTGCCGCCAAGCACGAAGTTCATGGACTTGTCGCCCTCGGTGACACAGGTGCCCTGGGCGTCGGTTCCAAAACGGTAAACTCTCTTGCAATCGCTCACGATACTTCCCCTTCCATGCGCTTACGCACACGACCGTGGTAACGAATCGACCCGCCAGATGCGGGCCATGAGGGAACTATACGGCGGGTTTTGAGCGGGCTTAAGCAGAGGATGCGCGGTTTGGTAAACGTGCTAAAACTGGCGGTAAATGGTAGGTAAAGGTGGTTACCTTATGAAGATACCACTGTAAGAAGGTGCAGGTCAGATGCGATATTTTTGCTAAATCGCTTTATCAAAATGCTGCTACTGTTAGGCTCGACGGGCGGCGCGGCGGGCACGGGCTTCTTGGATTTCCTCCAAGTGGCTAATGATCTCGGCAGCGCTCTCCTCGATGGCCTTGCCGTCGGTACGCACCACAAAGCAGCCTAGCCGCTTCATGAGGGAACGGGCTTCCTCGAGCTCGCTGCGCACGCTCTCGGGCTCGGCATAGGAGCCGGCAACGGCACGAGCGTAGTCATCGCCCAAGCGGCTATCGCGAATTTCGGAAATCACATCGACGGTCGAAATCAGGCCGAACAGGCGCATCGGGTCGACCTCGTAAATCGACTTCGGCGGCTCCATGCCATGGGCCAACGGAACATTGGCAACCTTGTAGCCCTGATAAGCCAGATACATCGACAGCGGCGTCTTGGACGTGCGCGATACGCCCAGCAGCACGATATCGGCACCCGACAAATCGTCGCAACCGCGCCCGTCATCGTGCTCAACGAAATATTCCATGGCCTCGATACGATGGAAATAGCGGTCATCGGTCCTGTGAATCACGCCCGCGACGCCTTTGGGCGGCACACCGATGAGCGACGATAGCACGGCGAGCGTCGGGCCGATCAGGTCGACCGAGCGAATATGCAACATACCCAAGTAGTCGAGCACACGAGCACGAAGGGCCGGGTCGACAATGGTGTGGAACACGGCGATATCGCGATGGTCGGCATCGACGCGCGGCCCCACAAATGACTTGACCTGCTCCACGGAGGTCACCTTAGGCAGGCGCAAAACGCGAAAAACCCCTTCATCAAATTGCCCGGACGCCGCAAGCACCACCTCACAAGCGGTATCACCGAGCGAGTCGGAGATAACGATAACGGTGGGACGAGCGGTGACCGGGCAATCCATGCGGAGCTCCTTTTGCGCTTATGCGCAGGCTGGCTTACTTTTTGCGGGCAAGCTCACCGATGTTGGCGATGCCAGAGAAAACGGCCTCGAAGCGGTTGAGCAGCTTAAGGCGATTATCGCGGAGCTGCTCGTCCTTGTCCATGACCATAACCTCATCGAAGAAACGGTCGATGGGCGCGCGCAGGGCGGCGAGGGCGGCAAATGCGGCCGGGTAGTCCTCGGCAGCAAGGGCAGTATCGACAGCAGTCTGAGCAGCCTCGGAAGCATCGGCAAGCGCGAGCTCGGCCTCGCCCATCAGGCTGCGGTCGTACTCCGCGCCCAGCTCGGGCTTGGAGATGTGCGCGGCACGGGCATAGGCCGTAGCCAGGTTGTCAAAGGTCTCGGCATCGTTCTTGCGGGCCTCGTCGAGGGCGGCGCAGCGGGCGAAGAAGACGGACGGGGCGATGATGTGCACCGCGGAGACGGCGGCAACGGTATCAGCCGGGATCTTTTCGTCGCGGGCCATGCTCACCAGGCGGCCATGGAAGAAGTCACGAACCTGCTGGGCGACCTCGGCGGCGTCGAACTCAATGCCCTGCTCACTGTAGAGCTCGAGGGCGAAGTCGATGAGCGACGTGGGGTCGATCGGCAGGCGGTCGCGCAGGATGTTGATGATGCCGATAGCGGCACGACGCAGCGCGTAGGGGTCCGAAGAGCCGGTCGGGGGCTCGCCGATGGCAAAGATACCGGCGATGGTATCGAGCTTGTCGGCGCAAGCCACGATGCAGCCAGCGGTGCCCTCAGGCAGCTCGTCACCGGCAAAGCGGGGACGATAGTGATCGCGGATAGCATGAGCGACCTCGTCGTTCTCCCCCATCGCGGTCGCGTAATAACCGCCCATCACGCCCTGCTGGCTCGTGAACTCGACAACGGCGTTAGACACCAGGTCGGCCTTGCACAGGTGCGCGGCGCGAGCGGCATCGGCGGCAAGGTGGGCGCCCAGATGAGCCTCGCGGGCGATAGCGAGCGCGAGCTGCTCGATGCGCTCGGACTTGGCGAGCACGCTACCGAGCTTCTCCTGGAAGGCAACCTTGGCCAGACGCTCGCGGAACTCGTCGAGGGAGATCTTCAGGTCCTCCTCGTAGAAGAACTTGGCATCGTCCAGACGGGCACGCACAACGCGCTCGTTGCCGTCGATCACGCGCTCGGCGTTCTCGGGCTTGCTGTTGGAGACGACCACGAACTCACGCGTGAGCTTGCCCTCGCCGTCATAGATCGGGAAGTAGCGCTGGTTGGTGAGCATGGACTCGCAGATAATCTCGTGCGGGACCTTGAGGAACTCCTCATCGAAGGTACCGACGAGCACCGTCGGCCACTCGCAGAGGTTAATGACCTCCTCGAAGACCTTCTTGGGCGTATCGACATGGCAGCCGGGACGGGCAGCCTCGACCTCGGCGATACCGGCGAGGATGGCCTCACGACGACGCTCGGCAGAAAGAACGCCGGCGTCCTCGAGCACTTGCTCGTAGACGGCGGGGCTGGCGACCACATGGTCACCGGGGCCAAGTACGCGATGACCACGCGTGGTGTTGCCACTCGTCACGTCGGCAAACGACACGGGCACAACGTCCTCGCCCAGAAGGCAGCAGATCCAGCGGACCGGACGCACGAACGTCGCGTGCTCGTGGCCCCAGCGCTGAGAGCGGTAGTTGGGCCACTGCAGGCCAGCAATAGTCTTCTCGCACAGGGCCGTCAGGATCGGGGTGGCCGGGGCGGAAGGGATGTTCTTCTCGGCAAAGACGTACTCACGGCCGTCGGTGTCCTCGCGACGGACCAGATCCTCGGCAGCCACACCGCACTTGCGGGCGAAGCCCTGGGCGGCCTTGGTGGCGTTACCGTCGGCATCGAAGGCGATGTTGACCGCGGGGCCACGCTTGACCTCGTGAACCTCGTCGGTCGCGGTGGCGACATCGGCAACGAGTGCAGCCAGGCGGCGCGGGCTCGAGATCACGCGGACCTCGCCGTGGGCCAGACCGGCCTCGTCGAGACCCTTGGCGATCATGGTGCCAAGCTGCTTGACGGCATTGTTCAGCGGTGCAGAGGGCATTTCCTCCGTACCGATCTCAAACAGGAAATCCTTAGCGTCTGCCATGGCTTACGCCACCTCGCCTTCCTGGTCGGCATTCTCGTTGACTCCGGCGACCTCGGCCATGTAGGCCTCGCAGCACGCCTTGGCGACGGCGCGGACGCGCAGGATGTAGTTGGCACGCTCGACTGCGGACAGAGCGCCGCGGGCATCGAGCAGGTTGAAAGCGTGGCTGCACTTCATGACGCAGTCATATGCCGGCAGCGGCAGCTTGCGCTCTAGACAGGAATGGCACTCGGCCTCGTAGTCGTCAAACTTCTGACGCATCATCTCGACGTTGGCGACCTCAAAGTTGTAGGCACTGAACTCGCGCTCGTTCTCGAGGAACACGTCGCCATAGGTCATGGGCGTGCCGTCGGGCAGGTAGCTCCACACCAGGTCGTAGACCGAGTTGACGCCCTGGGCGTACATGGCGACGCGTTCCAGGCCATAGGTGATCTCGACAGGAACGGGGTCGACCTCGATACCGCCCACCTGCTGGAAGTACGTAAACTGCGTGACTTCCATGCCGTTGAGCCAGACCTCCCAGCCAAGGCCCCAGGCGCCGAGCGTCGGGCTCTCCCAGTCGTCCTCGACAAAGCGGACGTCATGGTCGTTGGGGTCCAGACCGATAGCGGCAAGAGACCCCAGGTAAAGCTCCTGGGCGTTGACCGGAGAGGGCTTGATGAGCACCTGGAACTGATAGTAGTGCTGCATGCGGTTGGGGTTCTCGCCGTAGCGGCCGTCGGCGGGACGGCGGCAAGGCTGCGCATAGCAGGTGCGCCACTCGGCGGGACCGAGCGAGCGCAGCGTGGTCGCGGTATGGAAGGTACCGGCACCGACCTCGGAGTCATAGGGCTGCATAATGACGCAGCCCTGCTCGCCCCAGTACTGCTGGAGGCGCAGGATGATGTCTTGGAAGGAAAGCGATGAAGCGTTCATGCCTCTAATATCCCCTCGTCGAAACGATTACACGGTTAGGTACTGTACTATAGCGGTTTTTAGTCGATAGCGCCGATGCGGTTGAGCGGCCAGTAGCGCACGAGTGCCACGGCGATCAAATCAGAGCGATCGACGGGACCAAAGTAGCGTGAGTCGGCAGAGTTTTCGCGGTTGTCGCCCATCACCCACACGCACCCGTCGGGAACGGTGTAGGGATAGCTTACCTGAGCACCGGGCGCTTGGACCGAAAGTGGCCAGCTCATGCCCGTCGTATAGTCCTCGTCGAGCGCTTGGCCGTCAACGACCACCTTGCCATCCTGCAGGTCGACCGTCTGGCCGGCCGTGGCAATAACACGCTTGACAAGAACATCATGCTCGGAGGTGCCATCGGGGTTGTGAAACACCACGATATCGCCCTGCTTGACGGGCTGACCGAGCTCGAGGCTCACCTTTTGCGCCAGGATCTGGTCGCCAATCTCGATCGTGTCCTCCATAGAACCGGTGGGCACCACAAAGGGCTCGACCACAAAGGTACGGATCAGGAACGTGGCCACGAGCGCGAGCGCGATGACCGCGATCCACTCAAAAGCGCCCCTCAACGCGGAATGTTGCGTAGGAACCATACTCACTCCTCGCTCTGCGAATACGAAGCGTCAAGAATCTCCTGCGCGTAAGCGCGCTCCTCGGGCGTGAGCCGCGCTGTCTCGATCAGATCGGGACGCCAGCAGCAGGTGCGCTCGATGGCGTTCTTGCGACGCCAGGCATCGACCTTGGCGTGATCGCCGCTCACAAGCACCGGCGGCACGCCCTCGCCGTTGAACTCGGCGGGGCGGGTGTACTGCGCGTACTCGAGCAGTCCTCCGTCCTCGGCGGTCGAGAATGACTCGTCGACGTTGCTCATTTCGTCACCAAGGGCGCCGGGAATCAGGCGTACGACGGCATCGGCAACGACCATAGCGGGAAGCTCGCCGCCCGTGAGCACGTAGTCGCCGATCGACAGACGCTCATCGGCATACGCATACGCGCGCTCGTCGACGCCCTCGTAGCGACTGCACACAAACAGCAGGCGCTCACTTTTGAGCAGGCGCTCGGCCACATGCTGCGTAAAAGGCTCGCCACAGGGGGTAAAGAACACCACAGTGGGCTTGGGACCCTCTGCGCTAATGGCCTCGATGGCCTCTGCGATAGGCTCGACCTTCATGAGCATGCCCTGCCCGCCGCCGTACGGCTCGTCATCGACGGTACGATGGCGGTCGTGCGTCCAGTCGCGCAGGTTATACGCCTTAAAATCAAAAAGGCCGGCCTTGCGGGCGCGGCCCAAAATCGACGTGGACATGACGGGCTCAAACATCTCGGGAAAGACCGAAAGGGTCTCGATCAGCATGTTGTCCTCCCTAATTGTCCATATCGATCAGGCCGTCCATAGCGTGGACGGAAATTGTTCCTGTGTCGGGAAGATCGAGCACGACCTGCTCGATCACGGGAATCAGTACCTCGCCGTACCGATCACCCTCGACAACCCAAACATCGTTAGCGGGCGTCGACATGATCTCGACGATCGTGCCGAGCGAACCGAAGCGCTCGTCGACCACCTCGCGACCCATCAGGTCGGTATAGGCAGCGTCGAGCGAATCGAGCTCAAAGTCGTCACGATTTGCCAGCACGTAGCATCCCGTGATGCCCTCGGCGGCCGTCAAGTCGTCAATGCCCTCAAACGAGACCAGATCGCCATCGCCCGTATCTGTGACGGACACGACCGTGCAAAAGCGGTCGCGCTTGAGCGCCGGCGGCGTCAGGGCGACGCGCATACCAGGCTCTAATACAGAAGGAAGCCCCCGCAGCGGCTGCGCGAGGACCTCCCCCTTCCTTCCGTGCGGCTTGACCACACGGGCGATGTTTTTGTACTGGGACCTCAAGGTCCTAGCCCAGAACCTCTACCTCGACAGCAGTGTCGAGGCGAGCGGCCAGTGCACGGGCGAGCGTGCGAATGGCCTTGATGGTACGGCCACGACGGCCGATGACCTTAGCGACGTCATCCTCGGCGACCGAAACCTCAATCGTAGAGGCGTCGTCACCATCGATGACCTCAAGGCTCACGGAATCCGGGTCGTCGACGATCTGAACAACGAGATATTCGACGAGATCGGCGATGCGATCTGAGAGCATTGCCTCACCCTCGAGCTGTGCAGCGTCAACCTCAGGCACGATTTACTCCTCGGCGCCCTCAGCGGCCTCAGCGGCAGCCTTAGCGGCCTCGGCCTCTTTGGCGAGCTGCTTCTTGGACTTCTTGACGACGGTCTCGGTCTTCTCGCCCTCGTTGGCGGCCTTGACCAGAGCGGCGACGGCGTCGGTGAGCTGAGCGCCCTTGGACTGCCAGTCGGCGATCTTCTCGAGGTCGAGGTTGATGGTCTTGGGGGCGGTCATCGGGTTGTAGCGGCCAACCTCCTCGATGATACGACCGTCACGCGGGGCGCGGGAATCGGCGACGACGACACGGTAGTACGGACGCTTCTTAGCGCCGTGACGAGCAAGGCGAATCTTGACTGCCAAAGGAAACTCCTCCAACCAAGCAGCTTTAGGCTGCAACTACAAACAAACAGTTGAACATAATACGCCATCGACGCGGGCAGGTGAAGTCCGTGAGACCAACTTCTTCGGTGTAGTCGAGGGCAAATCCATATCTTAGACAAGAATTCGGGATTTGCAAGCACATACACGCACCCCACATGAGCTGCGCGGTATACTCATGACATGGAAAGACGCGAACATACATACGGTTATGAGGATGCCATGGGCGTCACGCCGCCTCAATGGACGGGTCCGGCGGTGGGCCTCATGGACCTCGATGCGTTTTTTGCGAGCGTGGAGATGCTCGACCATCCCGAATGGCGCGGAAAACCGCTCATCGTGGGCGGAGACGCCGATTCGCGTGGCGTCGTGTCCACGTGTTCATATGAGGCACGTCGCTTTGGCGTGCACTCTGCCATGCCCTCGGCCGAGGCGCGGCGCTTGTGCCCGCAAGCCATTTGGACGCACGGGCACTTTGATCGCTACCGCGAGGTGAGCGCGCAAGTCATGGCGATTCTCGCCGACGAGACCCCGCGTGTTGAGCGCGTGTCCATCGACGAAGCCTTTATCGATATCACACCGGGTCGCTTTGCGCCCGAAGACCCGCTGCTGGTTGCGCGGCGTATAAGCGACCGCGTGGCAACGCTGGGAGTAACGTGCTCCATTGGCGTGGGCTGCAACAAGACGGTCGCAAAGATCGCAAGCGAGCGGGATAAGCCGTTTGGACTGACCATCGTGCGCCCCGGAACCGAGCAGCGCTTTTTGGCCGCGCTGCCGGTATCTGCCATGAGCGGCATCGGACGCTCGGCCGAGGAACGGCTGCGCCGCATGCGCATCTACACGCTTGGCGAGCTGTCACGCGCACCGGAATCCACCTTGTCCTCTATTTTTGGTGTCAACGGCGAACGCATGCGCCAGCGTGCGCTGGGACTCGAAATCTCCGAAGTCACGAGTCTCGATGAAGAGCGCGAGGTCAAGTCGGTCAGCAATGAACGCACCTTTGCTAAAGATTTGACTGAGCGTGGGGATATTGAGGCGGCGATTGCGCTGTTGGGAGAGTCAGTGGGACGCCGTCTGCGCCGTCAGGGGCTGACGGGTGCCACGGTAACGCTCAAACTCAAGTATTCGTATGGCAGCGGGCGTACGGCACAGCGCCGGCTGCCTCATCCGACCGACGATGAGAACATCTTCGTGGCGGTTGCGCTCGAGCTGCTCGACAATATCTGGCAGGAAGGCATGCATGTTCGCTTAGCGGGCATCGGCATGAGCGACTTCGACCACCAAGGCGGCATCCAGACCGACCTGTTCTGCGAGATCGATGACCGCGGAGCCCAATCCAGCGACCGACGCGACCTCTCCGTCGCCATCGACGCCGTCCGAGACAAATTCGGTGACACCGCCCTTTCCTTCGGCCGCCAATCCCGCTTCAATGATTAACCGCCCTTGGGCAAAAAGAAAGCCGAGCAGGTGCGGAAAACCGCAACTGCCCGGCGATATGCGTGAGGATAGCTAAACCCCGTCTCAAATGAGCTACTAGAGGAGGTTGAGGGGGAGCTGGGGGGCGTCTCCCCAGAGTTTCTCGAGGCGGTAGAAGTCGCGGGCTTCGGGAGTGAAGACGTGGACGACAACCGAACCATAGTCCATGAGCATCCAGGTCTTCTGCTCGCGACCCTCGATGGAGAACGGGTGCTCGCCGCAAGCCTCGGCGACCTTCTCCTCGATCTCGTCGACGATAGAATCGACCTGGCGGTTGTTGGTACCGGTGGCAAGCACAAAGTAGTCGCATACGTCGGAAAGCTCAGTCAGGTCGAGCACCTGAACGTCCTCGCCCTTCTTGTCGTAGGCGGCCTGCGCGGCGGCGCGGGCGACATCCTCGGCGGCGACACCGCTCGCAGACAGCGAGGCGGCAGTGCGGTCGGACGTGGCGACGAAGCTCTTGTGCTCCACACCTTCAAGAATCTGCTCGTCGGTCATGGTCTCGTCGGCCATGGAATACCTCTTTCTAGACAGCCCGAGCTAGCGCAGCTGGGCGTAATGGTTGTAAATCGAAATAGCCGTGGGATAAAGATAGCGCCCGGACTGAATCACATAGACCAAACCCTGCGCAAAACAGGAGAAGAACAACTCGTCGAGCGTCGACTCCCCCACCATCTTGCGCAGCGCATGTGCATAGTCGCCGTGGCGGTTGGGCTCGATGGCATCGGCCACAAAGACCACCATATCGAGCGGCGTCATGTCGCAGGCACCCACGGTGTGACGGTCGACAGCCTGGAAAACGGCCGGCGACAACTCGGGGAAAAGCTGCGGAAGCTCATAGGCGGCAACAGGGCCATGCAAAAGCGGCGTCGCGGCGGAAGGAGAGCCGGCAATCTTAATGCCGTAGTGCAGAGCGCGCGTGACCAACTCGTCGTCGGAGAGCACTTTGTCCCAGTCATGGATCAGGCCGGCGGCGGCGGCATCAAAGCGGTCAACGCCGTAGACCTCGGCCAGATGAAGAGCGGTCTCGGCAACACCCAGCGAATGCACATAGCGCTTGCGCTTATCCTTCATGCGAACATCGAGCAGCTCTTGAATGTGCTTGAGCAGCGCGCGCTCATCGCCCTCAAACTGATCCTCTACCGACAACGTAGACCCCCATCACTCAAAATCTTCTTGGCCCAAATTGGCATATAGCCTGCGTTTGCGAATGTAGCCGAGCACGGACTCGCTCGTAAGATAGCGCACGCTCATGCCGCGGGCAACTCGCTTACGAATGTTCGTCGAGCTGATCGCCAGCGCCGGAATCTGAATATAGCGCACGTCGAACGGCAGCCCCGACTCTTTGATTCGGGCACGCGCCGTATCGATATCAAAGCCCGGTCGCGTCGCCGCAATAAAGGTAGCAAGCTCAGCGATTCGTTCGGCATCATGCCAGGTCACAATATCGATAATCGCATCGGCGCCCGTAATAAAGTAGAGCTTTACCTGCGGCGGGTAAAAGTCGCGAAGGGCATGAAGCGTATCGGCCGTATAGGTTACGCCCGGACGGTCGATCTCGAACCGGCTCGCCAAAAAGGCCGGGTTCGCGGCGGTGGCGAGGACCGTCATGGCATAACGGTCCTCAGCAGGCGTCACCGGCTTGTCAAGCTTAAAAGCAGGAGAGCCCGCCGGCATAAAGAGCACAGCGTCCAAGTCGAGCGACTCGCGCGCCTGCTCGGCGGTCACCAGGTGCCCGTAATGGATGGGATCAAAGGTGCCACCCATAATGCCGAGCCTAAACTCCTGCCCGTCCTCTAGAGGAAGCTCGGGCAGACCGATTCCACCGCGCAGCGACATGGCTTACTCGCCCTCCGAGGTCTCGGCATCGCCCGCGGCATCCGCCGCATCGACAACCTCGACGCCCTCATCCGCGGCATCAGCCACGTCAATGGCTTCAACGGCATCGTCCTCGTCAGCATCCTCGAGCTCCTCGTACTCCGAGAAGTCCTCAGCGCCCTCAAAGTCAAAGGCGCGCTGGCAAATGCGGACCTCGTCGCCCGCACGGCAACCGGCCTTCTCGAGCGCGTCGTCAACACCCATACGCGCAAACTTATGCTGCAGGTAAATGACGGCTTCCTCATTTTCCCAGTCGGTCTGGATGACCATGCGCTCGATGGCACGACCGACCACGCGGAAGGCACCGGGCTCTTCCTGGACAATGCGGAAACGCTTCTCACGCTGCAGGCGGCGGCGCTCCCACTCATCGTCGCGCAGAACGACCGGCTCATCGGAGACAGCCAACTCGGCGCGCAGCTTAGCCACCTGCTCGCCCACGGCAAGCATCAGCGTGTTGAGGCCAGCGCCCGTAACAGCAGACACGGCAAAGAACATATGGCCATCGTCGAGCGCCGCACGCTTAAGGTCGGCAATCTTTTCGGCCGTGCCCGGCGCATCGCACTTGTTGGCAACGACGATCTGCGGACGCTCCGAAAGCTCGGCGCCATACTGCTCGAGCTCGCGGTTGATGATGCGATAGTCCTCGACCGGATCGCGATCCTCAAAACCACCCGTCATATCGACGACGTGCATGATGAGTGCCGTGCGCTCGATGTGGCGCAGGAACTGATGGCCCAGGCCCTTGCCCTCGCTCGCACCCTCGATGAGGCCGGGGACGTCGGCAACGACATAGGAGTACTCGCCGGCACGCACCATGCCCAGATTGGGCACGAGCGTGGTAAACGGGTAGTCAGCAATCTTGGGGCGGGCGGCACTCATGCGCGCAATGAGCGATGACTTACCCACCGAGGGAAAGCCCACAAGCGCGGCATCGGCCATAAGCTTCATCTCGAGCTCGATCCAGTGTTCCTCGGCAGGCTCGCCGAGCTGGGCAAAGGCCGGAGCGCGACGCACCGACGTCACAAAGTGTGTGTTGCCCAGACCGCCGGCGCCACCAGGGGCCACGACAACGCGCTCGCCATCGTGCACCAGATCGGCAATCTCGAACATCGGGGTCTGCGTCTCGGGGTCGAGCTCGCGCACCACGGTGCCCATAGGGACCTTGAGAATCAGGTCCTCGCCGCTCTTACCGTTACGACGGGCACCCTGCCCGTGCGTGCCGCGCTCGGCGCGGAAGTGATGCTTAAAGCGGTAATCGATCAGCGAAGACAGCTGAGCATCGGCCTGGATGACGACATTGCCGCCACGACCGCCGTCGCCGCCATCGGGGCCGCCCTTGGGGACAAATGCCTCGCGCCTAAACGACATGCATCCGGCTCCGCCGTCGCCGCCGCACACGTTAATGCGGCTGATATCGGTGAACTGTGACAACAGAATCGCCTCCTACAAAAAAGAGGGAGACCCTTGAATCCTAAAACTCAAGTGCCTCCCACATATGTGCTCTATGAAGGGTGAATTACGCGTTCGCGAGCGGGCGTACGCTGACCCTGTGCTTGATACCCTTGTGGAACTCAACGGTACCGTCGACCAGCGCGAACAGCGTGTCGTCCTTACCACGGCCAACGTTCTCACCCGGGTGGATGTGCGTGCCGTGCTGACGGACGAGAATCGTGCCCGTGGTTACCGTCTGGCCGGCATAGCGCTTCGTGCCAAGGCGCTGACCGCGGGAGTCACGGCCATTACGGGAGGAACCGAGTCCTTTTTTGTGTGCCATTGTGTATACCTACTCTTTCGTTACGAGTGTAATCTACTCGGCGACGGGAGCCTCGGCAACAGCCTCAGCCTCTGCCTTGACAGCCTTCTTGGCGCGGGAGGTAGCCTGAACCTTCACGATCTTCAGCTTGGTGAGCTGCTGACGGTGACCCTTCAGACGACGATAGCGCTTGCGCTTGTGGAACTTGAAGACCAGCTGCTTCTCGCCCTTGAACTGCTCAACGATCTGAGCGGTAACCTTGGCCTTGGCCAGCTTGTCGGGATCGGTGACGATCTTCTTACCATCGTTGAGGAAGATAACCGGCAGGGTGACCTTGTCGCCCTCATTGCCCTCGATCTTCTCGACGGTGATGACATCGTCGGTGGCGACCTTGTACTGCTTGCCGCCCGTGTTAACGATTGCGTACATGTTTACTTGCCCTTCATGCATCAGTTAGTGCAACAGCCGAATATAGTAGCAGGCGAAAATACCCCCGTCAACGAGTATGTGGAGCAAATCCACAAGTTCGCACAGGTATGGGGCTGACGAGTCGGCCCTCGTCGTCCTCGCATGCTTGATTCTGACGCTCGACATCGTAGGAGCAGATGGTCACGAGGTCTTGCATACCGGTGGAAACAATAGGTGCATCCACGCCCGGGGTCAAGCCCTGCAACAAAACATCAGCAGCAGAAAGCAAAATTTCCGGACGCATGGAGCCCTCGTTGTCGGCATGGGTGTCGAGCATGAGCATCAAATGGTCCGGGCGCTCCCCCGCCGTGAGCTCATAGCCCACGAGTGTGTGATCCAAATCCAAGCGCTTGCTCTTTTTTCCGCGCGCGTAGTCGATGCCATGGCCCGCGCGCAGCGTGTCGATCGCACGACGCACCTCGTCGGCGCTTACGGGCGCCTCGGGATCCAGGTGTAAGTCGATGCGATACGACAGGCGCGTGAGCTGCGCCGTCAACGCCGGCGTGCGCACGTCGATGTACGCCGCCTCGATGGGCGCCAGATCGGCCGGAGACGCCGCAGCCAGGCGCCCAAACGCCTCGTCGAGCGCCACGAACTCGGTCATAAACAGGTCATACCACTCGCAGGTCGACGACGTACCCACCGGTAGCGCCGAAGAAAAGCCCACGCGCATGTGCGGAGAGAAGCCCTGCGTGACGGCATAGGGAAGTCCCGCACGGCGCACGATGCGCTCAATGGTATGGATTACTTCGAGATGGCCCAGGTACTTAAGGCGATCGCGCTTGCCATAGCGAACACGAAGTCTAAAGAGCGAGGGGTTGTCGGTCAGGCGCTCACTCATGCGCGATCACCCATCAATACATTCTTGGCGTGGAGCGTAGGGCAGATCCCGCAGCCGGTGCATGACGTGCGGGTGCAGTCGGGAGTCGTGACGCCCTCGAGCGAGCGACGGTACTCGCGCTCGAGGAAGCCGCGCGTGCAGCCGGGGCTCACGTGCTCCCACGGCAGGCGCCAGTCCAACTCGTAGGGCAGGTGCACGAGCTCATTGAGGTCGATGCCGTTTTTGGCAGCAGCTTCCTTCCAGTTATCGAGCGAGAAATGCTCTACCCAGGCGTCAAAGCGAGAGCCCGAGCGCCAAGCGTCGATGATGACGGGCGTCATGTCACGACCGGCGCGGGACAGCGCAGCCTCGATGAGCGAGGTCTCGGCATCGTGGTAATGAACGCGGACGGCACGGTTGCGAACGCTCGTGATGAGCAGCTTCTGGCGACGCTTGACGTCGTCGTAGTCGAGCTGCGGGCACCACTGGAACGGCGTGGCAGCCTTGGGGATAAAGACCGAAACCGAGATCGACACCGAGATCGAGCCGCGACGAGCCTTGGGCACCACGGAACGACCGAGCTCCAGCACGTGATCGGCCAGATTGGCGATGGCCACGATGTCCTCGTCGCGCTCGCCGGGAAGGCCCATCATAAAGTAGAGCTTCATGCGGTTCCAACCGGCCTCGAAGGCCGCCTTGGCCGCACGGTCCAGGTCCTCCTCGGTCACGTTCTTGTTAATGATGTCGCGCATGCGCTGGCTGCCGGCCTCGGGCGCGAACGTCAGTCCGCCCTTCTTTTCGCCGGCGACCGACTCGGCCATATCCACGCCAAACGAATCCAGGCGCTGCGACGGAATAGACACGCGAATACCCGTATCCTCCAGGCGGCGGTTGAGCCTGCCGAGCACATCGCGAATGCAGGAGTGGTCGGTCGTGGAGAGCGAGGTCAGCGACACCTCGTCATAGCCGGTCTTTTCCAGACCCTGAATCACCGACGAGACGATCTGGTCGGCCGAGCGCTCACGCACCGGGCGATACGTCATGCCGGCCTGGCAAAAACGACAGCCGCGGGCGCAGCCGCGCAGGATCTCGATAGACAGGCGGTCGTGGACCAGCTGCGCATAGGGCACGCACGACTGCGACAGCGGATTCGTGGCGCCGAAATCCTCGACGACGCGCTTGTAGACCACGGTCGGCGCATCCTTGCCCTCACGCGGCACGGTGTAGCCATGCGGCGAGCAGAGCTCGTCGTGACAAACCTCATAGAGCGACGGCACGTAGTTGCCGGCAATGGATGCAAGCTGCTCGACAATCTGCGCGCGCGGGACTCCTTCGTCACGCAGACGGCGATGCAACTGGCAGGTCTCGAGCAGCGATTCCTCGCCCTCGCCGATGAGGATAACATCGAAGAAGGCCGCGTACGGCTCGGGGTTGTACACCGAGGGGCCGCCGGCGATGATAATGGGGTCGTCCTCGGTGCGGTCAGCCGCTAACAGCGGAATACCAGCGAGGTCGAGTGCCTCGAGGAAGTTCGTCACCGCCATCTCGTGCGGCACATGCAGGCCGACGATATCAAACGAAGCGACCGGCGCTGCACCCTCGAGCGACAGCAGCGGAATGCCTGCCTCGCGCATGGCGTCACCCATATCGGGCCACGGCACATAGCCGCGCTCGCAGGAGATGCCCTCGGCCTGGTTAAGGATGTTGTAGAGGATGGCGATGCCCTGGTTGGGCAGACCGACCTCGTACACATCCGGGTAGATCAGGCAGCAACGGTAGTCGGCATCGGCCTTGGAAAGCGTGCCCCACTCGTGATCGATATAGCGACTCGGCTTCTCGACCTTGGCGAGCAACGGCTCAATTAAATGAAAACAGTCTTGGTATGCAACGCGCAACGGAAAACCCCTAAGCAGCGAGATCTGATGCGTCCTGATAGGACGCCATAGGACGGGTAGCGCCCGCGACCGCAGTCACCAGATCGCGAACGCGGGAAAACGTGGCAGTGACCACCTCGTTAGCACGGCTGTAGTCGACATCGCGCTCGTAGAGCGAAACGAGCGCACGGCCCATGCCATAGGTGCCCGCGGCAGCAGCGAGCGCCTTGACGGCAAACCCAATATGCGGCGTCTGCTTGACGAGCGCGCGGGTGACCGCGCGGATCACAAGACCGCCGGCAAGCACGCCCGCGACCTCGTAGCCGCGCTCAGGCTTAATGCCGCGTCCAAAGACGGCAGCGAGCTCAAAGAGCATGCCCACCTGCGCCAGCGCCATAACGGGATAATCGGCGCCCGGCAAAAACACCAAAGCCCCGGTCGCCATATTGGTAAGCGCACACGAGGTGATGATACGATTGGCCGCCGCGATGCGCATGAAGGCAAAGTTCGCCGCAAAAGCCGTTTCCTTGTCGGTGCGATCGAGAATCCAGCGGGCAAGCGTCTCGAGCAGATACGTCTTATCGGTTGCCGCCACCACACCGAGCATGGGCGTGGACTCCTCGATAAACGGCACCTCCACAGCAGACTCGGCAAGCACGCACACGGGCGCGCCGGCGATCACGAGCTCCTGCACGGCACTCTCCAAGCGGTCGGAACCACACGAGAGCACCAGCACCACATCGGTATCGGTCTTTGGAGCAATTCGCTCCTCCCCCAGACGCTCGACGCGCACAATGCCCGAGGTCGTCTGCGGCACAAAGGCGTCACGCACCGTCTCGGCCAGAAAGCGCGAGGCGGACGAATCCAGATAGACCGAGACGCGCACCGGCGTATCGGAATCCTTCTTAACGGACGCGCCCATCTTAAAAGCGCGGGTCAGCTTATCTACGGGAATTTTCATAGCAAACCCCTCCAGCGGTTACGCGGCGCCCGAACGATGCCGCCATATGGATTGTACGATACCCACCGTCAGCAGTTGGATCATCATCGAAGACGAACCAAAGCTAATAAACGGTAGCGGAATACCGGTAATCGGCATCATGCCGATGCACATGCCGATGTTCTCAAAGGTCTGGAATGCCCACATGCCGACGATACCTACGCACGACAGACGCAGGAACAGCGACTCACACTTAAAGGCGACGCGAATCGTCGAAAAGATCAGCAGCACGTAGAGGCACAGGAGCAAAAAGGAACCGCAAAAACCAAAGGTCTCGGACAGGAAGGCGAAGACGAAGTCGGTGTGGAACTCAGGCAGAAAGCCGCCGGCCGACTGCGTCGCATGGCCCAAACCCTTACCAAAGAAGCCGCCCGAGCCAACGGCGATAAGCGACTGCTGCAGGTTGTAGGCATCGTCCGAATCGGCATTATCGGGGTCGATAAAGACCGTCAGACGGTTCATCTGATACTGCTTGATGAGCACATCGTGGCCGAGCAACGAATCAAAGACCGAATCGAGCGCCAGAACGAGGGCCACCAGGCCCACGAGCAGGGCCAGAGTCGACAGCACCCATTCGCGGCGCGCACCGCTCATACAGATGACGATGGCGCCCGAAACAAGCACGACCAGGCCCGAGCCCAGGTCGCCCATGGCAACGACGGCCAAAAACGGAATGGACAGCATGCCGCAGAGCTTGACGTAGTCGCGAACGGTATCGATGCGACCGTTATACTGCGAGCCAAGCGTAGCAATAAAGAAGATGGTGATGAGCTTGGCAAGCTCAACCGGCTGGAATGTCAAGCCGATACCGGGAATCTTGATCCAGCCCGTCATGCCCAGACCGCCTGTATAGGACAGACCCGGAATCTTGGGCGAGAGGATCACGATCAGGTCGATGACGAGCAACGCCGTCGAGAAATTGGAAATACCGCGCAGGTCGGTACGCCAGACCAGCACCGCCAGCACCGTACCGATTCCAATTCCCAGCAAATGGCGCGAGAACGAAGCATCGGCCTTAAACTGCGAAGCCGACCAGATAATGATGGCACCGTAGGCGACGAGCGCCACAGTAGCCACGAGCACACCGATATGCACCTTTTGGCGAAACGTGCCGCGCGAGGCCGAAAGTTGCTTGTTGACGCGGTCCAGGCTGCTGCGAGAGCCGGTCTTGGTTGAACGGAACAGATCCGCCGGAGAAAAATCCATCGCAACCTCCTATCGAACCGAAGAATCGCCCGAGGCCGAAGAGGTATCGGGCTCGTCATAAATCACGCCGAGCACGTCGCGCACGACATGCATCGCGGTATCTGAGCCACCGCCGCCCTGCTCCAGGACGGTAGCGATGACATACTTGGGATCATCGGCCGGTGCATAGGCGCAGAACCACGCGTATTCGTCCTCGCCACTTTTCTCGCCCGTGCCCGACTTGCCGTATACCTGCGGCGTCAGGGTGCCAAAGTGCGCCGCCAGGGACGTCGATGCCGTGTAAATCACGTCGTGCATGCCGTTGCGAACAAGAGCCAAATCCGAATCGCTGTTGATCTTGGCCTCCAGGCGCTTCTTCTTGCCCTTGCCATTGTACTTATAGGCATCGCCGTCGCCATCGCGCGACACGGCAGACAAAAATACGTGAGGCACGTACTGTTTGCCGCCGTTGGCAAGACCCATATAGGCGCACGCCATCTGCAGGGGCGTCACCAGGATGTCGCCCTGGCCGATAGCAATGTTGGTCATATCGCCGGCATTCCACTTGCGGTCCTCGGCAGAGGCGTCGGTGAAGTATGACTCTTTCCACTCGGCATCGGGAATACGACCCGCGCCCTCACTCGGCAGATCGATACCGCAGGTCTTGCCTAGGCCCCAGCGACGAAAGACCTCCTGCAGGCCCTCGGGATGTTGCTCGTCATAAAAGAACGCCTTACCCATGTCGTAGAAGACGGGGTCGCACGAGTTGGCGATACCCGACTGCAGCGTCATGGTGCCGTGGCCAGACGTCAGCCAGCAGCGCTTGCCCCAAGCCTTGCCCAGACCCGTCCAATAACCCGTGCAGTTGGTTGTCTGCGTTGAAGTGTAGGTTCCAAACTCAAGACCGGCCAGTGCCGAGAGCGGCTTGATGGTCGAGGCCGACATGTACTGTCCGCTAATGGCGCGGTTGAGCAGCGGGTGCGAACCCTTGTCATCATTGAGCTCGGTCCACACGTCATTTGAGACGCCGCCGATAAAGACGGACGGATCGAACTTGGGCTGGCTCGCCATGCCCAGGATCTCGCCATTGTTGGGATCGAGACACACCACAGCGCCGTTGCCGGCATTGCTGTAGCCAGTGGTCTTGGCAAGCTCGATAGCGCTCGCCAGCGCCGTCTCACAGGCCTGTTGGATCTTAAGGTCGAGCGTGAGCTTAATGTCGGAGCCGGCCTTCGCGGGCACGGCGCCGGCCTGACCGGTCACATTGCCCGAGGCATCGACCTTGACGGTCTGCTCGCCACGAATACCCTGCAGCAGGTTTTCGTAGTAGCTCTCAACGCCCGCCTGGCCCACGATATCGCCCGACTGGTACGTAATCTTGCCAGCAGAAGCATCATCATCGCCAGAGGTTTTCTTATTCTGGGCCTCGAGCTGCTCGGAGGTAATGGTGCCGGTATAGCCCAAGATATGGCATGCCGTCTCGCCGTATGGATACTGGCGCTCGGTACGCTCGGCAATCTTGACGCCCGGGAACTCGCCGGCGTGTTCCTTGATATAGGCAACCGTGGAGCGACGGACGTCCGTCGCGATGGTATGCAGGCTCTGAGCGCCCTCTGTATTGTCCTGAATATTGCGAAGGACCGCCACATAAGGCATTCCAAGCACGTTGGCAAGATGGCGAACCAGAACCTCATCCTCGGCAAGGTCGCGGTAGGCCACGACAGCAAGTGAGGGACGGTTCTGGACAAGCGCCACGCCATTGCGGTCGAGGATGCGGCCGCGCACAGCGGGTGTGGTAACGGTGCGAGTCTGATTACTATTGGCCTGCTTCTCGTAATAGTCCGACGAGACCATCTGCATGCCCCACAGCTTGACGGCAAGTGCCGCAAACATCGCGCCCACACCCGTGGTGAGGATGGAAAAGCGGCCCTTAAAGGCGGTCGCCGCGGTATTGCCCTCGCCCTCGGTGGCGCGCGGGGCCGTTCCATGCTGTGTATCGTAGGTAAAACGGGAATCGCCACGACGCATGATGACCAGCGCGACCACGATGGCCACAACCAGCACGATACCGGCGATAATAACCGTCAACTGGGAAGACATCTACGGGCCTCCCCTATTTGAGCTTGCGGGTCTTGGGCTTAAAGCGCATACCCGCCTGGCGTCCGCCACGTGCGGAGAATCCATAGCCGGACTGTGGCACGACGCCGGACATCAAAAACGGAATGGCAACCAGACCCGTCAGGATCGAGGACGGCAGCGCATGGCCGAAGATCGCCACGACAAAGCTCGTCTCCAAACCCATAAACAGCAAGATGATGCTGTAGATCACATTAATGACGAGCGCGAAGGCGCCCACAGTGACGCCGCGCGCACTTGGGGTACCGCCCGTCTGACCGACGGCGCTGTGCACCAGGGCAAAAGAACCCACGGTCAGCAGGAGCGACATAATGCCCACCGGCACGGCAGCGGACAGGTCATAAAACAAGCCGCTGCAAAAACCGCACACGACGGCACGGGTCGGGTCGCCCGAGAACACACTCAGGCACACCAAGATAATCATGAAGTTGACGCGACCACCCGCAATGGAGATCTGCGGTGCCAGGCCTGCCTGCAGCAGCACGCACACGATGGCGGCGATCACAAACGTGCGGGAGCTCATCCCCTGCTCGTGTAGATCCATGGACATGCCCCCTATTCGTTCGAGCCAGAATCGGTCGTCTCGGACGTGTCGGAACTGTCATCCGAGCTCTCGTCCTTCGTCTTGGTTGCAGCATCGCGCGACGTTCCCTGCGGCGTGCTGTTGGCCGTGCTCACGTCCTCATCCGAGGCCGACTGTTCATCGGTCAGCGAGGTAATGACCAGCACTTCCTCGTTGTTCTCGGCCGTGGTCTGAGCGCGCACCACAATGGTGTAGTACACGTCGTTTGCCGATTTCTCAACCGACGAGACGGTGCCGAGCGGTAGACCCTTGGGGAACACACCGCCGATGCCCGAGGTCACGATGATGTCGCCAACCTTAACGTCGGAGTCGACGCTCACGTACTCAAGACGCAGCGTGCCGTCAGCCTGACCCTGCAGCATGCCCTGGGCGCGCGTGTCCTGTACCATGGCGGACACACCCGAGTTCTCGTCGCCAATCAGGCGCACGGTGGACGTCTTGGCCGAGACTTCGATGATCTGGCCGATAACACCGGCAGAACTCGTCACGGGCATGTTGATGGTAAGGCCGTCGGCAGAGCCCTTGTCGATGGTAACGGTCGAGGTCCAGGCATCGCCGGAAGCACCAACGATACGAGCAGCGGTCGATTTGAGGTTATAGGTCGACTGCAGGCCGACCAGCCCCTCCAGACGCTCGGCGGTCTTTTGAGACTCGGAGAGCTCGGCAACCTTAGAGGTCAGTTCCTCGTTTTGCGTCTTAAGCTCGTCGAGCGTGTCCTGCGACGCCGTAAGGTTAGAGAACACGTTGCCGATGGCATTGAAGGGAGCCGCCACAGCCGAACCCACAAAGCGCACCGGCGAGGTAATCGTCGTTACGCCCGAACGCACGGCATGAATCGGTCCTGCCTCGCCCTCGCGGATGTAAAACGTGAGCAGCAACACCGAAATCAGGCTGAAAACAATCAACGGGCGCATACCCGTTGATTGTCGCTTGGTATTCAGATTTGTGGAGAAACCCGAAGATCGTGCCAAATGGAATCCACCTTTTGGAAATTAAGCATTGGTCTGGACGAAGCCGCCATCAAACGCATTGGCCTCGAGCACGCGGGCACAGCCGTTAACGACGTTATCGAGCGCCGTGGGGCTGACGTTGACCGAAACACCGGTCTCATCGCGCAGGCGCACGTCGAGACCGCGCAGCAGCGCGCCGCCACCAGTCAGCAAAATGCCGTAGTACATAAGGTCCGAGGCAAGATCGGGAGGCGTAGCGTCGAGTGCGTCCTTGACGGCCTTGGCCATCTCGTCGAGCGGCTTGTTGAGCGCGCGACGAATCTCCTCGCTCTCGATGCGCACGGTCTTGGGCAGACCGGTGATCACGTCGCGGCCGTTGACCTCGACGTCGAGCTCGTCCTTGAGCGGCACGGCGGAGCCGACCTTGATCTTGATGTCCTCTGCCGTACGCTCGCCGATGGCCAAGTTGTAGGCATCACGAACGTGCGTGAGGATGGCCTGATCGAACTCGTCGCCGGCAATACGGATGGACTGCGAGACGACGATGCCACCCATAGCGATAACGGCAACCTCGGTGGTACCGCCACCGATGTCGATGACCATGGAGCCGGTGGGTTCCTCGACGGGCAGATCGGCGCCGATAGCGGCAGCCATGGGCTCCTCGATCAGGTAGGCCTGGCGAGCGCCAGCCTGGATCGTGGCCTCAAAGACAGCACGCTTCTCGACCGACGTGACGCCGGAGGGAACGCAGACGACAACGCGCGGACGCGGGGTCCACGGATAGCGCTTCTCGGACGCCTTGTCGATAAAATAGCGAAGCATAGCCTCGGTAACATCGAAGTCGGCGATGACGCCGTCCTTCAGGGGACGAACGGCCACGATGTTGCCGGGCGTACGGCCGAGCATGCGCTTTGCCTCGATACCGACCGCCAGGATGCGCTCGTCGTTCTTATCGATGGCGACGACAGAGGGCTCGCGAATGACGATGCCCTTGCCGCGCACGGAGACAAGCGTATTTGCGGTGCCGAGGTCGATGGCAAGATCGCCCGCATAGCTACCGAAGAACATATCCATCAAAGAAAACAACGCAACTCCTGATGTGTTGGATGATTGCTGGAAAACTACTAGCTCATGATACTAGCGCAAGCCCGGCACCTCACTTGCGGTGAAGCGCCGGGCAAAGCTAAATCCCATAAGGTCACTACTGGTTGTCAGCAGCCGAGAAATCCATATCGAGCGAGGAAACGGCCCAGCCGATATGATTGTCGGAGCGCACGAATTTGACGGTGTACTCCTGCTCGCCGCCCTTGGACAGCGAAGCCTTGACCTTGGCGGTCGTCTCGGACATGGACTGATCCATGCCCTCGACGGACACGGTGGCGCCCTGCGGAATCGAGGAGATGATCATCGACTTGGCGTCCTCGGACAGGCTCGAAGCCAGGCAAGACTCGGCCTTTGCGCTGTCACCGTCGCCGGCAGCCTGGAACAGATCGGTGATAACCGACTCCTGCGAGGGGAAGCCAAAGCCGCGCGTGTAGGCAAAGCCCAGACCGCCCGCAGCAATCAAAATGAGCAGAAGCAGCACGATGAAGACTTTGAGACCCGTGTGGCGATGGCGACGACGGACCTTGGCCTGCTTACGATCCTGACGGTCCTGCTGGACCATCTCGGACTCGGACAGCGTAAAGAAGCCGGTGTCCGAGGGATCGGGCATAAACTGACCGGTCGCGCCCGTAGGATCGAGCGGATCGACGGCAGGAGCGTCCATCGCGGGCGCCGGAGCCGTGGCCATAGCCGTCTGGGCAGACAGTACGGCAAGCGAATCATGCACGCGGGCAAGCTCATCGGCCTGCTCGGAAGTGAGCTGGTAGATGCCATCGGCAGTAGCGGCGTTAAAGGCGTCGAGTGCGTCGGAGGGACGGCCGGCGGCAGAAAGCGCCTGACCCATGCCGGCATTGAGCGCACGCGTGTCGTCGCGGGGGCCGGCAAAGTCGATAGCCGTGCGGTAGGTCTCCACGGCATCCGCCGGACGGCCGAGCTTAATGAAGCAACGACCGAGCTCGCCGAGTGCGGCGGCAGGAGCCGGATTGGCGCCGTCGATGGCAGCCTGACGGAAGGCAGTACCCGCGTTGGCATAATCGCCCGACTGGAACAGCGCATTGCCCAGGCCCAGATAGGCCTTGAACGGCGTGGCATAGGAAGCATCCTGCGTAGCAGCAGAGAACGCCTGGGCGGCCGTCGTGTAGTCGCCCACGGCGGCGAGCGCCTTGCCGCGGTTGGTGAGCAGCGCGCCGCGCTTGCCGTAGGTGCCGTCGTTGAGGGCGGCAGCATAAGCCTCGGCGGCCTCGGCATACATGCCCAGGTGCATCAAGGCGTTGCCACGAAGGTGATCGGCCTCGCCCATAATCTCATCGGGAGTCTTTGCCGCCCCAAGCATCTGGGCTGCAGCGGAAAAATCACCCGCGCGGTAAGCGGCGCGGCCCTGTTGGATCAGCTGGCTATTCAAGGAAGTCCCCTTTACTCGTGAACGATCTCGACATGGACGATCTCGTCGCCGGCACGCAGCTGCGAAATCACATCGAGACCCTCGACCGTGGTACCAAAGACGGTGTAACCGGAATCGAGGTTATGCTGGGCGCCCAGGCAGAAGTAGAACTGCGAACCCGCGGAATCGGGGTCCATGGAGCGTGCCATGGCAAGGGCACCATCGACATGGCTGTTGCGCGGATTGGTGGCAAACTCGCCCTTGATGCAGTAGCCGGGGCCACCGGTACCGAGCATGCCGTCGGGGCCCTCAAGACCAGCGGCGACGTCGGCGCCGGACATATCGCGGGTATTGGGGTCGCCGCCCTGGATGACAAAACCGGGCACATAGCGATGGAACTTAAGGCCATCATAGAAGCCCATCGTGGAAAGCTCGCAGAAGTTCGCGACATGAATGGGAGCGCCCTCGCCGTCAAACTTGACCTTGATGGTACCCTTCGACGTCTCGATAACGGCGCACTCGTCGCCGGCAAGCTGATACTCGGGCGTGTAGAGCTCTTTCTTAAAACCAAACATGTGGTTCCTTCCTCGTGCGTTTAAAGCATATTTGTACGAATTGTAGCAATAAGCATGCGCTTACATCAATTGCGCTCGTAGGTTATGCCGACTATGGCGAACTAATTTTGGGAACGCTGCTGCGGCTTCCAGGAGCCCACATTGGCGTCGTACTGGTTCAGCGCGCTGTTGCCGCCCTGTGCGATGGGCGCCAGGATCTCGCTTTGGTGGGAACTCATCGACTCGCCATCGGGAATGGCCAGCGAGATATCCCAGCTCTGGCAGATCACGTCGACACGCTCGTACATCCACTCGGCAAGCTGCTTTAAGTGGGCGATGTCGTCCGCATAGACCGTATCGTCCTGATACTTAAGGTTGTTAAGCTCATCTTGCGTCTTTTTGATCTGGTCGCGCAGGGCGTAGGCACTCTGCGACAGCTCCTGGCGGGTGGACAGCGGCGTTCGGAGATAGCCGTTGTTAAAGGAATCGATGACCTCGCCGATCTGGTCCTCATCACCGTAGGACACGATGGTCTGATACAGACCGTCGAGTCTGGTATAGAGCTGATCATCGGTGAGCACGGTTTCTTCCTGGACCACCTCGGCAGAATCGTCCTGCTTGGTATCGTCCTCAGTCGCCTCGCCCTTTTGGCGCGTGGGGAAGGTCGTCTGCGCAGCCTGGCCAAACTGGTCGTAGAAGGCAGGCATGACACCCATGGGATCGGCCGTCACGAACCAATAGGCACCGCCGCAAACGACGGCAAGGACCGCGATGACGATGAGCGGCTTGGGGATATGACGCTTGTGCTTGTGATAGGCGTCCTCGTCGGGATGCACCTTGCGCTTGGGTTTTTGAGCATCGTCGTGCAGGGAAACGGGCGTGGGAATATCGACCTTGGGGATACCGAAATCCTTATCGAAAGCCGGCAGCACGCAGGTCTCGTTAGGATCGGCGGCGTCCGAAAGAACCGCGGCAGCCGAGGCGGGCGCATGAGGCACCTCGGTATCGATCTGCTCTTGCGTTAGGCGCGGAAAGCCCGCCGTGCGGCCCGCTGCCAGGTCGGATGCGGCCGCGTCCTCGGAGAGGATACCCGGAGCAGGGCGTCCGCATTTTGGGCACGTGCGATCATGCGGAGAAAGACGGGCACCGCAGCCCTCACAGAACACGAACTCGGTGTGCTCGGGACCATCGCCCGGACCCACATAGGCGTTGCAGTAGGGGCAGAACGAGGCGCCGTCCTCGATAGTCTTAAGGCAATGCGGGCAGATCACGGCATCCTCTTTTCGAAGCAATTCAAACAATCGAGGTTAGAGCATAACATCGCCACGGCCCCACAGGAACAAGGCACCAATTCAACATCGCCAGGGCGCGTAGCTACTTCTTCTTTTTGCTTGGCATCGAGACTTTGATGCCTTGGGCGGACTTGGTCACACGAGAGCGCTTAGCTCCGGTACTCTTCTTTTTCTTGGGCTGGGCCTGGGCCACGCCCTCGAGTGCGCGGGCCTCGGCCTCGCGAGCGGTGCGATCTTCGCGGCGCTGCGCCATGTCGGCGGCGACGCGCTTGGCAAAACGTTCGGCCGTCGAGCCCGTCGAGCTCACCTTGCCGCCACCGCGACCCAGGCGGACGCGCACACCGCGGCCAAAACCAGTTGCGGCATGACGACGACGCGGCTTGAGCGAATCCATCATCGTGGCGAGCTTAAAGAACACCGAGCAGGTAAAGACCACGATAACAGCCAAGATAACCATCTGGCCCATCGACAGGTTGGCAATAGACAGCAGCTCCGGGAATCCGATAACGCCCACCAGGATGCCGGCGACTACAAACACAAAGAGCACCACACGTAAGGGCGTGAGAGGCTGCGAGATGCGCCAGATTAGGCTGACGCTCGCCGCGCACGACGTAAGCAGGCACATCGTAGACAGCGTGAGCTGGCTAAAGCCAAACACGCGCGCCACAAAGATATCGAGCGCCGCAGCCAAAATGACCGCAATCGACGCCGGCAGTGCACGCTTGAGTACGTTGCTCAAAAACGCACCCTTCACACGAGCATTGTTGGGCTCCAGGCCCAACACAAAGCCCGGCGCGCCGATGCAGAAGAAGTTAATGAGCGTCATCTGGATGGGCTCGAAGGGGTACGGCGGCAGCGCGATACACAGCGCCGCCAGGCCCATCGAGAACAGCGTCTTGGTCAGGAACAGTGAGGCCGAACGCTGCAGGTTGTTGATGGAGCGACGGCCCTCGGCCACCACGGCGGGCATCGAGGCAAAGTCGTTGTCGACGAGTACGATCTCGGCCACATTGCGCGCGGCATCGGAGCCGGCCGCCATGGCCACGGAGCAGTCGGCCTCCTTGAGCGCCAGCACGTCGTTGACGCCGTCGCCCGTCATGGCCACGGTGTGCTCGCGGCGCTTGAGCGCCTGCACGAGCTCGCGCTTCTGCTGCGGGGTCACACGACCAAAGACATGGTAGCGGTCCACTGCGGCATCAAGCTTGGCCGGTGTATCGAGCGTCGTGGCGTCCACATAAGCGTCCGCCCCCGGCACGCCCACCACGCGCGCGATCGACGACACCGTACGCGGGTCGTCGCCACTGATCACGTTGAGGGTCACGCCCTGCTCGTTAAAGTAGCCGATGGTCTCGGCCGCCGAGGTACGAATCTCGTCGCGGATGGTCACAAAGCCCACGGGCTCGGCCTCGCCCACCATATCCCCATCGGGCGTAAAGCCGTCCACGCGCGCCACCACGAGCACGCGGCAGGTATCGGCAAGCTCGGCGACACGGTTCTCGACCTGCGAAAACACACGATCAGAGAGCACAAACTGCGCGGCACCCATCACATAGGAGCCCTGCGCAAAAGAAGCGCCACTCCATTTTTTAGACGACGAGAACGGAATGACCGACAGCGGCTCAGACACCTCGACCGGGCGATCGGCGTAATAGTTGAGCAGCGCCTGGCAGGTCTCGTTGGCATCGGCCGAAGTCGCACGCGCGACGTTAGCCAGCGCAAAATCGAGCACTGTGGTATCGACGGGAACAGCCGCCTCCTCCGAGTCCACGCCAAAGCCAACACCCTCAACAGGCAGCGGGTGGGTGCCCTCGACCTCCATACGACCCGACGTGATGGTGCCCGTCTTGTCCAGGCACAGCACGTCGACGCGCGCGAGCGTCTCGATGCAGTAGAGCTGCTGCGCCAGCACCTTGCGGCGGGCCAGGCGCACCGTGGCGATGGCGAGCACCGACGAGGCCAGCAGCACCAGGCCTTGCGGGATCATGCCCAGCAGGGCGCCCACCGTGGACAGCAGCGCCGACGAAGGCACATGACCAGCCAACAGCTCGGAGAAGCACCACGAAAGCGCGCTATCGCCCGGGGTTCCCGCGGCATCCCACAGCCCACTTACACTCGAGGCGAACAGAGCCAGGCCAAGCGGAATCATGATGATGCTCGCAAAGCGCACGATGGCGTTAAGCGCGTTCATGATCTCGGAATTGACCTTTTTGACGTACTTGGCCTCGTTATTTATTTTGGCCACGTAGTTGTCGGCGCCGACATGGATCACGCGGGCGCGCAGCAGGCCCGAGTCGATAAAGCTGCCGCTCATGAGCTCGGAACCGGGCTGTTTCTTAATAAGGTCGCTCTCGCCCGTCAGCAGGCTCTCGTTCACGAGCGCCTCGCCCGAAACCACCACGGCGTCAGCGGGAATCTGGTCGCCGCGCCCCAGGCGGATGATGTCGTCGAGCACGATCTGGTCCAGGTCGAGCTCCACCTCGGCGCCATCGCGCACCGCGATGGCCTTCTTGGAGGTCAGCAGCGTGAGCTTATCGACCATCTTCTTGGAACGCATGGACTGAATGACGCCAATAGCGGTATTGAGGAACACCACGAACAGGAACGTCAGATTCTTAAACGAACCGGTCAAAATGACCAGGAAAGCCAAGATCACGTTGATCAAATTGAACAGCGTGCAGAGGTTCTCGATGATGAGCTCTTTGACCGACTTGGTCTTGAGTTCCATGTTGCGGTTGATTTTACCGGCGGCGATACGCTCCTCGACCTCGGCGGTTGAGAGTCCGCGCTCGATATCCGTTGCTGCCATACCACGTCCCATCACGTCGCGTCGGTATAAGAAAACCGCCCGGACCATGCGAGGTTCGGACGGTCTTACGTTCGATGGTGCCCCATGTTGGATTCGAACCAACGGCCTTCTGCTCCGGAGGCAGACGCTCTAATCCCCTGAGCTAATAGGGCCAACGGTTGGCATTATACCCAAGTGCACCACGGGCTATCAAAATAAAAGAAAAAGCTTTGCAATTCCGAGGAAGACGCAACGCAACGGCCCACTTTAGAAGGCAAAAGCGAGTCAGATAGTATAAACTCTCATGCACCATATAGACACGGCTCGCGATGCGGGCCGTTTTTGCAAGGGTTATCCATCGAGGTGAGAGGCACACCATGATTGCTATTTTAAAGCAGAGCGCCAGCGACGAGGCCGTCGGCCATATCGTCAGCTGGATTGAGAAAAAGGGCCTGAAGACCGATGTCTCGCGCGGCGAGAACGAGACCATCATCGGCCTGGTGGGCGATACGACCAAGATCGACCCGTTCCTGCTCGAGTCCATGGATGTCGTCGAGCGCGTGCAGCGCGTCTCCGAGCCGTTCAAGCGCGCCAACCGCAAGTTCCACCCCGAGGACTCCGTCATCGACTGCGGCCACGGCGTCAAGATCGGCGGCGATCAATTCCAGGTCATCGCCGGCCCCTGCTCCGTCGAGGGCGAGAACCTCATCCGCATCGCCCGCCGCGTGAAGGCCGCCGGTGCCACGATGCTGCGCGGCGGTGCCTACAAGCCCCGCACCTCCCCCTACGCCTACCAGGGCATGGGCCCCGCCGGCCTGGACCTGCTGTGCGAGGCATCCGCCGAGCTCGACATGCCGATCGTCACAGAGATCATGGACCTGCGCGACGTGCAGGTCTTCCTCGACAAGAAGATCGACGTCATGCAGATCGGCGCTCGCAACGCCCAGAACTTCCCCCTGCTCAAGGAGGTCGGCAAGACGCAGACCCCGATCCTGCTCAAGCGCGGCATGTCCGGCACCGTCGACGAGCTGCTTATGGCAGCCGAATACATCATGAGCGAGGGCAACGACAACGTCATCCTGTGCGAGCGCGGCATCCGCACCTTCGAGACCCGCACCCGCAATACCTTCGACCTCAACGCCGTGCCGGTGCTGCACCACCTGTCGCACCTGCCCGTCGTCGCCGACCCCAGCCACGCCACCGGCTACACACGCTACGTTGAGCCCATGGCGCTCGCCGCGACCGCTTGCGGTGCCAACGGCCTGGAGATCGAGGTCCACGACGAGCCGAGCCGCGCCTGGTCCGACGGCGCCCAGGCCCTCACCCCCGATCAGTTCGATGACACCATGCGCCGCATCCGAGCCATCCGCGAGGTTGTCTGCCAAGAGACCATGGAGTAGCCCATGGGTACGGTGAGAAACGCGCGCGTTAACCAGGGCGGCCCCAAGTGCGCCGGCATCGTCGGCCTTGGCCTCATCGGCGGCAGCTTTGCCCGCGGCTATGCGCAGGCGGGCGTCCGCGTGCTGGCCTGGGACCCCGATGACGACGTCATGACGGCGGCCAGCATGGGCACCGTTGCCGGCGAGCTCAACGACGAGACGCTCGGCGAATGCGACATCATCGTCCTTGCCTGCTATCCCGAGGCCTGCATCGAGTGGCTCGAGGCGCATGCCCAGGCACTCGCCGACGCCACCGATACCGAGGCCATCATGGGCCCCGTGGTGATCGACACGGTGGGCGTCAAGGGCATCGTGTGCGAGCGCGCCTTTGAGCTTGCCCGCGAGCACGGCTTTTACTTTGTGGGCGCGCACCCCATGGCGGGCACGCAGTACTCGGGCTATGCGCACTCCCGCGCCGACCTGTTCCAGGGCGCGCCACTCGTGCTCGTGCCGCCCGCGGTGGACGATGCGCTCAAGCTGGAGCTTTTAGGCCAGGTGCGCGAGATGGTGCGCCCCTTGGGCTTTGGCAAGTTCAGCGTGACCACCGCCGCCGAGCACGACCGCGTCATCGCCTTCACGAGCCAGCTTGCGCACGTGGTGTCCAACGCCTACGTAAAGAGCCCCACCGCCCAGGTCCACCACGGCTTTTCGGCCGGTAGCTATCGCGATCTCACCCGCGTGGCGCACCTCAACCCGCAGATGTGGTCCGAGCTCATGATCGACGACGCCGACGCGCTCGGCTTCGAGATCGACCATCTGATCGAGTCGCTTGGCGCCTACAGCCGTGCGCTCAAGAACCGCGACCAGCGCTATCTGGAGAATCTCCTTGCCGAGGGCGACCGCATTAAGCGCGCACTCGACGACGAGGCCTCACACTAGACCACCTATCACGCCAGGTCGAAAGGACCGAAGCTTATGGCGATTACCATCGATATCGACACTGCACGCCCCTACCAGGTGCATGTTGGCACGTTTTTGCTGGAGCAGGCGGGACCGCTCGTGCGCGCCACTGCCGGCGGCACCAAGGCCGTCATCGTGACGGACACCAACGTGGGTCCGCTCTACCAGATGCCCGTTAAGCAGAGTCTGGAGGCATCAGGCTACGAGGTGAGTATCTGCACCTTCGAGGCCGGCGAGGCCCATAAGCGCGCCGAAACCTATGTTGCCATTTTGGAGTTTGTGGCCGAGCACGAGCTTTCGCGCTCCGACGTGATCGTGGCACTCGGCGGCGGCGTCGTGGGCGACGTGGCGGGCTTTGTGGCCGCCACCTACATGCGCAGCTGCAAGTTTGTGCAGATCCCCACAAGTCTGCTCGCCATGGTGGATTCGTCGGTGGGCGGCAAGACCGCCATCGACCTGGCTGCCGGCAAGAACCTGGCCGGCGCCTTTTGGCAGCCGAGCGTGGTTATCGCCGACGTGGGGTGCCTGGCCACCCTCACGCCCGAGCAGTTCGCCGACGGCTGCGGCGAAGTCGTCAAGCACGCCGTGATCGCCGACCCAGAGCTTTTCGCCGAGCTGGAGAAGACCCCGCTCACGCTGGAGCTGCTCAACCGCGATGTGGCCCGCGTAGCGCTCATCATCGCCCGCAATATCGACATCAAGCGCGCCGTGGTCGTCGCCGACGAGCGCGAAACCAACCAGCGCAAGCTCCTCAACTTTGGACACAGCGCCGGACACGCCGTCGAGGCCTGCGAGCACTTTGAGCTCGGACACGGCAACTGCGTGTCGATCGGCATGGGCATCATCACGCGCGCCGCGGCCCTGCACGGCGTTTGCGATGCTGCACTGCCCGGCCGTATTGAGGAGCTCTGCGCCCGCCACGGCCTCAAGACCCGCTGCGACCTCAATGCCGATGCCGTCTTTGCCGAGGCGCTCCACGACAAGAAGCGCGCGGGCGACACCATCGACCTGGTGATTCCGCACGGCATTGGCCGCTGCAGCATCGACCGCACGCCGCTTTCCACTTTCCACGAACTCATTGCCGAGGGCCTCGGCCAGAAGGGAGACGCATCCGCATGCTAGCCCGCATCACCCCGTCCCCGCTTAAGGGCACCGTTCCCGCCATCGCGTCCAAGTCGATGGCGCATCGCCTGATCATCTGCGCTGCCCTTGCCAACGGAGAGACGCATGTGACCTGCAACACCACCTGCGCCGATATTGAGGCCACGGTCCGCTGCCTCACGGCGCTCGGCGCCCGCATCGAGACCGTCGAGGACGGCTTCCAGGTCCACCCCACCATGAAGAGCATTGAGTTCGGCCTGCTCAAGGCCCTTGCCGGCGGCACGCTCGACTGCGGCGAGAGCGGCTCCACGCTCCGCTTTATGCTGCCCGTCGCCTGCGCGCTGGGGGCAGAGGCAACCTTTGTGGGTCAGGGACGCTTGGGCGCCCGCCCGCTGTCCCCGCTCTCGGACGAGATCATCGCCGCCGGCTGCGACCTGCAGGGTCTGGGCGGTTTTCCGCTCAAGACAAGCGGACGCATGCGCCCGGGCACCTTTGTGCTGCCGGGCAACGTAAGCTCGCAGTATATCTCCGGCCTGCTGCTGGCAGCCCCGTTGCTCGCCCAGCCCTCCTGTGTGCAGGTGACTGGCCTCATTGAGAGCCGCCCCTACATCAACCTAACAATCCAGGCCATGAAGGCCTTTGGCGTTGAGGTCAACGTCGAGCGCATTCCGGCCAAGGACGGCCAGCCCGAGGTCACGAACTTCCGCGTGAGCAGCGGCTCGTACCGCACGCCCGGCAGCGTGGCCGTCGAGGGCGACTGGTCCAACGCTGCCTTTTGGCTGTGTGCCGGCGCTATCGGCACCGACCCCATCACCGTCGAGGGCGTGTCCCTGAGCTCCGCACAGGGCGACCGCAACGTGCTTGCCGCGCTTTCGCGCTTTGGCGCCCGCATCGTGCGCTCCACCAACGCCGCCACCGTGCAGTCCGACAAGCTCGCCGGCTTTGAGATGAGCGCCCACGACATTCCCGACCTGGTGCCCGTTATCTCGGCCGTGGCCTCGCTGGCACAGGGCCGCACCTTTATCCGCGATTGCGCCCGCCTGCGTATCAAGGAATCCGACCGCCTGGCCACCACCACCCGCGAGCTCACCGCGCTGGGCGCGCAGGTGCGTATTGCCGGCGACGACCTCATCATCAAGGGCGTCGATGCCTTTACCGGCGGCGAGGTCGATTCGCACAACGACCACCGCATCGCCATGATGGCCGCCATCGCTGCGAGCCGCGCCACTGGCGAAGTTGTGATCCACGGCGCCGAGGCCGTCAACAAGTCCTATCCCGATTTCTTTGACCACTACCGCCTGCTGGGCGGCAAGGTCACGCTCGAGGAGGAATAGCATGTCCTCGACCTTTGGCAACGTCTTGCATCTGAGTATCTTTGGCCAGTCGCACTCCCCCGCTATCGGCTGCTCACTCGACGGCATTCCTGCCGGTATTGCCGTTGACCAGGAGCAGCTGCAGGCCTTTTTGGACCGTCGTGCCCCCGGTCGCGACGAGACCGCAACCAAGCGCCACGAGGCCGACGCCGCGCATATCATTGCCGGCGTGGTCGATGGACATACCACCGGCGCGCCCATTGCCGCGATTATCGAGAACACCAACACGCGCTCCAATGATTACTCCGAGCTGCGCTGCAAGCCCCGTCCCGGACATGCGGACTTCCCCGCGCGCGTGAAGTATCACAACATGCACGATGTTGCTGGTGGCGGGCATTTTTCCGGCCGCCTAACGGCACCCTTATGCATCGCCGGCGGCATTGCGCTACAGGCACTCGAGGCCCGCGGCATTCAGGTCATGGCGCACGCCGCGCAGATCGGCGGCATCTCCGACCTGCCGATGGACGATATGGTCTATCGAGAGGCCGACCGCAAGGCGATCCTTACGAACGACCTGCCGTGCATTGACGCCGCCGCAGCCGGCCGCATGCGCGAGGAGATTCTGGCCGCGCGCGATGAACTCGACAGCATCGGCGGCATCGTGGAGTGCGGCATTTACGGGCTTCCCACGGGCATCGGCGACCCCATGTTCGACGGCATCGAGAACCGCATCGCGCAAATCGCGTTTGGCATTCCCGCCGTAAAGGGCGTGGAGTTTGGCATGGGCTTTGCCGTGGCCGCCATGCGCGGCAGCGAGAACAACGATCCGTATCGCATCGATGCCGAGACCGGCGAGATCGAAGTCGAGTCCAATAACGCCGGCGGCATCCTGGGCGGTATTTCGACCGGCGCGCCCGTCATGTGGCGCATGGCCGTAAAGCCGACGCCCTCAATTGGCCGCGAGCAGCAGACCGTAGACATGGACGCCATGGAAAATGCCGAGCTCTCGGTCCACGGCCGTCACGATCCCTGCATCGTCCCCCGAGCCGTCCCCGTAGCCGAGGCAGCCGCGGCGCTCGCCATCTGGGACGCCCTCCTCGAGGACGCCGCCCAGCGCTAACCAGCCCACCCCGGGCAATGATTCACGAAAGGGGTCCCTATGGACCTTGCTGACATCCGCCAGGCCATCGATGGCATCGACACCACGCTCCTCAACAGCTTTATCGAGCGCATGGACATTGCCACCGAAGTCGCCAAGTCAAAAATCGAGATGGGCAAGGCCGTCTTCGACCCCGCCCGCGAGCGCTCCAAGCTCAACAACCTCGCCAGCCGCGCGCCCGAGCGCTACGAGGCGCAGACCATCACCCTGTTCCGTCTCCTCATGAGCATGAGCAAGGCCGAGCAGCAGCGCTACATCAACGAACTCAAGGGCATCACTGTCTCGCAAAAGGCCCACGCCACGGCTGCAGCCTCCGACACGCCCTTCCCTCAAACTGCCACCGTCGCTTGCCAGGGCGTTGAGGGCGCTTACAGTCAAATCGCCGCGTGCAAGCTCTTCGACGTGCCCGACATCGCGTTTTTCGAGACCTTCGAAGGCGTTATGCGCGCTGTGCGCGACGGCTTCTGCGAGTTTGGCGTGCTGCCCATCGAGAACTCCACCGCCGGCTCGGTCAACGCCGTCTACGACCTGCTCGCCCAGTTCGACTTCCACATCGTGCGCTCGCTTCGCCTCAAGATCGACCACAACTTGCTCGTCAAGCCCGGCACCAAGCTCGCCGACGTGCGCGAGGTCTACAGCCACGGCCAAGCCATTGCCCAGTGCGCCGGCTTTATCGAGAACCACGGCCTGCGCGCCACCAAGTACCCCAACACGGCCATGTCGGCTGAGATGGTCGCCAACTCCGAACGCACCGATGTTGCCGCCATCGCATCGCGCAGCTGTGCCACGCTGTATGGCCTCGAGGTGTTGGAGCCCAATATCCAAGACTCGGACAACAACTACACGCGCTTTGTCGTCATCAGCCGCGAGCCGCGCGTCTACCCCGGCGCTAATCGCACCTCGCTCATGATCACCACGGCCAACGAGTCGGGCGCCCTCTATCGCGTGCTCGAGCGCTTCTACGCACTCAACATCAACCTCATCAAGCTCGAGAGCCGCCCCATCCCCGGCCGCGACTTTGAGTTTATGTTCTACTTTGATCTGGACTGCCCCTTTGGCAGCAAGGCCCTCGACGACCTGCTCGATTCCATCGACGACGTGTGCGAAAGCTTCACCTACTTTGGCAGCTACACGGAGGTGCTCTAGATGACCGATACCGCCGCAACCCGCCCCTACGGAGTGCTGGGCCGCGTGTTGGGCCACAGCTACACCCCAACCATCTACAAAGAGCTCGCTGGGCTCGATTACGTGCGATTTGAGCGCGAGCCCGAGGACCTCGCGGCCTTTATGACGGGCGACGAGTGGGAGGACACCAACGTGACCATCCCCTACAAGCGCGCCGTCATGGAGTACCTGGACGAGCTGAGCCCGCTCGCCGAGCGCATGGGCAACGTCAACACCATCACGCGCCTGCCCGACGGCCGCCTGCGCGGCGATAACACCGACTACTTCGGTTTTCAGTGCCTGGTCGAGGAGCTGGGCGTAGAGGTTGCCAGTAAGAAGGCCCTCGTGCTCGGCGCCACCGGCGGTGCCGGCACTACGGCCAGCATGGTACTCGACGACCTGGGCGCCATCGTCGTACCCGTGGGTCGCACAAGCGAGGTCAATTACGACAACATCGCGCAGCAATCCGATGCCGCGCTGCTCGTCAACTGCACGCCTGCCGGCATGTTCCCCCACTGCCCCGACGCCCCCTGCACGCTCGAAGGACTCGATGCGCTCGAAGGCGTCATCGACATTGTCTACAACCCCGCCCGCACGGGTCTGATGTTCGAGGCCGAGCGCCGCGGCATCCCCTACATCGGCGGACTGCTGATGCTCGTGGCACAGGCGGCACAGGCCGTCGAGCGCTATACCGGCCAGGTCACCCCGCGCGAGCGCATCCTGGACGTAACGGAGCGCTTGTCACGCCGCGAACAGAACATCGCGCTGATCGGCATGCCGGGCTCGGGCAAGACCCGCGTGGGCGAGCAGATCTCCCAGCTCACGGGCCGCGAGCACATCGACTTGGACCGCGCGCTTGAGAAGCGTCTGGGCATGCCCTGTGCCGACTTTATCGTCAAGCGCGGCGAGGCAGCCTTCCGCGAGCAGGAGACGGCAGCACTGGCCGACATCTCCAAGCGCAGCGGCCTGGTACTTTCCACGGGTGGCGGCGTGGTCACGCGCGACGAGAACTACCCGCTGCTGCACCAGAACAGTCAGATCGTGATGCTCAACCGTAAGCTCGACGAGCTCGCCCACAAGGGACGCCCCATCACCGCCCGCGAAGGCATCGATAAGCTCGCCGAACAGCGTATGCCGCGCTACCGCGCCTGGGCCGACTACATCATCGACTCACGCGACTGCGCCGCCAACACCGCCCGCGCCGTACTCGACACCCTTCCACCCGCTCTCTAACAAAAACCACCGCAAAGGGGACAGGCACCTTTGTGGTGGTTTTTCATTCCACCTGCAGCACCGACCAACCGCAAAGGAAGCAACCATGAAAGCACTCGTCATCAATGGCCCCAACCTCAACATGCTCGGCATTCGTGAGCCGGGCATCTACGGCAGCGACAACTACGACCGCTTGGTACAGATCTGCCAGGAAGCAGGCGCCGCGCAGGGCTTTGACGAGGTCGAGGTCTTCCAGTCCAACCACGAGGGCAGCATCGTCGACAAGATCCAGGAGGCCTACGGCAAGGTCGACGGCATCGTCATCAACCCGGCAGCCTACACGCACACCAGCGTGGCCATCCTGGACGCCCTCAAAGCCGCCGCCATCCCCGCCGTTGAGGTCCACATCAGCGCCGTCGAGACCCGCGAGGACTTCCGCCAGGTAAGCTACGCACGTCTGGCATGCTTCGCCACCATCACCGGCGAGGGCCTGCAGGGCTACGCACATGCGCTAGAGCTGCTGAAAGAGCATCTCGAAAAGTAAAATGCCAACCGCAACAAACAGCAGCGGCTTGCTCGCGCTCGGCTCCAGCAGCACACAAGATGAAAAAAGCCCAGACCACCAAGCGGTCTGGGCTTAATAAACGATGGCGCTCCATGGCGGATTCGAACCGTCGACCTTGGGATTAGAAGTCCCCTGCTCTATCCAACTGAGCTAATGGAGCAAATAACCGCACGCCCAAGCAAGCGCAAGCCTGTTAGGCGCAAGTAATTATAACCTAGTTGAACTGCTCGCGATACGCCTTGCAGACCTCATCGACTGGGCCGTCCATGCGAAGGTCACCCTTCTCAATCCAAACGGCACGCTGGCAGATGCGCTCAACCTGCTCCATGGAGTGCGAAACGAACAGAACCGTCACGTCGCCGCTCTGGATAAAGTGCTGGATGCGGTCCTCGCACTTCTGCTGGAAGAACACGTCACCGACGGACAGCGTCTCGTCAACGATCAGAATATCGGGCTCGGTAATCGTCGCGATTGCAAAGGCGATACGCGCCACCATGCCCGAGGAGAAGTTCTTGAGCGGCATATCGACAAAGTTCTGAAGCTCAGCGAACTCAATAATGCCGTCAAAGTTGGCATCGATGAACTCCTTGGTGTAGCCAAGCAGGGCGCCGTTCAGATAGATGTTCTCGCGGGCGGTCAGCTCGGGGTCAAAGCCGGCGCCAAGCTCAATCAGCGGCGCGATGTTACCGTGCACCTTAACGCTGCCCTCGCTAGGCTCAAGAACGCCAGCGATAATCTTGAGCATCGTAGACTTGCCGGAGCCATTGGTGCCGACCAGACCCACAACCTCGCCGCGATGAATATCAAACGAGATGTGCTTAAGCGCCCTAAACTCCTCAAAGAACAGCTCGTGCTTGGCAAGCTTAATGAAGTACTCCTTGAGGTTGGTCAGCGACTCGGACGCCATGTTAAAGATCATGGTGACGTCGTCGACCTCGACAGCCAGAGGCTGCTCGCTGTAATCAACAACAGATTCAGTCATCACAGCACTCCTTAGATGTAGAGGATGAACTTGCGCTCGGACTTATGGAACACGGTATAGCCAATAATAAGCGCAAGAACCGCCCAGGTAACGCACATACCAAACGTCATAAGCGAGGGCGTAGTCTGGAACAGGAAGATATCGCGCATAAACTGCAGGTAGTTGAACATGGGGTTCGCATACATCAAGATACGCACGAGATGCGGCATTTGCGCAATATAGTCAGTCGTCCAGAAGATGGGCGTAATGTAAGTCCACGCCGTAATGACGACGCTCCACAGATGCATAACGTCGCGGAAGAAGACCGTAAGGGCAGAGAGCATCATGCCCAGGCCCATGCAGAAGCACATAAGCAGCAGCAGGCAAACCGGCAGCAGAATCAGGTGCCAAGAAGGCATAACGCGGAACCACAGCATGACGATGGCGACGGCGACCAGCGAGAAGGCAAAGTTGACCAGCGAGAAGAGCACCTTCTGCACCGGGAAAACCCAGCGGTGCACCTTAACCTTCTTGAGCAGAGGGGCAGCGCCCACGATCGACGTCAGGGCCTGGTTAGTAGACTCAGACATGACGGCAAAGGTAATGTTACCCACGATCAAGTACAGCGGGTACATCTCGGGCGTCATTGAGCCATTGCGGCCCTGGCCAAAAATCGTCGAGAACACGATGGCCATGACGATCATCATCAGCAGCGGGTTGAGCACCGACCATGCGACGCCCAGAACGCTACGGCGATACTTGATCTTAAAATCCTTGGTAACCAGCTGACGAAGGATAAACGCGTCCTTCTCAAATTCGTTCTTAGCAAACGTCGCAGGCAGACTGCGAGTTTCTTGTTGCTTCGTCTGATCCGACACGGATGCAACTCCTTTACTCGTAATCGTTGACAAACGAACAGTATAGACCCGACGGCCATGCAAACGATTCGCGCAACAAAACTGGAGAACTAACCCACATCTTAGGATGCCAGGCCCAAACGGCTATACTTTCTAGGATTGAATGTATAAGGAGCATTAAGTGAATTCTGAATCCATCGCCGTCATCATCCCTTGCTACAACGAAGCGCTCACGATCGGCAAAGTCATCGACGACTTTCACCGCGAGCTTCCGCAGGCGACGGTCTATGTCTATGACAACAACTCGTCGGACGATACCTCACGCATTGCCACCGAGCACGGCGCCACGGTCCGCTTTGAGCCCCGTCAGGGAAAGGGCAACGTATGCCGCCAGATGTTTCGCGACATCGACGCTGATTGCTACCTGATGGTCGACGGCGACGACACCTATCCCGCCGAGGCGGCCAAGGCCCTCTGCGAGCCCATCCTTAACGGTACGGCCGACATGACCGTAGGCGATCGCCTTTCAAACGGCACCTACGCCGAGGAAAACAAGCGCGCCTTCCACGGCTTTGGCAACAATCTGGTCCGCGCCATGATCAAGTGGATCTATGGCTACAGCTTCGATGACGTCATGACCGGCTACCGCGCCATGAGCCGCCCGTTCGTTAAAACCTTCCCAGTGCTTTCCGAGGGCTTTCAGATCGAAACCGAGCTCTCGATCCACGCCGTCGACCACCGCTGGCGCATCAAAGATGTGCCCATCGAGTACCGCGACCGTCCCGAGGGTTCCGAGTCCAAACTCAACACAGTGAGCGACGGCATTAAAGTCGTTGCGATGATCGGCACGCTGTTCAAGGACTACCGCCCGCTGAAGTTCTTCAGCCTCGTTGCGCTTCTGTTCGCGGTATTCGGCCTCGCCCTGGGCATGCCCATCGTTGTCGAATATTTCCAGACCGGCCTCGTCCCGCGCTTCCCCACCGCTATGCTCGCCGCCTCGTTTATGTTCCTGTGCGGCCTGAGCCTTGCGACCGGCTTCATCCTAGATTCTGTAGCAAAGGTCGAAAAAAAGCAGTGGGAGGTCAACGTGTACAGCAAATACGCCTACGACGACCAGCCCGGCCACCCTACTTCCAAGCCAAGCGAGAGGTAGATCTTCCGCAAAATACTATTGGCACCACTGCGCAGATAGCCACCAACAAGAAAAGCCGCCGTTAAAGAACGGCGGCTTTTACTCTCGAAAAGTTAATAGCGGCTAGAGCGTCTTGATGTACTCCCCCAGCTCTTCCTCCCAGTCGGGCATGTGGAAGCCGGCAGCCTCGAGCTTGGACAGGTCGAGCGCGGAGTGGACCGGGCGCGGGGCGACGGGGCCCTCGGCGCTCGCGTAGTAGTCGGTGGTCGATACCGGCACGACCCTGTCCCCGTTGCCGTTGGCGGCCTCGAAGACGGCGCGGGCGATGTCCGCCCAGGACTTCACGGCGCCGGAGCCCGTGCAGTCGTAGGTTCCGTAGGGGGCGTGCGTCCCCAGCACGTGGAAGATGGCCTCGGCCATGTCGCGCGTGAAGGTCAGGCGGCCCAGCTGGTCGTCCACGACCGTGACCTGCTCGAGCCCGTCCTCGGGGTCGGCCACGCGGTCGGACAGGCCCTTCATGGTCTTGACGAAGTTGCGGCCCTCGCCGATGACCCAGCTGGAGCGCATGATGTAGTGGCGCGGGCACCCCGCCACGGCGATGTCGCCGGCGGCCTTGGTCTGGCCGTAGACGGACAGCGGGCTGAGGGGCTCGTCCTCGGTATGGACCTCGGCGGTGCCGTCGAAGACGTAGTCGGAGGACACGTGCACGAGCGTGATGCCGTGCTCGGCGCAGGTGCGGGCGAGCAGCGCCGGCCCGGTCGCGTTGGCCTTCCAGGCGGTGGCGCGGCCCTCGGGGGTCTCCGCCCTGTCGACCGCCGTGTAGGCGCCGCAGTTGATCACGGTGTCGTAGAGCGACCAGTCGTACTGTGTGTAGGCGTCCGGGTCTGACATGTCGAAGGTGTCGATGTCGCAGAAGTCGAAGTCCTTGGCGACGCCGCGCTCCTCCGCCAGCCTGCGCACAGCATGGCCCAGCTGGCCGTTGCAGCCGGTGACGAGCGTCCTCTTGGGCGCCATGGGGACGACTTCCTTGAGGTACGGGTGGTTGAGGTCGGCCTCGGAGACGGTGGCCTCGTCGAGCGGGATCGGCCACTCGATGGCGAGCTCGGGGTCGGCGAGGTTCACGAAGGTGTAGGTCCTCTTGAGCTCCAGCGACCAGTGGGCGTCCACCAGGTAGGTGTAGGCGGTGCCGTCCTCGAGCGCCTGGAAGGAGTTGCCCACGCCGCGCGGTACGTAGATGGCCTTCGATGGGTCGAGCGTGCAGGTGTAGACCCTGCCGTAGGTGGCGCTGCCCTCGCGCAGGTCCACCCAGGCGCCGAAGACCGAGCCTCGGGCGACGGAGATGAACTTGTCCCAGGGCTCGGCGTGGATGCCGCGGGTGACGCCGCGGCTGTCGTTGTAGGAGATGTTGTTCTGGACGACGCGGAGGTCCGGGATGCCCAGGGCGGTCATCTTGGCGCGCTGCCAGTTCTCCTTGAACCAGCCGCGCGAGTCGCCGTGGACGGCGAGGTCGACGACCTTGAGGCCCTCGATGCCGGTCTCGGCGACGGAGAGGTCCTTCTCGAATGCGATGCCTGCCATGTCTCTGCTCTCCTTACTGCCCCTGCGCGCGGTAGCGGGCCTCGGTGGCCTCCTTGGCGGGGCGCCACCAGGACTCGTTGGCGACGTACCAGTCGATGGTCCGCTTGAGCCCCTCGGCGAAGTCGGTGTGGGCCGGCCTCCAGCCCAGCTCGCGCTGGAGCTTGGTGGAGTCGATGGCGTAGCGGCGGTCGTGGCCGGGGCGATCGGCGACCCAGTCGAAGTCCTCGGGGTCCTTTCCCATCGCCTCGAGGATCATGCGCAGGACGGTGATGTTGTTCTTCTCGCCATTTGCGCCGATGAGGTAGGTCTCCCCCATCCGGCCCTTGGTGAGGATGTCCCAGACGGCAGAGGAGTGGTCCTCGGTGTGGATCCAGTCGCGGACGTTCTCGCCGCGGCCGTAGAGCTTGGGGCGCACGCCGTCGATGATGTTGGTGATCTGCCTGGGGATGAACTTCTCCACGTGCTGGTAGGGGCCGTAGTTGTTGGAGCAGTTGGAGATCGTGGTGCGCAGGCCGTAGGTGCGGGTCCAGGCGCGGACCAGCATGTCGGAGGACGCCTTGGTGCTCGAGTACGGGCTGCTCGGGTGATACGGCGTCTCCTCGGTGAACTTGGCGGGGTCGTCGAGCGCCAGGTCGCCGTAGACCTCGTCGGTGGAGACGTGGTGGTAGCGGATGCCGTATTTCCTCACGGCCTCCAGCAGGCGGAAGGTGCCCTCCACGTTGGTGCGCAGGAACGGCTCGGGGTCCGCGATGGAGTTGTCGTTGTGGCTCTCGGCGGCGTAGTGCACGATCGCGTCGTGGCCCGGCACCAGCCTGTCCAGCAGCTCCGCGTCGCAGATGTCGCCCACGACGAGCTCCACGCGGTCCGACGGCAGGCCCGCGATGTTCTCGGGGTTGCCGGCGTAGGTCAGCTTGTCCAGGACGGTGACGTGGACGCCCGGGTGGTTGTTCACGACGTAGTGCACGAAGTTGCTGCCGATGAAGCCGCAGCCGCCAGTGACGATGATATTCTTGGGTTCGAAAATCTCAGACATGAAAATCCAATCTGAAGCATGTACAGCTTCTTTAGTATGCCGCAGGAAGTGACGCCGCGACGCTATTCAACAAAACTATCGGACATTTCGGCATGCGATAAGAGCCATAACCTTCGCAGAATTACCTCCTGTACAAAACGCCTCCGAAATGCAGTCTTTGTCGTAGTGAAAAACCGAATCCCCAGTTATTTCACGTAAGTACTTATAGAAGAAATCCTCCCAGCTTTTAAACTTCTCACTGTTTACAAAGGCTTCTGGGGTTTCCAAAACCGTCTTAACATCTAGCCCTGAAATTACGCCGGAGCTCAGCAGAAGCCATTCGAACGACTCGGGAAGACAAACCGTAACAGTATCGCGGTGAATGTCTTGCAGCTTAAGGACGCGGTCCGCATAGCACCCAAATGCCGCCCCGTCCGCGACAACAAACACGCGATCGTCGAGATGCTGATCCAACCAGCCCAAAATCGCGCTGTTCGTCATGGCCGAAGTACAGGTAAGCTCACTGTCAGCAAAATGCCGTTTAAAGAACTGGAAACCAGACTTACTGTCCTCGCATAGAAGGATAGAAAAGTCCTGTTTTGGCGCCGACCGGGAAATAGCATAACGATGATTCCCGCGATCTTGATAAACAGGGACGAAAGAATGGTATTTTCCGCTCGTCTTAATCTTGTAAATCTCATCCACGCTATACGGAAGATTGGGGAAATCAGCCCTTGAGATCAGCACGAAATAATTCGAGGAATACAGCACATGATGGGCAAACTCATCAGAATGGATCTCTTTTAAGCCCTCATCGACAAATACAATCGAGTCATGAACGGACGAAAGCTGGTTTCGCCAATCATAATCGGTCAGGGCGACACAGGGACAATCGCATTGCAAGGAAACACCCGACTGCTCGCCCGTTCGCATGTAGTCTGCGACCATGTCAAACAGTGTCGTCTTACCCGTGCCACTATCCCCACGCACAATAGTAATGTTCCGTTTAATGGTAAATGTGTACTTGGTTCCCCTGCGGCGGGAAATCTTAACGAGATGCGAACCGTTCATAAGCAGCACCTACAGATACGGAATCGACTCGTGAATCAAATCGGCCATGTTGTGAACGATTCGGCCGCTATTCACGACTTTAATTTTAAAATCCTCGCGACCAAAGTCCATCACATGATAGAGATTCACAACGAGCTTGCGATCTTTCGCCATGTCGAGAATCCACTTGGCACAGTTGTCACCACAGGTAGAAGCGTTAAAAATATGCTTACGATCAAATCTCATAAGCAGCAGCGTTTTCACGCCACCAGAAAGCTGGAGTGGGGAGATGGATCCAAGCACAGGGCTTTCGATGACGTTTTCGGAGACAACAACCGATCGATCGACATCTTTAATTATCGAGACTGCATAGGGATCCGTAATCCAAGTAGACCGGTATGAGTTTTTGAAATATGTCGCTGTGTTGTAAATCGCTTCTGGCATATCGCCAAAGTAGACGCTTAACACATCCACTCCCAATCATATTGTCTTTATGGTCAACGTAATCATAACGAAAGGGGCCACCAGATAAACGGTGACCCCTAAAAGAAAACAAGCTGGCGCTAGTACTCGCGCGGGCTGTTGACGATCTCGCCGGCGGCGACCTTCTTCAGGTGCCGGCCGTAGACCGACTTGCCGTAGGCCTTCGCGGCCTCCTCCAGCTCGGCGGTGGTGATCCAGCCGTTCTCCCAAGCGATCTCCTCGGGGACCGAGACCGGCAGGTCCTGGGAGTGCTCCACAGCGCGGACGAACTCCGCCGCCTCGTGCAGGCTCTCCATGGTGCCGGTGTCCAGCCACGCGTAGCCGCGGCCCAGGGTGACGACGGACAGCGTCCCCTCCTCCAGGTACATCTGGTTGAGTGTGGTGATCTCCAGCTCGCCGCGGGCCGACGGCTTAACCTCATGCGCCTTGGCGGCGACGTCGCCCGGGTAGAAGTACAGGCCGGTGACGGCGTAGGAGCTCTTGGGCTCGGCGGGCTTCTCCTCGATGGAGACGGCGCGGCCCTCCCCGTCGAACTCCACGACGCCGAAGCGCTCGGGGTCGTCCACGTGGTAGCCGAAGACAGTGGCGCGGCCCGACTCGGCGTTCTGGACGGCGCGCGTCAGGTGGCGCGACAGGCCGTTGCCGTAGAAGATGTTGTCGCCCAGCACGAGCGCGCAGGGCTCGCCGCCGATGAACTCCTCGCCGATGGTGAAGGCCTGCGCCAGGCCGTCCGGCGAGGGCTGCTCGGCGTAGGAGAGGTCCACGCCGAAGCGCGAGCCGTCGCCCAGCAGGCGCTGGAAGTTGGGCAGGTCGGTCGGCGTGGAGATGACCAGGATGTCCTTGATGCCCGCCAGCATGAGCGTGGACAGCGGGTAGTAGATCATGGGCTTGTCGTAGACCGGCAGCAGCTGCTTGGAGGTCACGAGCGTGAGCGGGTACAGGCGCGTGCCGGACCCGCCGGCGAGGATGATGCCTTTCATATAATCCGTCCTCTACAATCGAAAATAGTTATAAATCGAGCGGTTAGTAAGAGTTTGATATTCTATTAAGTTAATCCTTCTCAATATTAACGAAAGAAGCAATTGATGAACAACCGCAAGGACACAACCCGTAGAGACGACATAACGAACGTGAGGGCCCTTGCAATATTCCTTGTAGTCCTAGGCCACAGCATTATTCTGTATTCAAGTGCGTGGGGATATTATCCAACTGAACAAAAATCAATTCTGTTGGATAATCTCAAATTCTTAATAAACGGAATCCAGATGCCCTTGTTCTTTTCGTTGTCTGGCTTTTGTTTTTTATGGAGCTGGAATCGATCAAGCGATTTTATCAGTCAGATCATTAAAAAAGCCCAACGCTTAATTATCCCCTATATCATGATTGGAATATGTTGGCTCTTCCCCATCAGGATGCTCGTTAAGTATCCCTATTACAATGGCCTAACTGTACCGCACATCATCTTTAAATCAATTCTGTTGGGCGAAGACAACGGTCACCTTTGGTTTCTCCCGACTCTTTTTTTCATTACAGCAGCCACGTCGTGCATCTTTCAAATACTCGAAAAGAGCCCTCTAACAAGTTTTAAGGTTCCGATAGTTTTCGGCGCTTCAATTTATCTTTACCATTTTGGAATACCATCAGCGAACAGATATATCAATTTGGCAGAAGCAAATGCAATATGGTTTGCGCTTGGCCTAACAATCCACTACTTGGAAGCAAACAAATGGTTCGAGAGCTATAAAAGGCGTAAAAGCATATCAATAGTCCTAATACTATTATTCCTTGTAAACTTACTAAAACAAGTGGTGCCCCCCATTGCTTCCACCGCCCTTACTTGCATGGCGCTTGCATCAATTTATTGTGTCATCCCCCAAAAGGCAAACCTACTAACCGAAAAGATTAGCAAAAACAGTATGGGAATATATCTTTTTCATTCTCCACTGGTTTACATTTCTTTTACCTACTGGCCCAACATAGCCCCAATGGCGATGGCAGCAATTAACCTGATTGGATTTGGATCAGTCGCCTATATGTTGACGAATCTAATTCGAGCCACAAATATGGGTTGGATAATCGGAGAAACGCCAAAGGCACCACACGATAAGAAATAGGGAAAGCAATAGCCAAGGAATACAGCTAATTAAACTGTTTCTTCCATTTATCGATGCTCGTCCAGGGAAGATTAATCTCAGTTTTAACGGGATGGTTTACCCAATCAGCTAATTTATGGAGATAGCCGTCCTCGCGTTCAAGAACGGGAAGTCCCGTGTCTTCACCGATCTGGCGGGCTCGATTATCAATTGCAATAATTAGAGAGCGATGTCCTCCATTTAAACAGCGGATGCCCGCATGGAGACGCGTCCCCACATAATCAAACTCCTCGGTTTCAATTACACGATTAAACTCTTCGATATTGGGGCCTATGACATTAAATTGCTTCAGATCGACTATTTGATCAAGACACCAATCAACATCATGGCTTCCTTGAATCCAAATCGTTACATTTTCGTATTCCGACGACAGCAATTCCAGCATCTTACGGTCACGTTCCGCATCGAAACAATAATCGGTAATTGACGTAACAACGTTTTTAGAACGCTTAGAGGATATCTCGAGTTGCCTAGATGGGGTTAACGACCACATGGTCGGACATGCGGTATTAAGAACATTCTCTATGTCAATAGAGTTAAGCCTCTTCTTAGTCATTTCATCTCGAACACTATGAAGATATTCATCAGATAGCAAGGTTTTATAGAACTTCTTTGTATAGGCGTCGATAGCATCGTCCACCCCAATATCAGACATGCCCACGCCGAACAAAACAACATTTCTATTATTGCCCAACCGCTTGGCAAGCGCCCATTGCTGCTGATCAGCCATATGCGTATACAGAATATTGGTGCCGCACAACAGCTTTACGTATTCAGGATACATTTCAAGCTCTTTGGAATCAGAACCACCCTTAAAAAGGGTGGTTTGCTCTTAGGGTATAACCCACGGGCC